>NZ_JBVHVF010000002.1:15194-318261 GCF_055564955.1 Streptomyces sp. NPDC028910 | reverse complement strand
CCCCTCCTTCCTGTGGGATTTTTTTTTCTTTCCCCCCCCCCCCCCCCCCCCCCCCCCAACCCCCGGCGGGGCTGGATTGTGCCCGGGCCGGGCTGCAACGTTGCGCCGGGTTTCCTGGGGCTCCGCCCCAGACCCCGCGCCTCAAACGCCGGCGAGGCTGAGTTTGGCTCCGGCGCAGCCGGGGTTGTTCGGCGGAGCCGGAGCCGGAGCCGGGGGCGGGTCGGCGGAGCCGGGAGGGTCTTTGCGTCGGGGCGCGCGGGTGGATCCGCGAACATCGCCCGGCCAGGGCCTAGGCTGGGCGCCGTGCGTGCCGCCCGCGTCGCGCGCGACCGCGCAACCGACCGCCCGGGGGCCCGATGAAGATCCTCATCTCCGCCGACATGGAAGGCGCCACAGGCGTCACCTGGCCCGCCGACGTGCTGCCCGGGACACCGCAGTGGGAGCGCTGCCGGGGACTCTTCACCTCCGACGTCAACGCCGCCGTGCTCGGCTTCTACGACGGCGGCGCCGACCAGGTCGTCATCAACGAGGCGCACTGGACCATGCGCAACCTGCTGCTCGAACGGCTCGACGCCCGCGCCGAGATGCTCACCGGCCGCCACAAGAGCCTCTCCATGGTCGAGGGGGTCCAGCGCGGCGACGTCGACGGCATCGCGTTCGTCGGCTACCACACGGGCGCCGGCGCCGAGGGCGTCCTCGCCCACACCTACCTCGCCAACTCCATCACCGGGGTCTGGGTGAACGGGATCCGCGCCAGCGAGGGACTGCTCAACGCCCACGTCGTCGCCGAGTACGGGGTCCCGGTCGTCCTGGTCACCGGCGACGACCTGACGTGTGTCGACGCCGCCGGCTACGCCCCGGACGCGGTGACCGTCGCGGTCAAGGACCACGTCTCGCGCTACGCCGCCGTGTGCCGGACCCCCGCCCGCACCGCGGCCGACATCCGGGCCGCCGCCAAGGAGGCCACCGCCCTGGCCGTACGGCACGAGCCGGTCCGCGGCGGACCCTTCACCGTGGAGCTGGAGTTCGACGCCGAGCACCTGGCCATGGCCGCCACGGTGGTGCCGGGCACGGAGCGGTGCGGGGAGCGCAGGGTCGCGTACACCAGCGAGACGATGTACGAGGGGATCCGGACCTTCAAGGCGGTCACGACGGTCGTCTCGGCGGCCGTGGAGGAGCAGTATGGCTGACATGCAGGCAATCAGGACCGAGCTCCGCGTCGACGCCGGGAGCGCGGACGTCGGGCACGTCATGGACGTCGTGGACGTCGCGGGCGCCGTGGACGTCGTGGACGTCGTGGACGTCGTGGACGAGGTGGCCCTCGACGAGGCCGTCGAGTTCACCTCCGGCCTCATCAGGATCGACACCACCAACCGGGGCGGCGGCGACTGCCGTGAGCGCCCCGCCGCCGAATACGTCGCCGAGCGGCTCGCCGCCGCCGGTCTGCAGCCGGTCCTGCTGGAGCGCACACCCGGCCGCACCAACGTGGTCGCCCGGATCGAGGGCACCGACCCCTCCGCCGAGGCCCTCCTCGTCCACGGCCACCTCGACGTGGTACCCGCCGAGGCCGCCGACTGGAGCGTGGACCCCTTCTCCGGCGAGGTCCGCGACGGCGTGGTCTGGGGGCGCGGCGCCGTCGACATGAAGAACATGGACGCGATGGTGCTGGCCCTCGTACGGGCCTGGGCGCGCGCGGGAGTGAAGCCGCGCCGGGACATCGTGATCGCCTACACCGCCGACGAGGAGGACAGCGCGATCGACGGGTCCGGCTTCCTCGCCGACCACCATCCGCACCTCTTCGATGGCTGCACGGAAGGCATCAGCGAGTCCGGAGCCTTCACCGTGCACACCGGCCAGGGCCCCGGCCAGGCCCTCTATCCGATCGCGGCAGGCGAACGGGGCACCGCCTGGCTGAAGTTGACCGCGCACGGCACCGCCGGCCACGGCTCCAAGCCCAACAAGGCCAACGCCGTCACCCGGCTCGCCGCGGCCGTGGCACGGATCGGCGCCTACGAATGGCCGGTCCGGCTCACCGACACCCTCGTCGCCTGCATCACCGAACTCGCCGCCCTGCAGGGCCTGTCGGTGGACCCGCGCCACCCCGGCTTCGACCTCGACGCGGTCCTCGCCGACCTCGGCCCGGCAGCCGTCCTGGTGGAGGCGACCGTACGCAACAGCGCCAACCCGACCATGCTCAGCGCCGGCTACAAGCTGAACGTGATCCCCGGACAGGCCACCGCCTACGTGGACGGCCGGATGCTGCCCGGCGGCGAGGCCGAGTTCATCGCCACCCTGGACGCGCTCACCGGCCCCTACGTGCGGTGGGAGTTCCACCACCGCGAGCCGGCGCTCGAAGCCCCCGTGGACGGGCGGACGTACGCGATCCTGCGCGAGTCCGTCGAGCGGTTCGACCCGGACGGGCACGTGGTGCCCTTCTGCATGGCCGGCGGCACCGACGCCAAGCAGTTCTCCCGCCTCGGCATCACCGGCTACGGCTTCTCCCCCCTGAAGCTGCCGCCGGGCTTCGACTACTGGGCCCTCTTCCACGGCGTGGACGAGCGGGTCCCCGTCGAAGCCCTGCACTTCGGCGTCCGCGTCCTCGACCGTGCGCTGCGGACCCTGTGAGCGGGACCCGGTGATGGCGGCGGCGACCCTGCCCTACGGAAGCTGGCCCTCACCCATCGACGCCGCGCTCGCCGCCTCGCTCGACGGGCGGCCCGAGTACCTCGGCACGGTCGGCCCCGAGGTGTGGTGGACCGAGCCCCGGCCGCGGGAGGCCGGCCGCCGCGCCCTCGTACGCAGCCGCACCACAGGCGACGACGGTCCCACCGGCCGGGAAGTCACCGAGCTGCCCGCGCCGTGGAACGTCCGCAGCCGGGTCACCGAATACGGCGGACAGCCCTGGGCCGGAGTCGAACGGCCCGTCGGCGGGCCCCTGTTGGTCTTCGTCCACTTCGCCGACCAGCGACTGTACGCGTACGAGCCCGACGCGCCCGGCGATCCCGGGCCGCGGGCCCTGACCCCCGTGTCCGGGACCGGCGGCGGGCTGCGCTGGGCCGACCCGGTGCTGCGCGGCGGCGAGGTGTGGTGCGTGCTGGAGGAATTCACCGGGCCCGCGCCGACCGATGTGCGCCGGGTACTGGCCGCCGTACCGCTGGACGGCTCGGCGGCCGGGGACCGCGCCGCGGTGCGGGAGCTGACGGACGACCGGCACCGGTTCACCACCGGGCCCCGGCTCTCCCCGGACGGCCGGCGCGCGGCCTGGCTGGTGTGGGACCACCCCCGGATGCCCTGGGACGGCACCGAGCTGAAGCTGGCCGACGTCACCGAGGACGGGGAGCTCGCCGAGGCCCGGACCGTGCTCGGCGGCCCCGAGGAGTCCGTGGCCCAGGTGGACTGGACGGCCGGCGGAACCCTCCTCGCGGTGAGCGACCGCGGCGGCTGGTGGAACCCGTACCGCGTGGACCCGAAGACCGGCGAGGCCGTCAACCTGTGCCCCAGGGAAGAGGAGTTCGGCGGCCCGCTGTGGAAACCCGGACTGCGCTGGCTCGCCCCGCTGCCCGAGGGGCCCGTCGCCGTCCTGCACGGTCAGGGCTCCCCGGTCCTCGGCATCCTGGACCCGGAGAGCGGCGACCTGGTGGACGCGGCCGGGCCGTGGACGGCCTGGCAGCCGACGCTCGCCGTGCACGGCACCCGGGTCTACGGGGTCGCCGCCAGCCCGCGCAGCGCCTACGAGGTGGTCGAGCTGGACACCGCCACCGGGCACGCCCGGGTGGTCGGCGCGCAGGGCGCGGGCCCGGTGGACCCGGCCTACTACCCGGAGCCGCAGAGCCGCACCTTCCTCGGTCCCGACAACCGCCAGATCCACGCGCACGTCTACCCGCCGCACCACCCGGCCTGCCGGGCCGCCGGCGACGAACTGCCCCCGTACGTGGTGTGGGCGCACGGCGGACCCACCGACCACGTGCCGCCCGTACTCGACCTGCACATCGCGTACTTCACCTCGCGCGGCATCGGCGTGGTCGAGGTGAACTACGGAGGGTCCACCGGCTACGGCCGCGCCTACCGGGAGCGGCTGCGCGAGCAGTGGGGCGTGGTGGACGTGGAGGACTGCGCGGCGGTGGCCCGGGCGCTGGCCGCCGAGGGGACCGCCGACCCCGCCCGGCTCGCCATCCGGGGCGGCAGCGCGGGCGGCTGGACGGCGGCGGCCTCGCTGGCCGCCACCGACCTGTACGCCTGCGCCGCGATCATCTACCCGGTGCTGGACCTGCTCGGCTTCGCCGAGGAGACCCACGACATGGAATCCCGCTACATCGACGGCCTGGCCGGGCCGCCGCAGACCCTGGCCGTCCTGAACCGCGAGCGCTCCCCGGTGGCCCGCGCCGACCGGATCACGGCGCCGTTCGTCCTGCTCCAGGGGCTGGACGACCCGGTCTGCCCACCGGCCCAGGCGGAACGCTTCCTGGCCGCGCTGCGGGGCCGTCCGGTACCGCACGCGTACCTGACCTTCGCTGGCGAGGGCCACGGCTTCCGGCGGGCGGACACCATGATCCGGGCGCTGGAAGCCGAACTGTCCCTGTACGCCCAGGTCTTCGGGATCGAGCGGACCGACATCCCGCTGCTGCGGCTGGAGCCCCAGGGCACGCCCTGAGGGGTGCCGATCGCCACCAGCAGCCGGTTCTGCCCGCTCAGGCGGTGTGCAGCCAGATGCGGAGCGGGCCGATCGGGGTGAACCCGGCGCGGACGGCGGCGTCGAGGTCCTCCCCGTGCTCGTAGCCCACGACCGGCAGGCCCGGCCAGCGGGTGGCGGTCGCGGCGAGGACGCCCGCCCAGACGGCGTCGATGCCGGCGTCGATGCCCGCGTCGATGCCGGCCTCGATGCCAGCGGCGTGGGCCTCGTCGTTGGTCTCGTCGTGGGCGAACAGGTTGGAGACGCCCACGACGCCACCGCCCGTGCTCGCGACGGCCCCGGCGACGATCCGGCCCCCGGCGCGGCCCGCCAGGAAGGCGATGCCCTCGCCGAGCAGGGCCGGGCGGAACAGTCCGGTGCTCTCCTCGCCGTCCCAGGCGCCCTCCCAGGCCCGCAGTTCCTCCGCGGTGGCCACCTGCGACCACTCCAGGCCGGACGCCGCGGCCGCCTCCGGGACCGGCGCCCCGGCCGGGCGGTGGATCCACTGGGCCTCGAACAGCACCTCGAAGCCGTCCCCGGACAGGTCCAGGTCGGCGAAGCTGTCCTTCACCGAGCACCCGGGGCCGCCGGTGTCGATCCCGGCCACCAACGGGGCCGCCTGGGCGCCAGGGGCCAGGGTCACGGCGTCCGGGTAGAGCGGCGGGGTCCGGCGCGCGCTCGTCCACGCCTCCGGCGCGAACGCGCCCGCCGGTCCGTGGCAGCGTACGACCGCGTCGCACCACTCGGCGTTGTTCCGTGCCGCCGCGAGCAGGAGTTCCCGGGTGTCGAGGCCGATGATCACACCGGGCATCGTGCCACACCTCCTAGCCTGGGCGGATGACCTTTTCCCCGTACGTACGGGAGGGCGCGCGGGTGGGCCTGCGGCCCTTCCGGCTCGCCGACGGGCCCGAGTTCACGGCACGGGCACAGGAGAGCCGGGACCTCCACCACCCCTGGCTGTTCCCGCCCGTCACCCTCGAGGAGTACGAGTCGTACGCGGCCCGGCTCACCGGAGGCGAGGGCCGCGCCGGATTCCTCGTGTGCGAGCTCGGCACCGGGGCCCTGGCCGGCTTCGTCAACATCAACAACATCGTGCGCGGTGCCTTCGAGTGCCTGGAAGCCAACATCCAGCCCGGCAACACCGCCTCGATCGCGCTGGTGCGCGGCGCGGGCTTCCGGCTGGAGGGCTTCTCCCCGGACTTCCTGTACGTCGACGGCGCCTGGCGCGATCACGAGCGATGGGCCGTCACGGCCGAAATGCCGACCCCCGGGAGGGGACATCGCACAGGATGAGGGGATGCGAACCCTCGTGCTCCTCGATGCCCCGTCCAACCTCGGCCTGCGCCCGCCCGCGCCGGGCACCGTACCCGGCGTCTACAAGCTCGCCGGGGCCCTGCGCGAACAGGGCCTGCTGGCCCGGCTCGGCGCGCGGGAGGGCGGGGTGGTGGTCCCGCCGCGCTACGACCGCGGCGACTGGAAGGAGGGCGACGGCGTGTTCCACGCCGACGCCCTCGCCGCGTACACCGTCACCCTCGCCGACCGGATCGAACGGCACCTGCGGGCCGGGGAGTTCCCCGTTGTGCTCGGCGGTGACTGCTCGATCCAGCTCGGCGCCGCCCTCGCCATGCGCCGGCTCGGGCGGTACGGACTGGCCGCGATCGACGGCTCCGCCGACTTCCGCCACCCCGGCAACGAGGCCGTGAACGGGCCCGTCGGCGCCGCCGGCGGCGAGGAGCTCGCCCTCTCCACCGGGCGCGGCCAGGCCGATCTCTCGGACCTGGAGGGGCTCTCGCCGTACCTGCGGGACGAGGACGTGCGGCTCTTCGGGCTGCGGGACCGCGACCCGGACCTCGCGGAACTGCGCGCGGCCGGGATCTCCGTGGCCACCGTGGGGGAGATCCGCGAGCGCGGCGCCGGGCCGGTGGCCCGGGCGGCGCTGGACGGACTGCACCCGCCGGCCACCGCCGGATTCTGGGTGCACCTGGACGCCGACGTGCTGGACCCGGAGGTCATGCCCGCCGTGGACAGTCCCGACGCGGGAGGCCTGATTCCCGACGAACTCGCCGAGCTGCTCGGGGTGTTGGTGAGCTCACCGCGCTGTGTCGGGATCAACGTCACGATCTACGACCCGGACCTGGACCCGGACGGGCGTGCGGGCGCCCTGCTCGCCGACCTGGTGGCGGGCGCCTTCGCGTAGGGCGGCCTTCGCGCGGGTCTTCGCGTCATCCTGACCGGTGGTGATCCGCGGAACCCCTGTGCAGGGGCCGCCGTGGGGTGTTCCCTTTTCCTCATGGCCACCACCGTCCGACGTGCCGTACTGACCATCCCCGCAGCCCCGTTGGGCTCCGAGAACCCCCTGCCCGCCCTGCACGCGCCCGACGGCGTGCAGGCTTTGGACCAGGGGGGCCTGGACGACCGCGCGCGCGACGATCTCCCGCGCGACATGGCGCGGCAGATCGGGTACGAGCCGCTGCGCTCGCTGCTGCCCGTCCGGATCCGGGACGGGTACCGACGGGAGCGGTCGGAGCGGGAGTTCGAGTCGATCGTCATCGAGAACGAGCACCTGCGGGTCACCGTGCTCCCGGGCCTGGGCGGGCGCGTCCACTCCCTCGTACACCTGCCGACCGGGCGGGAACTGCTCTACCGCAACCCGGTGTTCCAGCCCGCCAACTTCGCGCTGAACGGGGCCTGGTTCTCCGGCGGCATCGAGTGGAACACCGGCGCGACCGGGCACACCACCCTGTCCTGTGCCCCGCTGCACGCCGCGCTGGTCCCCGCGCCGGACGGGGGCGTGATGCTCCGGCTGTGGGAGTGGGAGCGGCTGCGCGACCTGCCCTTCCAGGTGGACCTGTGGCTGCCGGAGGACTCGGAGTTCCTCTACGTCGGCGTCCGCGTGTGCAACCCGCACGAGCGGCCCGCCCCCGTGTACTGGTGGTCCAACATCGCCGTCCCGGAGGACGCGGGCACCCGCGTGCTCGCCCCCGCCGACGAGGCCTGGCACTTCGGGTACGCGCGCTCGCTGCGCCGCATCCCCGTACCGGAGTGGGAGGGCGCGGACCGCACGTACCCCCTGCGCAGCGAGTATCCGGCCGATTTCTTCTACGAGGTCCAGGACGGGGCACGGCCCTGGATCGCCTCGCTGGACGCCGCCGGACAGGGGCTCGTGCAGACCTCCACCGGGCGGCTGCGCGGACGCAAGCTGTTCGTGTGGGGCGCGGGCGGTGGCGGCCGGCGCTGGCAGGAGTGGCTCACCGAGCCGGGCACGGGCGGCTACGCGGAGATCCAGGCCGGGCTGGCCCGGACCCAGCTGGAGCACGTACGGCTGGAGGGCGGCGGGGAGTTCAGCTGGCTGGAGGCGTACGGGCCGCTGTCGGCGGAGCCCTCGGCGGTGCACGGCGCGGACTGGGCCGCCGCCCGCGGCGCGGCGCAGGCCGCGCTGGACGCCGTACTGCCGCGCGAGCGGGTGGACGCGGCGTACGAGGCGTGGCGCGGCCGCGCCGACACCGAACCGGGGGAGCGGCTGGCGGCGGGCTCGGGCTGGGGCGCGCTGGAGGTGCTGTGCGGCGGCATCGAGCTGCCGGGCACCCCCTTCGAGGAGTCCACGCTCGGCGAGGAGCAGGAGCCCTGGCTGGAGTTGTGGCGCACCGGTCTCTTCCCGGCCCCGCGCCGGGTGGCGCCGCCGGGCCCGAGCCTGGTCGCCGCGCACTGGCGGGACATGCTGGAGACGGCTGCGGCGGATCCGCTGACCGAGTACCACCTCGGGGTGGCCCAGTGGCACGCGGGAGACGTGGCCCAGGCGGTACGGAGCTGGGAGCGCGGGCTGGCGCTCGCCCCCTCGCGGTGGCCGCTGCTGCGCTGCCTGGCGGTGGCGGACGCCCTGGCGGGCGATCCGGCGCGGGCGGCCGACGGCTACGCGGCGGCCTTCGAGGACCTGGCCGCGGAGAGCCGCGGAGGCGAGCCGTGGACGGCCGCGGAGTCCGCGCTCGGCCAGGAGGCGATGGCGGCGCTACTCGCCGCCGGCCGTCTGGCGCAGGCCCGCGATGTCTGGGACCGGCTCCGGCCCGCGCTGCGCGAACAGGGCCGCTTCCGGCTCCTCGCGGCCCGGCTGCTGGCGGCGGAGGGTCATGTGGCGGCGGCCCGCCGGGTCTTCGAGGACGGCTTCGAACTCCCCGACCTGCGGGAGGGCGAGGAGATCCTGTCCGAGGTCTGGTCCACCCTCACCGACCGGCCGCTCCCGCCGCACTACGACTTCCGCATGCGTCCCCCGGTGCAGGGGGGACGCGGCGCGGCCTCGTCTACTTCTTGATCTCGTTGATGCAGAGCACGAACTGCTTGCCCGAACTGCGCCGGCCACCGCTGGTCTGCTCGTGGTAGCCGACGTCCGACTTGCCTTCGCACTTGCTGCTGTCCACGGTGTCGGGGATCACCTCGACCACCTTGTACTCGGCCGTGGCGTCACCGCACTTCACCACCTGCAGGTCGGGGCTGATCGTGGACCCGTTGTTCTTGAGGCAGTCCCCGACCTCCGCCTGATCGGCGTCGTCCTGGCTCAGGAAGTAGCCGACGCCGATGACGATGACGCCGATCCCCAGGGCGACGCCCTTCAGGATCTTCATGATGCCCATGCCCCCGCTCCGGGCCGGCGGCGCCGGAGGCGGCGGAGCGGACCACTGCTGTTGCTGCGGCGGGTACATCTGCTGCTGCGGTGCGCCGCCGTACGGAGGCTGGGCCTGCTGCTGCGGGTGTCCGTACCCGGGCTGCGGCGGGTAACCCTGCGGGGGCTGCTGTCCGTACGGGCCGGGCTGGCCGGGCTGGCCGGGGTACGGGCCGGGGCCCTGCTGCGGAGGGTAGGTCATATGGGAGTCCCCCAGTGGGCGTGCTGACGTTCTATTGACGTGGGCACGCTATAGCAATCGATCACCGCCCCTCGAACCGTGTCCGCGTGCCGGGCTCAGGCCCGGCAGAGGATCTCGCCGTTCAGGACCGAGAACGAGGCGTCGGGGTCCGCGCCCCAGGCGCGCCAGGCGGCGGCGACGGACGACAGGTGCGAGGGGGTCGCGTGGCCGCCGCCGGTGGCGACGGCCGCGTACGTGGAGGCCGTCGTACGGTCCGCCCACAGCGCCGCCCACCAGGCCGTCTCCTGCGGGGTGGCGAAGCACCAGGCCGTCGCCGAGGAGGTCACGTCCGAGAAGCCGGCCTCCCGGGCCCAGGCCCGCAGGCGGCGGCCCGCGTCCGGTTCGCCGCCGTTGGCGCGGGCGACCCGCCGGTACAGGCTCAGCCAGTCGTCCAGACCCGGCGTCGCCGGGTACCAGGTCATCGCCGCGTAGTCGGCGTCGCGCGCGGCCACGATCCCGCCCGGCCGGCACACCCGCCGCATCTCGCGCAGCGCCCGCACGGGGTCCCCGACGTGCTGCAGCACCTGGTGCGCGTGGACCACGTCGAAGGAGTCGTCCGGGAAATCCAGCGCGTGGACGTCCGCCGCGGCAATGGACACGGCGGCGCCCAGGCCGCGCTCCCGCACGTGGGCGCGGGCCTGCGCGAGGACGTCCTCGGCCGCGTCGACGGCGGTGACCCGGCCGCCCGGCGCGACCAGCTGCGCCAGGTCCGCGGTGATCGTGCCCGGGCCGCAGCCGACGTCCAGGACCGACATCCCCGGGCGCAGTTCGCCGATCAGGTACGCGGCGGAGTTCTCGGCGGTGCGCCAGCGGTGCGAGCGCAGGACCGACTCGTGGTGGCCGTGCGTGTAGACGGCGGTCTCCTTGGCGGCGTTCATGGCCTGACCCCTCCTCGTCGAAGCGTTCGTCCCACCGTAGAGGATCAGTTCGCCATATGAGATAGCCGTTTTGACATGTGGACACCGGGCTTGTGTTCCAAGGGGGTTGGGTGGGCCGGTGGCAGGGCCATGCAGGTGCGAGGAGAGTGGGCCAAGGGGGCTCCAGGGGAGAAGCTCACGGCAGAGGACGGTGAGAGTCATGCCGGACACGCTGCTCGAACGGCATGCCGAGGCGCTGCGGCTCTTCGGTGAGCGGGTGCGCGCCGTCAAGGACGACCTGTGGGACGCGCCGACCCCGTGTACGGAGTGGAACGTGCGGGATCTGGTCAACCACGTCACCGGTGAGCAGCTCTGGATCCCGCCGCTGGTCACCGAGGGCCGCACTGTCGAGGAGCTCGGCGACGCGTTCTCCGGCGACGTGCTGGGCGCGGACCCGGTGGCCGCCTGGGAGGAGGCGGCGGCCGCCGCGCAGGCCGCCTTCGCCGCGCCCGGCGCGCTGGAGCGGACCGTCCGGCTCTCGTACGGGCCCACGCGCGCATCGGCGTACTGCTCGGAGCTGACCGCGGACTGCGTCGTGCACGCCTGGGACCTCTCCCGGGGCATCGGCGGCGACGACCGGCTGCCCGACGGCCTCGTCGAGTTCTCCATCAAGGAGGTCATGCCGTACGCCGACGCGCTCGCGGCCAGTGGGGCGTACGCCGCGCCCCTGGAGGTCCCGGCGGGTGCGAACGCGCAGACCAGGCTCCTCGCCCTGCTGGGGAGGAAGGGCTGATCCCGACGCCGGGCATCGGCGACGGGCGTCCCGATAGACGGGCGTCCCGATAATGGGCATACAGCCTTAAATAATCGTATAAAGGTCAGGTCGGCTGACCGTGGCGGACGAGCGAGCGCGGAAGGCGGGAAGCGGTGGCGGGGATGCAGCGCACGGCGGCGGAGGGCCACGGCCCGGTGCGATACGGACCACCCGCACCCCAGCCGGGCCTGCCCGTGCTGCCCGAGCTGGTCACCGTCCTGGCCGCGGCCGCCGGGCGCGCCGCCCCCGAGCCCCCGGGCGGTGGGGAACCGGTACGCGAGGCCGCCTGCCGGCACTGGGGCCGGCGCGGGCTCGCCACCTCCCCGGAGAACGTGGCCGCCGGACCCGGAGCCCCCGCCCTGCTGCTGGCCCTGATCGGGGCGTACGGGGGCGATGTGATGCTGCCCCGGCCGTGTCCCGCCTGGTGGACCCCGCAGGTCCGACTGCTGGGACGGCGGGCCTACCACGTGCCGACCCCGGCCGAGTGCGGCGGCGTACCGGACCCCTACGCCCTGCTGGAGACCGTACGCCGGGTCCGCGCCGAGGGCGGCGACCCGCGGCTGCTGCTGCTGTCGGTCGCCGACGACCCGACCGCGACCGTGCCGCCGCCCGAGCTGCTGCGCGAGGCCTGCGAGGCCGCCGAATCCGCCGGGCTGTTCGTCGTCAGCGACGAGAGCTGGCGCGACACCGTCCACCGGCCGCACGACACGCTGGTGCTGAGCCCCGCCGAGATGCTCCCCGAACAGGCGGCCGTCCTCGTCGACCTGTCCGGCGCGCTGCTGCCCGCCGGCTGGCCCGCCGCCGTGGTCCGCTTCCCCGACACCGCGCGCGGGACCTGGCTGCGCGCACGCACCCTCGACGTCCTCACCGCCACCGGCGCGATGGTCGCCGGCCCCGTCGCCGCCGCCGCCGCGCACGCCCTCGACGAACCCGGCGCCGTCGCCGAACGCGCCCGCGCGGCCGCCGCCCTGCACGGTGTGGTGGCCGCCGCCGCACACCACACCCTGCTCGCGGCCGGGGCGCTGGCCCGGCCCCCGCAGGCCGGCCGACACCTCTACGCCGACCTCACCCCGCTGCGCGCCGGACTCGCGCGGCACGGGATCGGCGACGCCATGGAATTGGAGGACTGGCTCGGCGGCCGGCTCGGCGCGCCCACGCCCGGCGGGCAGCGGTTCGCGGACGAACTGGGCGAGCTGCGGGTGAGGTTGTCCACCGGTCCGCTGCTGGGCGCCACCCCCGAGGAGCGGCTGGCCGCCCTCACCGCGCGCGATCCGCTCGCGCTGCCGCACGTACGAGGCTCCCTGGAACTCCTCGGATCAGTCCTGGCCGGGCTGGCCTGACACCCCTCCCCGACCCTGGCGAACGGAGACTTCTCGATGAGGGACCGGACGGACGCCGTCGCCCCCGCCTCCGCCTCCACGGCGCCGGTACGGCCGGCCGTCGCCCAGCGGCCCGCGCCCCGGCCGGAGCCGGACCCGGACCCGGTGCCTGAGGCGGCGCTGGCTCAAGGGCCGGGGCCTGGGCCGGGGCCGGGGCGAGGTGCAGGGCTGGGGCCGGGGCCCGAGCCGGTGCTGGAGCCCGCGCGCGAGCGCCCTTCCGCCCCGCGCCCGCTCGGGGAACACCGCCGCTGGCCCGGCTCCTTCGCGGACCGGCTGACCACCCCGCTCCCCGGCGTCCGCGGCTTCGCCCGACTCGCCCGCGAGGGCGCCTTCCGGCCCGGCCCCGAAGGGCTGCGCGGCATCCCCGACCTGCCGTACGAGCCCGCCCCGCTGCCCGCCGCGCCCCCCGGCACGGTGTGCGTCACCTGGGCCGGACACGCCAGCTGGGTGCTGCGGACCGGCGGACTGACCGTACTGACCGATCCCGTCTGGTCCCGTCGGATCCTCGGGACCCCGACCCGGATGACCCCCGTCGGAGTGCGCTGGGAGGATCTGCCGCCGGTGGACGCGGTGGTGATCAGCCACAACCACTACGACCACCTCGACGCCCCCACCCTCAGGCGGCTGCCCCGGCACACGGCCCTCTTCGTCCCGGCGGGTCTCGCCGGCTGGTTCCGCCGCCGCGGCTTCACCCGGGTCACGGACCTCGACTGGTGGGAGTCGGCCGAACTGGACGGCGTCCGCTTCGAGTTCGTCCCCGCCCACCACTGGTCGAAGCGGTCCCTGATCGACACCTGCCGGTCCCTGTGGGGCGGCTGGATCCTCACGGACACGCTGAGCCCGACGCCGCGCAAGGTCTACTTCGCGGGTGACACCGGCTACGGCCACTGGTTCGGCGAGATCGGCCGCCGCCACCCCGGCATCGACCTCGCCCTCCTGCCGGTCGGCGCCTACGCCCCGCGCTGGTGGCTCGGCGATGTCCACGCCGACCCCGAGGAAGCCGTCAAGGCCTGTCTCGACCTCGGCGCCCGCCGGATGGCCCCCATGCACTGGGCCACCTTCGTCCTCTCCGCCGAACCGGTCATGGAACCCCTGCACCGCACCCTGGCCGCCTGGTCCCGCGCCGGACTGCCCCGCGACGACCTCTGGGACCTCCCGATCGGCGCCTCCCGCACCCTCGGCCCCTAGTGGTGCCAGGCCTTGCCGCCCGTGTTGTGGATGAACCGCTGGAGCACCTTCAGCGTGGTCCGGTACTCCTCGTCGGAGATGCCCGCGTGGCGCTCGTCCCACAGGTCCTTCTGCAGGGCCGCCGCCCGCTCGTAGAAGGCCCGGCCCTCGGCGGTGAGTTCGAGACGCTCCCCGGCGTCCGGCGTGAGCCATCCGCGGGCCACGGCTGTGTCGATCTCCTCGGCCAACGCCTCCGCCCCCACGGCTAGGTAGTTCCGCAGGGTCGCGGAGACGTCCGCGCGGGTCCTGGGCGCCCCGGCACCCGCCACCTGGTGGAGGATCCACCACTGGGGCTGGGTGGTGCCCAGCTCGGCGAGTGCGCCCCGGGTGCGGGTGACGACCGCGTCGTAGGCCGCCCAGCTCCAGTAGCCGATGGGCTGCCGGATCAGTTCGGCGTCGTCGTGCGAGTACTCCATGGTGGATCGGCTCCGTTCGCTCTTCGAGATCGCCCGTCGATCAAGAGCCTAGAACCCGAACCGCACTTGAGGTCTAGCCCGGCCTGTACCTCGCCCGGAACCGGCGCCAGAAGGCCGGGCCCGCGCTGATCAGCAGGGTCAGGCCGACCGCCAGCGCCACGCCCTTCCAGGGCTCCGAGAAGAGGGAGCCGCCCAGGATGCCGATCAGGCCGTACGTCGCCGCCCAGGCCAGGCACGCCGGAGCGTCGCCGCGGGCGAAGCGGCGCAGCGGCAGCCGCGCCAGGAGGCAGGCCAGCATCACCGGGATCCGGCCCGCCGGGAGCAGCCGCGAGACCACCAGCACCAGCACCCCGTGCTCGTCCAGCCTCGTCCGCGCCTGCTCCAGCCGCTCCGGCGTGGCCCGGCCGCGCAGCGCTTCCAGCCAGCGCGAGCCGTTCCGCGATCGCACCCCGCGCCGCCCGAGCCAGTACAGCGCCATGTCCCCGGTGAACGCCGCCAGCGCCGACACCCCGAACACCAGCAGCACCCCGAAGGGCAACGTCTGGTGATGGAACGCCACCACCGCGGCCGAACTCACCAGCGCCCCCGTCGGGATCACCGGCACCAGCGCGCCCAGCGCCACCAGCACGAACAACGCCGGGTAGCCCACCGCCTGCTGGGTGGTCTCCGGCGGCACCTGGCCGGCCGCCGCCGCGACCTCGCGCCACGTCACGGCAGCCGGACCCGCTCGCCCTGTTCGAGCACCCGTACCGTCACCTTCGGCGCCAGCTGCCGCGCCCGCCGCTCGAACTCCTCGCCCGGCGCGTGGAATTCATGCGGCCGCACCGCGTCCATCCCCACCGGCCAGTACGTCCCGTAGTGCACCGGCACCGCCGCCGCGGGCGCCAGCGAGGCCAGCGCCTGCGCCGCCCGGTCCGCGTCCAGGTGCCCCGGGCCCAGGTACGGGCCCCAGCCGCCCACCGGCAGCAGGGCCACCTCCACCGGCCCGACCTCCGCGGCCATCGCGTCGAACAGCCCGGTGTCCCCGGCGAAGTAGGTCCGCGCGGCGCCCTGCACCACGTACCCGAGCGCCGGCGCGACCTGCGGCCCGAACGGCAGCCGCCGCCCGTCGTGCCGCGCGCGGACCGCCCGGACCCGTACGCCGCCGCGTACGGTGACCTCCTCGCCCGGCGCCACCTCCGTCACCGCCAGCCGGCGCAGCCGGGCGACCCGCGCCAGGCCCGGCACCGCCCGGCGCGCCCCGCGCGGCACCAGCAGCCGGGTCCCGGGCGCGAGCCGCCCCAGCGACGGCAGATGCATGTGATCGGCGTGCAGGTGCGACACCAGCACCACGTCCGCCACCGCCGCCTCGGCCGGGGGCACCGCCCCGCGCCGCCGCCGCAGGTGCGCGAGGCGCCGCGCGAACAGCGGATCCGTCAGCAGCCGGACCCCGGAGTCCTCGACCGTGCACGTGGCGTGCCCCCACCAGGTGATCTCCACCGACACCCGGGCCTCCTCCCTCACGCCCCCCACGAGCCTAAAGCCTGCCCCGCGGGTCCGCCCGGAACCGGAAGCGGCCGCCCCCTCCTCTCCGGCGGCGGATCGGAGTAGGGTCCGGCGGCATGGAAGAGTTGCGCGTGGCCGCGATCGCCAGCCTGGCCCCGCTCGAAGACCTGGACGCCGACCCCTTCGCCGTGGACACCCGCGGCCAGCACGCCATGTGCGCGCGCTGGGCCGCCGACCGGGGCTACGTCGTGACGAAGCAACTGCTCGTCTACGGGCTGCGCGCCGACCACTGCGGGCTCTGGTCCGACGTCGACGCCGGGCAGGTCGACCTCTTCGTCGCCGCGAACCACCGGGTGCTGGCCCGCGCCCTGCGCTCCGTCGAGGAGTTCACCGCCGAGTGCGAGCGGCGCGGCGTACGACTGGAGACCGCCGGGGACGACGAACCGCAGTACACCTCCGCGATGAAGGCCGAGGTGCACCGCCGGCTCTCGATGCCGACCGCCGGCTACGACGGCACCTGAGCGGCACCCACGCCCGACGCGCCTGCCCGCACCTGACCCGACCGGCAGCTCCCCGGCGCCTGACCGGCACCTGACCGGCCGCTCGCGCACCCCCGTGCGCCGTCCGTGTCGCCCGCCCGGGTGCGCCCGGCTGTGCGAGCCTGGGAGGCGGGACGGGGCTCGCGGGAGGTAGCGGCGTGTGGCGAGGACGGTGGCGGACCGCGGGCAGCGCCCTGGTGCGGGTGATCCTCGTGTGGGCGGTGTCCACCCTCACGATGCTCGCCCTGGCCGGGATCCTGCCCGACTTCCGGCTCCAGTCCGACGACGGTGACAGCATCACGCAGATCGGCCTGACCGCCGCCTGGGGCGCCGGGGCCTTCGGCCTGCTGAGCGCGCTGGTGTGGCCGGTGCTCGTACGGGCCCTGCTGCTGGTGCCCGCCCTGGTGCTCGGGCTGCTCGTCTTCTTCCTGAACGGCTCGCTCCTGCTGATCGCGCTCAGCCTGATCCCGGCAGGGCGGGGCGAGGCGGCCCCCGAGACCGCGGTGGTCGTGGCCGCCGTGATGTCCGCGGTGGCCTCGGCGACCTCCACCGCACTCGCGGTGCGCGACGACGAGGCGTACCGGCGCCGCCTCTACCGGCTCGCCGACCGGCGCCGCCGCAGGCAGGGCGGAGCGCGCGCGCCCCGGGCCGGCGGGACCGCGCCCGGGCTGGTCTTCCTCCAGCTCGACGGGGTCGGGTACGAGGTGCTGCGCCACGCGTGCGGCAGCGGGCTGATGCCCACCGTCGCCGGCTGGCTGGACCGCAGCCACCGCGTCGCGTCCTGGCGTACGGACTGGTCGAGCCAGACCGGGGCGAGCCAGCTCGGCATCCTGCACGGCTCCAACTTCGACGTGCCCGCCTTCCGCTGGTACGAGAAGGACACCGGCGAGGTGGTGGTCTGCAACCGGCCGACCAGCGCCGCCGAGCTCCAGCGGCGGGCCGTCGAGCGCACGGGGGACGGCGGACTGCTCATCCTCGACGGGGCGAGCCGGGGCAACCTGTTCAGCGGCGGCGCCCGCCAACTGGCGCTCGTCCTCTCCGTCTCGGCCCGGCGGGGCCGGGCGAACCGGTCCCGCGCGGGCTACTTCGCGTACTTCTCCGACCCGGCCAACGCCGTCCGCACGGCCGTGTCCTTCGTCGCCGAGGCGGTCCGGGAGATCGGCCAGTCGCTGCGGGCGCGGATCCGCGGGGACCGCCCGCGGGTGGCGCGCGGCGGGCTGTACCCGCTGATCCGGGCCTTCGCGACCGTGGTCGAACGGGACGTGGTCGTCGCGGCGGTGATCGGCGACATGCTCGCCGGCCGCGCCGCGGTCTACGCCGACCTGGTCGCCTACGACGAGGTCGCGCACCACTCGGGCCCGCGCGGCCGGGACACCGACCAGGTGCTGCGGCGCCTCGACCGGAGCCTCGCGCTCATCGCCCGGGTCGCCGAGCACGCACCGCGGGAGTACCGGATCGTGCTGCTCTCCGACCACGGCCAGAGCCCGGGGGAGACCTTCCTCAGCCGCTACGGACTGACGCTGAAGGACCTGGTCCGGGCCGGCTGCGGGCTGCCGGTCTCCCGCCGGGCCGGCCGCACCCACAGCGGGGCCGAGGCCCGGGCGGCCGTCCTCGCGGCCCTCCACCGGCCGGTGGAGGAGGGCGAGGAGGCCCATCCGCACCCGGGCTCCGACCCGGTGGTGCTCGCCTCGGGCAACCTCGCTCTGATCTCCTTCCCCGACCTCCCCGGCCGGGCTTCGCGCGAGAGCATCGAGCGTGCGCACCCCGCGCTGCTGGCGACCCTGGCGAACCATCCGGGTGTGGGCTTCCTGTTGGTGGACGGGGTGGTGCTGGGACCGGACGGGGCGGCGGCGCGCCTGGACGTCCCGGGGGAGGCGGAGGAACTGCTGGCTCCCTTCGGCCCCGGCGCGGCGGAGGCCGTCCGCCGGACGGACACCTTCCCGCACGCGGCCGACATCATGGTGAATTCGGCCTACGACCCGGACACGGGCGCGGTGCACGCCTTCGAGGAGCAGATCGGCTCGCACGGCGGTCTCGGCGGGGAACAGGGACACCCGTTCCTGATGTGGCCTGCGGAGCTGTCGGAGCCGGGGGGTGAACTGGTCGGCGCGGAAGCGGTCCACCGCGTACTGCGGAGGTGGCTGCGGGAGGCGGACGGGCCTCAGGTGCCGGTGGACCTGCGGCGGCCGGCGCTGCGCTCCCCTGCCCCGGCGCCGAGGGCGGCGGAGGATTCTCCGCTGGAGGGGGCCGCAGGCGGAATCTTTCCTTCCGTAGGGGGCTCCGTGCGGGACGAAACCCGCTGATTTGGTGCGGACCCGGTGGTGGCCGACCATGTGTCGACCTGCCCACCATGTGAGACACCCCGAGGCGCACCACCGATGACCAGCACCGCAGCCCCGCCCGCAGAGACCGCCAGGACGGCCGGGACGTCCGGGCCCCGCCCGCAGGGGGAACGGCGCTTCGGTCTGCCCGTCGCGACCTGCCTCGTCATGGGCAACATCATCGGCGGTGGGATCTTCCTCCTCCCCGCCTCGGTGGCCCCCTTCGGCACCATCAGCCTCGTCGCCTTCGCCGTGCTCACCCTCGGCGCGATAGCCCTGGCCCTGGTCTTCGGCCGCCTCGCGCAGCGGCACCCGCAGACCGGCGGCCCGTACGTCTACGCCCGCGCCGCCTTCGGTGACTTCGCCGGCTTCCTCGCCGCCTGGAGCTACTGGATCACCACCTGGGTCTCCAACGCGGCACTCGCGGTGGCGGCCGTCGGCTACCTCTCCGTGCTGCTCCCGGTCATCGGAGAGCACAAGTGGTCCATGTGCCTGGCCGCCCTCGCCGTGCAGTGGCTCCCGGCGCTCGCCAACCTGGCGGGAACCCGCTACGTCGGCGTCGTCCAACTCGTCTCCACCGTACTGAAGTTCGCCCCGCTGCTGCTCGTGGCCGTGGGCGGGCTCTTCTTCTTCGACCCGGCCAACCTCGGTCCCTTCCAGGCCACCGGCCAGAGCGCGGTCGGCGCCGTCTCCGCGTCCGCCGCGATCCTGCTCTTCAGCTACCTGGGCGTCGAGTCCGCCGCCGTCAGCGCGGGCGAGGTCCGCGACCCGGCCCGCAACGTCGGGCGGGCCACGATCCTGGGCACCGTGGGCGCCGCCACCGTCTACCTGCTCGGTACCCTCGCCGTCTTCGGCCTGGTCGCGCACGAGAAGCTGGTCTCCTCCGAGGCCCCCTTCACCGACGCCGTCAACGCCATGTTCGGTGGGACCTGGGGTGGCACGCTCGTCGCCTGCGCCGCCGTGATCTCGATGGCCGGCGCGCTCAACGGCTGGACCCTGCTGAGCGCGCAGACCCCGTACGCCGCCGCCAAGGACGGGCTCTTCCCCCAGGTCTTCGGGACGAGGAAGCGCGGCGTCCCGGTGGTCGGCGTGATCGTCACCGTCGTCCTGGCCTCGGCGTTGACGGTCTACAACTACACGGCCGGCTCGCAGGGCGTCTTCGAGGTCCTGGTCCTGGTGACCACCTTCACGGCGACCGTCCCGTACCTGCTCTCCACCGCCGCGCAGATCTACTTCCTCGCCACGGGCCGGTCCGAGCGGGTCGCGCCCGGCCGCCTGTTCCGCGACGCCACCCTCGCCTGCCTGGCCTTCGGCTTCTCGATGTGGCTGGTGGCGGGCTCCGGCTACGCGGCCGTCTACCAGGGCGTGCTGTTCCTCTTCGCAGGGGTCCTCGTGTACGCCGTGATGGCCGCGAGGAAGGACCGCGCGGCCGCCACACCCGAGGGGTAGTTTGGAACCAGAGGACAGTCAGGGGGGCTCTAAGGGGTCGCCATGTCCGCGATCAGCAAAAGCATCGAGATCGACCGCAGGCCCGAGGACGTCTACGCGTACGTGACGGATCCCAGGCACCTGCCGGAATGGCAGGACAGCGCGGTATCCGCCGTCCCGATCGACGAACTCCCCGTCCACGTCGGTTCGAGGGTCGTCGTCACCCGCAAGATCGGCAAGCGCAGCGTCCCCACGACCATGCAGGTCGTGGAACTCGACCCGCCGCGCAGCTGGCACTTCCACGGGCTCGACGGGCCGGTGCGGCCGGACGTGCGGGGCCACATCGAACCCCTCGAGGGCGGGAGCCGTTCACGCGTCACCCTCTCCGTCGACTTCGAGGCCCACGGTCTGGGCAGGGCCCTGGTCCCCCTCGCGGTCAAGCCCATGGTCCGCAAGGAGATGCCGAGGAGCGAGGAGAAGCTCAAGCACCTCCTCGAAACCTGACCGGCTCCGGGGACTGCCCGGCCGGCTCCCGGGAAAACCGGATGCTCCGGGGCGCGTGGTGCGGCCAGACTGGCCGCACCGCGTCACCCGCCCCACCCTGAGGACATCCACGCCCGTGCAGGCCGCCGTCACCGTCACCCCCGCCCAGATCCCCGAACTGCTGCTCGGCCTCGCCACCGTGCGGCCCGTGTTCCTCTGGGGCGCTCCCGGCATCGGAAAGTCCTCGCTCGTGCGGAAGTTCGCCGACTCGCTGGGCCTGGAGTGCGTCAGCCTGCTCGGTACGCAGCTCGCCCCCGAGGACCTGATCGGCGTACCGCAGATCCGTGACGGCCGGTCCGTCTTCTGCCCGCCCGAGGCCATCGCCCGCGACGAGCCCTACTGCCTCTTCCTCGACGAGCTCAACGCCGCGAGCCCGGACGTCCAGAAGGCCTTCTACTCCCTGATCCTCGACCGCCGGATCGGCTCCTACGAGCTGCCCGCCGGGTCCATCGTCATCGGCGCCGGCAACCGGGCCACGGACAACGCGCTGGCCCGGCCCATCGCCTCCGCGCTCGTCAACCGCCTCACCCACGTCCACCTCCAGGCCTCCGCACGGGACTGGCTGGTCTGGGCCGGCGAGCACGGCGTCCACCCCTGGGTCACCGACTACCTCACCGACCGCCCCGACCACCTGTGGTCGCAGCCGCCCAAGACGGAGGAGCCCTTCTCCACCCCTCGCTCCTGGCACATGCTCTCCGACGCCCTGCACTCCTTCGGGGCCGAGCTCGACGAGCAGACCCTCAAGGTGATCGCGCACGGCACCCTCACCCCCGCCCACGCCGTCTCCTTCTGCGGCTACGCGAAGATCGTCCGCCACACCTTCGGCATCGAGGCGATCATGAAGGGCGACGCGAACTGGCCGCGCCGCCCGGAGGACCGGGACCTGCTGTACTACCTGGCCGAGGCCTTCCGGGGCCGCCTGCTCAAGGAGCTCCCGGCGCAGAAGGAACACGTCTCGCCCGCCATGCGGCAGTCCGCGTACCGCTTCAAGTCGCTGCTCGTCCAGCTCGCCGAGATCTCCGTCGAGGTGGCCCAGACCGTGATCGCCGACGACGCAGACGGTCTGCCGGTCCTGCCCGGCTGGTTCCTGATCGAAGCCGCCCGCGACATGCCCCGCCTGGTCGAGGCCCGCCGATGAGCGGTGTCGCGCGAAGCAAGGCGGCCAAGCCCGATCCGGCCGCCCAGGCTTTCACCGAGGGCCTCGCCCTGGTCAAGCGGAACCTGGCGCTCGGTGCCGTCGACGGCAAGGTCTGCCGCCAGGCCCGATGCGGGGCGACCCCGGCCGGGGGACTGGCCGCCGTGACCTCCAACGGCACCGTCCACGTGCACCCCACCAAACGGGCCGACCCCCAGGAATGGGCCTGGGCCATCGCCCACGCCCTGCTCCACCTCGGCTTCGGTCACGTTCCGGCCTCCAAGGACGAGAGCCGTACCCAGCCCGACCGCTTCGACCTCGCCGCCCGCTGCGCCGTCGTCAACCGCTTCCTGCTGACCTTCCCGGTCGGCCGGGCTCCGGACCACCTCCCGTCGGAGTACCCCGGCGGGGACGAGGAACTGCTCGCCGCCCGCTGGCGGCGCGACGGCATCCCGGCCGCCTATGAACGCTGCGGCACCGCCGGAGACCACCCGGACCAGGTCCTGGTCACCTGGCGGACCTGGAACACCACGGTCCCCGACTGGGAGACCGCCTTCGCCGCCGCCCTCACCCGCAGCGTCTCCGCCGCCATGGACGTGGCGGGCGGCCGCCGCGACCGGACCACCGGCGAACGCCTCGCGCAGCGCCCCTGGGACCGGGCGCTCAACTGGTTCGTCTCCTCGTACCCGCTCCTCGGGGGGCTGGCCGCCGGTCTGACCGTCGTCGCCGACGCCGAGCTGGCCCGCGCCCAGGCCATCTCCATCGCCGCCGTCAGCGCCACCGCGGGGGAGATCTACATCAACCCGCTGCGCACCTTCGAGGACGAGGAGTGGCGGTTCATCCTGGCCCACGAGATGCTGCACGCCGCCCTGCGCCACGGCGAGCGCCGCGGCGCCCGGGACCCGTACCTGCACAACGTCGCCGCGGACTACGTCGTCAACGGCTGGCTCGTGGAGATGCGGATCGGCAGCATGCCCGAGGGGCTGCTGTACGACCCGGAGCTGCGGGGGCTCTCCGTCGAGGAGGTCTACGACCGGATCGCCACCGACCTGCGCCGGATGCGCCGCCTCGCGACCCTGCGCGGCAAGGGCGCCGGGGACATCCTGGGCGAGCCGCTCGGGCACGGCGCGGGGCGCCCGTACGCGGACCTCGACGAGTTCTACCGGCGCGGACTGGTCCAGGGCTTCGACCTGCACGTGCGCGGGGAGCGCGGCCTGCTGCCCGCCGGGCTCATCCAGGAGATCCGGGCCCTGGCCCATCCGCCCGTGCCCTGGGACGCCCGGCTCGCCCGCTGGTTCGACGAGTACGTGCCGCGGCCCGTGGCCGTACGGTCCTACGCGCGCCCGGCCCGCCGGCAGGCCTCTACTCCGGACATCCCGCGCGCGGGCCGGTACTTTCCGCCCGAGGAGATCGCCCGCTGCACCTTCGGGGTGGTGCTCGACACCTCGGGATCGATGAACACCGCCCTGCTCGGCAAGGCGCTGGGCGCCATCGCCTCGTACGCGGAAGCCCGCGACGTACCGGCGGCACGCGTCGTGTTCTGCGACGCGGCGCCGTACGACGCGGGCTATCTTCCGCCCGCCGAGATCGCGGGCCGGGTGAAGGTGCGCGGGCGGGGCGGCACCGTGCTGCAGCCGGGCGTCGACCTGCTACAGCGGGCGGAGGACTTCCCGCCCGGGGCCCCGGTGCTGGTGATCACGGACGGGTGGTGCGACACCCTGCGGATCCGGCGCGAGCACGCCTATCTGGTCCCGCAGGGTGCCTCCCTGCCGTTCACGCCACGGGGGCCCGTCTTCCGACTGGCCTGAGACCTGCCGGCTTAGTCCAGGTAGTCGCGCAGTACCTGCGAACGCGACGGGTGGCGCAGCTTCGACATGGTCTTGGACTCGATCTGGCGGATCCGCTCACGGGTGACCCCGTACACGCGGCCGATCTCGTCCAGGGTCTTCGGCTGGCCGTCGTTGAGGCCGTAGCGCATGGAGACCACGCCTGCCTCGCGCTCCGAGAGCGTGCCCAGGATGGACTGGAGCTGCTCCTGGAGGAAGGTGAAGGAGACCGCGTCCGCCGGCACGACCGCCTCGGAGTCCTCGATGAGGTCACCGAACTCGCTGTCGCCCTCCTCACCCAGGGGGGTGTGCAGGGAGATCGGCTCGCGGCCGTACTTCTGGACCTCGATGACCTTCTCGGGGGTCATGTCGAGCTCCTTGCCCAGCTCCTCCGGAGTGGGCTCCCGGCCGAGGTCCTGGAGCATCTGGCGCTGCACGCGGGCGAGCTTGTTGATGATCTCGACCATGTGGACGGGGATGCGGATGGTGCGCGACTGGTCGGCCATGGCACGCGTGATCGCCTGCCGGATCCACCAGGTCGCGTAGGTGGAGAACTTGAAGCCCTTGGTGTAGTCGAACTTCTCCACGGCGCGGATCAGGCCGACGTTGCCCTCCTGGATCAGGTCCAGGAAGAGCATGCCGCGGCCGGTGTAGCGCTTGGCGAGGGAGACCACGAGGCGGAGGTTGGCCTCCAGCAGGTGGTTCTTCGCGCGGCGGCCGTCCTCGACGAGGATCTCCAGCTCGCGCTTGAAGGCGGGCTTGTGGTCCTCCTCCTCTTCGAGCTTGTACTCGGAGAACAGACCCGCCTCGATGCGCTTGGCGAGCTCCACCTCCTGCTCGGCGTTGAGGAGCGGCACCTTGCCGATGAGCTTGAGGTAGTCCTTGACGGGGTCGGCGGTGGCGCCGGCCACCATGACCGTCTGCGCCGGGGCGTCGTCCTCGTCGTCGTCGGACAGCACGAAGCCCTGGGCGCCGCCGGCCTTGGGGGTCTCCTCCTCGGCCTCGTCGGCGAGGTCCTCGGCCGCCCAGTCCTCGCCCTCGACCACGGGGGTCTCGGCCTCGTCGGCGTCCTTGGCGCCGGTCTTCTTCGCCGCGGCGGTCTTCTTCACGGCGGTCTTCTTGGCGGCGGTCTTCTTGACCGTGCGCTTCTTCGGCTCGGCGGCGGCCTCCGCAGACGCCTCGTCCTCGATGGCGGCGGCCGGCGATGCGGATATCGCCGAGGCCGCGGCAGGGGCCGGGCTGGTGGCGGAGGCCTTGCGCGCGCCGATGGGGCGGGGCGCGGCGGGGGCCTTCTTGGCCACGGTGCGGGCCGGGGCGGCGGCAGCCTTGCGGGGCTTCTTGGCGGCAGCCTTGGTGGCGGGGGCCGCGCTGACGTGAAGGGCGACACCCTCCTCGTCCAGGACCTGGTTCAGGCTGCGCAGGACCCGCTTCCACTGGTCCACCGGGATGCGGCCGGCCTCGAAGGCCTGGCGCACGTCGTCACCGTTGATGTGACCCTGCTCGCGGCCACGCTCGACGAGCGTGACCAGGGCCTCGGATTCGGCGATCTCCGGAGGGAACGTACGGGACGGGCTGAGCGACACAAGGAGCCTCTCGTTGCGAACAGATAAGGGGTGGGCGGGACATCATCGCGCGAACTCGGGAAACAGACCCGAGGGGGGTCTGTATTCCGGGGCCGCGCGAGGACACCTGTCGGTTCATCGCATGCCCGAGTCGATTCGTTACGCGCTGAATTGAGTGACCTGCGCCACGCTGTGGCCGCGCAACCGATCCGGCGTGGATCCGTCCGCCCTCTCCGTCAGCCCTTTTTGCGGGCTTCGACGAGGAAGCGGGCGGGGTGCGCGACGACGAACGGACCTTCGCGTTCGACCACCTTCCGGAGAAAGTAGATCACGGCTCCGATGCTGATCGTCCCAGGTTCGGCACCGGTCAACCATCTGTTCGGTCGACTACAGTGGGCGGCGGGCCGTGACTGGCGTTCGGGTGGATCACCACCGGGGAGCGGCCCGGCGTACCTCCGGACCTTCCGTACGTCGACTGCCGCGCGCCTGGGCGAACCGCGATCCGCAGCGACGTTCAGGAGACCCCGTGACGACCGCCCCTCTTGCATCGAACACGCAGACTGCCCCCGCCTCCGCCCGGCTGATGGACGGCACCGCCCTCGCCCGCCGCATCTCGGAGCAGACCGCCGCCCACGCGGCGAAGATCACCGAGCGCACCGGCACCGCGCCTTGTCTCGCGACCGTGCTGGTCGGTGAGGACCCCGCCTCCGTCACCTACGTACGCATGAAGCAGAACCGCTGCGCCAAGGCCGGGATCACCTCCCGCCACGTCGAGCTGCCGGCCGGGACCACCACCGAGGAGCTGGTGGCCACCCTCACCGCGCTCTCCGAGGACCCCGGGATCAGCGGCATCCTGCTCCAGCACCCGGTCCCGCACCACATCGACGAGCGCGCCGCCTTCGAGGCCATCGCCCCCGGCAAGGACGTCGACGGGGTCACCATGCACTCCTTCGCCGCCATGGGCTTCGGGCTGCCGGGCTTCGTCTCCTGCACCCCCGGCGGCATCATGCGCCTCCTCGCCGCCTACGACGTGGACCTGACCGGCAAGCACGCCGTCGTCGTCGGCCGCAGCGCCATCCTCGGCAAGCCGGCCGGGATGCTCCTGCTGGAGCAGAACGCCACCGTCACCTACTGCCACTCCCGCACCCGGGACCTCCCGTCGATCGTGCGCCAGGCGGACGTGCTGGTCGCAGCCGTCGGCAAGGCCGAGTTCATCCGCGGCGAGGACATCAAGCCGGGCGCCGTGGTCCTGGACGCCGGGTACAACGAGGGCAACGTCGGCGACGTCCACTTCGAGTCGGCCGCCGCCCGGGCCTCGCTGATCACCCCGGTGCCGGGCGGAGTCGGCCCGATGACCATCGCCGTACTGCTGGAGCAGACCGTCCGGGCGGCCGCCGCGCAGGCCGGGCTGGACCTCGACCAGCTCTGAGGCCGGTCGGTCAGGTCCGCGTGGCGGCGGCCTCGCGGGCCGCGGCGACGATGGGTGAGGTGCGGAACTCCCGGGCCAGTGCGCCCAGCGGGCTGCTGTCCAGCCGGTACGCCGGGTCCGGGCGCCCGACCTCCCCACCGGCCGCCCCGCGCCGGCACGCCGCGGCGAGCATGGCGGCGTCGGCCACGACCGCGGCCCGGGCCTCGCCCATGCCCTGGGCGCGCGCGGCCTCGTACGCCGCGCGGCGCACGGCGGGGTCGAACCAGCGGGCGAGGGCCAGGATCCCGTCGTCGATGACGGACTCGCGGTGGATCAGCCGGATCCCGACCGGTGACCACCAGGTGAGCGGCACCGTCCGCACACTGGACGCGGCGAAGCCCCGCAAGGCCTTCCACAGCGGGTGCAGCCGCCGGTACTGGCTGAAGTCCCGCCAGGCCGCCGATCCGCCGACCAGCGGCACGATGAAGCCCGTCGCGACCATGAGCGCCGCCCCCGAGGCCAGCGGCGGGGCCACTTCGGTGGACAGGGCGTCCCAATCGCGGCCGCTCCACCGGGCGCCCAGCGCGGTCCACTTGGCGGCGAGGTAGCCGAGGTCCAGCAGCCCGCCTAGCACGATCAGGGCCAGCCCGGTGCGCAGCGGCCGCAGGGAGGGGTCGGCGCGCCGCAGCCACCGCCCGGTCAGCACGGTCAGCGCCGAGCTGCCCACCGTGTGGGCCAGCAGGTAGCAGACGATCATCTCCCGGATCCAGGGCGTGCCGGCGTAGTACGTGTCCAGGTCCCGCAGGCGTTCCACCGGCGCGTCGCCGATCACGAACAGGACGACGATCGCCGCCGTGACGGCGCCGAACCCGGCCACCGCCAGCAAGGTGGCCCGGCGCACCGCGGCCGGCGGGCCGCCGCCCCACTGCAGGACCAGGACGACGCACGCCCCGGAGAACGCGGTGATCAGGCCGAAGACGAGCGGCGCCGAGAAGTTGGGCACCCCGGTGAGGCGGTTGACCGCCGCGATCGTCGGCGGCGCCGCCAGGACCAGCACGAGAGAGCCGACGACCAGCAGCGCGCACACCGCCCGCATCAGCGGCTGGTCCCAACCCCGGCGCAATGTCGGCGCCTTGACCAGCAGGATCAGGATCAGGAGCGCCCCCGGCACGTAGAGGATGAGGCCGTCCTTCACCGGACCCGGCCGACGGGGTCGGCCGGACCGGACCTCTGGTCGAGCCCGGCGACGGTCCGCTCGGCGGCCGTGAGCGGCGGCGCGGTCAGCGCACCCCGGTCCGAGGCGCGCAGGACGTGCCAGACCACCGACGGCCGCAGCCAGTGGGTGGGCGCGCTGCTCATGGTGATGACCTGGAGGAAGGCCGCGGTCAGCGCGTCCCGGGTGGTGGCCCCCGTCATCAGCCGGCTGACGTACGCGTTGAGCAGCCCGGCCCCCGTCCGCGGCTTCATGCCGGTGGCGCCGGGATAGAGGATGTCCTGCGAGGTGGCGAGGTCCCAGGCGGTGGCCACCTGCGGGGCGATCGCGCGCTGCGCCTCGCGGCCGAAGGCGGGGTGGGCGAGTCCCTTGGAGCGCAGCAGGGAGCGGACGGCCAGCAGCCCCTGGGCGGCGACGGTCATGCCCTGCCCGTACAGCGGGTTGAAGGTGGCGACCGAGTCGCCCACGGCGAAGAAGCCGTCGGGCAGGGCGACCTTCTCGAAGTAGATCCGGCGGTTCGCCGTGCCCTTGGTGACGGCGACGTCCGTGAGGGGCTTGCGGCCTTCCAGCAGCTCGCCGACGATCGGGTCCCGGATGCCCTTGGCGAAGGGGATGAACGCGTCGGGGTCGCCGGTCGGCTGGCCGCCGCGGGTGCCGGACAGGGTGGCCTGCCACTGGCCGTTCTCGATGGGCACGATCGTGGCCGTCTGGCCCGGTACGGGCACCCGGGGATCGGACTGCACGTTGACTATGGGGAAACCCGACGCGTGGGCTCCGGCGGGCGCCTCGAAGATCCGGGTCGCGTAGACCAGGCCGGAGTCGACCTCCGCCTGCCTGATGCCGCTCACGCCGAGCTCCTGCAGCCAGATCCGGGCGCGGGAGCCGCGCCCGCTCGCGTCGACGACGAGGTCGGCGGGCACGAGCCTGCCCTCCTCGTCCGGGGTGTCGACGCGGACCCCGGTGATCCGGGCCGCCGTGCCCTCCAGGCCCCGGACGCGGCTCTGCTGGAGGGTGGAGACCCCTTTCAGCGCGGTGACCCGGGCCCGGACCACCGAGTCGAGGAGGTCGCGGCTGCAGGAGATGTTGAACTGCATCTCCGCGCAGCGCGGGATCCAGCCCTCGGCGGTCTTGGTGACCAGGTCGGTGGGCAGGCTGCGGCGGATCGCGCCCGCCGCCGTCCAGTCCTCGGTGATGCCGGGCAGGATGTCCTCGATCGCGCGCGCCCCGCCGGACCACATGACGTGGACGTGCCGGGCCTGGGGCAGTCCGCGGCGCGGTGCCGGGCTGTCCGGGAGGCTGTCGGCGTCGATGATCGTGACCGTCGCGGACTCGGCCAGGACGGCGGCCGCGAGCAGGCCGGCCATGCTGCCGCCGATGACGACGGCGTGGCGGGGCGGGGAAGACTGGGTCATCGTGTCGTGCTCTCTGTCAGGGCCGTGCTGAGGGCATCGGCGCAAGGGGTGCGGCAGGGGGCGAGGAGATGGTCACCGGCGTGACGCTCAACGCCCCCAGCCGAGCGAGGTCTTGATGCGCTCGATCGCCTCGGGGAACTGCTCTTCCCGGGGTGGTGGCAGATGGGGCTTGAGGAGTTTGCCGAGGTACAGGCCGAAGGTCTCGGCCCGGATCTCCGCGGGGTCCTCCCGGTCGGCACGGGCGGCGGCCTGCCGGACCAGCGTGCTCAGCCCGGTGTCCGAACGCAGCAGCTCCGCGAGGTCGCCGTGGCGGCCCGTCAGCCGGGCGGCCACCGCCATGCCCGGGCCGTGGCTGTCGCAGGTGCCCTCGTCCACGTGCCACAGCTCGTGGCACGCGATGACGAGCTGGTGCTCGGGGCGGGTGCGTTCCTCGATGACGAGGAGATCGCGCTCGTCCATCTGCAGCCAGAGGCCACTGGCCGTGTCGGGCGGGAACGAGGCAAAGCGGAAGTCGACCTTCCGACCGCCGCGCCGCCGGGCGTACGCGGCGCACACCGCCCCGATGATCTCGGCGGCACCCACCGGCGCCGTCAGACGGGCGCCGGCCAGCAGATCGCCGCCGAGCTGTCGCATCGCCCGCGTCGTCCTCATGACGCCCCGCCCTCGGCAGTCGGCTCTCCGGCGGTCGGGCTCTCAGCGGCTCGGCCCTCGGTCGGCGCCGTCGGCGGACGGCCGAGCTGGCCCTCACGCGCGAGCAGATCGTCCAGGTGGTCGGCGAGCGACTTCCAGCCCCGCGGGGAGAGCCGGCCGGCACGCGTGACGATGCTCCGTACGTCGTGCGCCCGCATCACGGCCAGCATCGGGTTCTCCCGCTCCCGCTCAGCGGACTCCAGCTCGCCCTCGACCACGGCGAGGGCGGTGGCGAGCGCCTCGGTGTCGTCGGCCAGCAGGAAGCCGCCCTCGACCCCGTAGAAACGCTGGATACCGGCGGCCGCGGCGAGGTTCGGCAGACCCTCGCCCTGGGCGAGGCGGGTCAGCGACTGCCCTGACGCGTCGAAGGACTTGGCGATGGCCGCGAGCGAATGGGGCTGGCCGTCCTCCCGTACGCGGGTGCGGCGCAGGTGCTCGAACCGCTGGTGCACCTGCTCCTTCAGGGGAAGCCGGGGCGGCTTGCCGTCGAGGGTGAGCCGGATGGCCTGTGGGGTGATGCCGGTGAGGTACGACAGGTGCGCCAGGTCGTCCCGGCCGTCCGAGGGGGTGGTGGCCGAGGGGGTGGTGGCCGACAGGGCGAGGGCCCGTTCCACCGCGCTCTTGCTGTCGGCCAGGAGGAAGCCGGCGTAGACGCCGAAGAACCGCTGCACGCCCGCCGCGTGACCCATCCGCGGCAGTCCGGTGCCCGCGTTGAGGGGGCCGAGGGAGGCCCCGGGGGCGTCGAAGTCGTCGGCGATGGCGGCGAGCGGCCATTCCCGGCCGTGCTTGTCGCGACGGGTGGCGCGCAGCCGCAGGAAGCGCTCGTGCACGCGCTGCTCCAACGGCACCTCGACGGCCGTGCCCGCCACCACCCGTGGAATGCGGCCGGGTTCGACTCCGGACAGGTGACTCAGCCGCTCCACCGCCAGCACCTCGGCCGGATCCTGACCGCGCCGCTCCGACAGCGCCTCGACGCGACGCCAGATCGCGGCGAGGTCGGTTCGGGCGGCGGCTCGCACCGGGGCTTTCTCCATATATGTCGACAAGACGTTCGAGTTGATGCTGCGTGAAGCCTAGCCTCCCGCCCTTGACCGAACCAGGGGAACCCCAACGTTTCCTGCCGTACAACTCAAAAAGGGTTGGCATGACCGCGCGTTACTCGGTGAGGAACCAGGGCGGTGCGCGCTCCACGAGCGGGTCGGACGGCGCTCAGCCGGCCCTCAGGGCCGCCAGGAAGTCCAGTCTGGTCTCGAGCCGGCCCAGGTCCCGGCCGGTGAGTTGCTCGATGCGGGCGATGCGGTGGCGCAACGAGTTCACGTGCAGGTGGAGTTGGGCGGCGCAGGTGGTCCAGGACGCGTCGCACTCGAGGAACCGCTCCAGCGTGGGCAGCAGGTCGGTTCGGTGGCGGCTGTCGTGATCGCGCAGGGGGCCGAGCAGACGGGCGGCGAAGGCCTGCCGGGTCGCGGCCGGGATGAGGGGCAGCAGCGACAGGATGTGCGAGGTGAGGTCGTCGGGGCCGCGCACGGTCACTCGTTCCGGGCCGTCATCGGCGACCCGCAGCGCGGTGCGCGCCTCGTCGAGCGCCCGGCGTGCGTTCCCGGGTGCTGCCACCGGGGAGCTGACGCCGACGCGGACGTTGCCCGCCGGGCCGAGCCAGCGCGCGAGTACCGCGGCGAGTCTGCGCTGGAGGGCAGCGCCGTCGAGAGCCGGTTCGGGGAGCCCGTCCACGGGTTCGGGGACCAGTACGAAAAGTACGGCCTGTTCGTCGTCGACGGTGGCGGCGATGTCCTGCGGCGATACCGGCACCGGGCCGTCCGGTTGGATCAGGGCCTCCTCCAGGAGTACGCGCAGGGCCCGGGCGGGGATGGGGCCTGTTCCGTGCCACCCTCCCCTGGCGACCACGAACTGGCAGCGCTGCCAGGTGTCCTTCTGGCTGACGACGGCCTGCGCGGTGCTGCTCAGCCGGACGGGGATCTCATCGGCCGGGACGCGGCTGTGCAGCAGGTCGAGGAGTGTACGGGCCAGGTCGTTCAGCGCCACCTTCGCCTGGTGGTGTGCGGATCGCGCGTCAGCGGCCAGTTCGACGATCCGGCCGAGGAGTTCCACGTCCGTCGCCGGCCAGGTCGACGTGTCCGCCTCCACGACCAGCAGCCAGTCACCCAACTCGGCGGCGTCCTGCGCCGCGGTCGACGGGCCGGCGGCGTCGTGTACCGGCACGAGGGAGTAGAGCCGGTCCCCGATCGTGACCCGATGGGGAGCCGCCTCGCACGAACGGCGCGCGGCGAGGTACCTCCCGGCCAGTGCCATCGCCGTCTTGGCGTGCAGCAGAGGGCGTGCCCCGGCTATCTGACGTCCGGTCGCGGACAGGACGCGCACGTCGAGGCCGAGGCTGTGCCGCAGGAGCTCCAGTACAACGTCCGGGGCGCTGCGGTCGGTGAGGAGCCGGCGGTGGCGTTCGACGACGGCGGCGAGGTCGCCGACGTGCCGGCGGTGCAGCCGGCGCAGGACGTGTTCGGTGATCGCGGTGAACGACGTTTCCGGTGTCACGGCGACGAGGGGCAGGCCGTGGCGTCGGCAGGCGCGTACGAGGTCGTCCGGGACGAATCCGTGTGCGGCTTCGCCGGCGGCGAGGGCCGTGACCCCCGCCCGGCCGAGGACGCGCACGAAAGGCTCGGCGTCTCCGTCCTGTCGCCACCAGGCGAGCCCGGTGAGGACGAGTTCGCCGCCGGCGAGGAAGCGACCGGGGTCGACCAGGTCGGTCGTCAGAACGGCGCTCACGGTCCGGTCGTCAGAGCTGTCGCCGGCGTCCTGACCCACGAGCAGCACGAGCCCCAGCTCGTCCACGTCCAAGAGTTCGCGCAACCGCATGATCGCCACTCTCTCACGTGCCCCCGAAAGGTTCACATTGTTTCCGTAACGCGGATCGCCGCAGCTCACAGGCACGACGCGGTGGGAAAGCACGGTGGTCCACAGCCGACGGAGAGGCCGGTTTCGGGGGATCGGTGACTGCCTCGCCCCCTTGATCGCTCGGTCTACTTCAAGGCATCCACACGAACGCCCCGGACGAACGACTCACCACGAACCACCCGATGAAGAAGAAGAGAGCCGCGCATGGACTTCCTTCGCCCCGCCAGCTGGGAGGAGGCGCTCGCCGCCAAGGCCGAGCACCCCACGGCTGTGCCGATTGCGGGGGGCACCGATGTGATGGTCGAGATCAACTTCGACCACCGTCGCCCCGAGTACCTCCTGGACCTGAACCGCATCGCCGAGCTCCGGGAGTGGCACGTCGCCGAGGAGACCGTCCAACTGGGCGCCTCCGTCCCGTACACGCAGATCATGGAAAACCTCCGCACGGAGCTCCCGGGTCTCGCGCTCGCCTCGCACACGGTCGCGTCCCCGCAGATCCGTAACCGCGGCGGCGTCGGCGGCAACCTCGGTTGTGCCTCGCCGGCCGGTGACTCCCACCCGGCGCTGCTGGCGGCGGGTGCCGAGGTCGAGGTGGAGTCCGTACGCGGCTCTCGCCTGATCCCGATCGACGAGTTCTACACGGGTGTGAAGCGCAACGCGCTGGCCGCCGACGAGCTCATCAAGACCGTTCACGTCAAGAAGGCGGACGGCCCGCAGCAGTACTCCAAGGTCGGTTCGCGCAACGCGATGGTCATCGCGGTCTGCGCGTTCGGTCTGGCGCTGCACCCCGAGACCCGCACGGTCCGTACGGGTATCGGTTCGGCCGCGCCGACGCCGATCCGGGCGAAGGCCGCCGAGGAGTTCTTGAACGCCGCGCTCGAGGAGGGCGGCTTCTGGGAGTCGGGCAAGGTCATCACTCCGTCGATCGCCAAGCAGTTCGGTGACCTCGCCTCCGGCGCGGCCAACCCGATCGACGACGTCCGCGGCACGGCGAAGTACCGCCGTCACGCGGTTGGCATCATGGCTCGCCGCCAGCTCGTCTGGACCTGGGAGCAGTACCGCGGTACCGGCAACGGCCGCTCGCTTGAAGGGGCTGCGTAATCATGCGCGTCAATTTCACGGTCAACGGCCGTCAGCAGGAAGCCGACGACGTGTGGGAGGGCGAGTCCCTCCTGTACGTCCTGCGTGAGCGCCTGGGTCTGCCGGGTTCGAAGAACGCCTGTGAGCAGGGTGAGTGCGGTTCCTGCACCGTCCGTCTCGACGGCGTGCCGGTCTGTTCCTGTCTCGTCGCCGCGGGCCAGGTCGAGGGCCGCGACGTCGTGACCGTCGAGGGCCTCGCCGACCACGCCGAGCAGCGTGCCGCGGACGGGGGTCGCGGCACCGACGACGGCGAGGGCACCTCCCTGGAGGACGCACGGCGGTGGTCCGCCAAGGGCGCCGATTCGCAGACCGGCGAGGGCGCCCCGCTCTCCACCATCCAGCAGGCGTTCATCGACGCCGGCGCCGTCCAGTGCGGTTTCTGCACCCCGGGGCTCCTGGTCCAGGCCGACGCGCTGCTGGAGCACAACAGCGAGCCGTCCGACGCGGACATCCGCGAGGCGCTGTCGGGCAACCTCTGCCGCTGCACGGGCTACGAGAAGATCCTGGACGCGGTCCGCCTGGCCGCGGCCCGTCAGGAACGTCAAGGACTCCAGAAAGGCGCGGTCTGATCATGGCTGGCACCACCACCGGTATCCCCACCAACGTCACCCAGGGCTCCCGGACCAAGGGCGGCATCGGCGAGTCCACGCTGCGCCCGGACGGCACGCTGAAGGTCACCGGAGAGTTCGCGTACTCCTCGGACATGTGGCACGAGGACATGCTGTGGGGCCAGATCCTGCGCTCCACGGTCGCCCACGCCGAGATCGTGTCCATCGACACCGCCGAGGCCCTCGCGATGGACGGCGTCCACGCCGTCATGACGTACGACGACCTGCCGGCCGAGATGAAGTACTACGGCATGGAGTTCCAGGACACCCCCGTCCTGGCCCACGGCAAGGTCCGTCACCATGGCGAGCCGGTCGCCCTCGTGGCCGCCGACCACCCGGAGACCGCTCGCCGCGCCGCGGCCAAGATCAAGATCGAGTACAGGGAGCTGCCCCTCATCACCGATGAGGCCTCGGCGACCGCTCCCGACGCCGTACTCGTGCACGAGAACCGCGACGACCACCACTCCGGTCACGTCCCGCACCCGAACATCGTGCACCGCCAGCCGGTCATCCGCGGCAACGCCGGCGAGGCCGCCAAGAAGGCTGACGTCATCGTCAAGGGCGAGTACACCTTCGGCATGCAGGACCAGGCCTTCCTCGGCCCGGAGTCCGGCCTCGCCGTCCCCGCCGAGGATGGCGGCGTCGACCTCTACTGCGCCACCCAGTGGCTGCACTCGGACCTCAAGCAGATCGCCCCCGTCCTCGGGCTGCCCGAGGAGAAGGTGCGCATGACGATGGCCGGCGTCGGCGGCGCGTTCGGTGGCCGCGAGGACATCTCGATGCAGATCGTCGCCTGCTTGCTCGCGCTGCGCACGGGCAAGCCGGTCAAGATCGTCTATAACCGGTTCGAGTCCTTCTTCGGTCACGTGCACCGTCACCCGGCGAAGCTCTACTACGAGCACGGCGCCACCAAGGACGGCAAGCTCACGCACATGAAGTGCAAGATCGTCCTCGACGGCGGCGCCTACGCGTCGTCCACGGCCTCGGTCGTCGGCAACGCCGCGTCCCTCTCTGTCGGCCCGTACGTCATCGACGACGTCGAGATCGAGGCGATCGGCCTCTACACGAACAACCCGCCCTGTGGCGCGATGCGCGGCTTCGGCGCCGTCCAGGCCTGCTTCGCGTACGAGGCCCAGATGGACAAGCTGGCCGCCAAGCTGGGCATGGACCCGGTGGAGTTCCGGCAGAAGAACGCGATGGAGCAGGGCACGATCATGCCGACCGGACAGCGGGTCGACTCGCCGGCACCGGTCGCCGAACTGCTGCGCCGGGTCAAGGCCCGCCCGCTGCCGCCCGAGCGCCAGTGGGAGAGCGCCGGCGAGGGCGCGGACGTCCGCGCGCTGCCGGGCGGCCTCTCCAACACCACGCACGGCGAGGGCGTCGTCCGCGGCGTCGGCTACGCGGTCGGCATCAAGAACGTCGGCTTCTCCGAGGGCTTCGACGACTACTCCACCGCCAAGGTGCGCCTCCAGGTCGTCAACGGCGAGCCCGTCGTGCTGGTCCACACGGCCATGGCGGAGGTCGGCCAGGGCGGTGTCACCATCCACGCGCAGATCGCCCGTACGGAGCTGGGCGTCACGCAGGTGACCATCCACCCGGCCGACACCCAGGTGGGCTCGGCCGGTTCGACCTCCGCGGGCCGCCAGACGTACATGACCGGCGGCGCCATCAAGAACTCCTGCGAACTCGTCCGTGAGAAGGTCCTGGAAATAGGCCGGCGCAAGTTCGGCTCCTACCACCCGGCGTGGGCCACGGCCGAACTGCTCCTGGAGGGCGGCAAGGTCGTCACCGACGGCGGCGAGGTCCTGTCCACCCTCGTGGACGTCCTCGAGGACGAGGTCGTGGAGGTCGAGGAGGAGTGGCGGCACCGCCCCACCGAGGCCTTCGACCTCGTCACGGGCCAGGGCAACGGCCACGTCCAGTACTCCTTCGCCGCGCACCGCGCGGTGGTGGAGGTCGACACCGAGCTCGGCCTGGTCAAGGTCATCGAACTGGCCTGCGCCCAGGACGTCGGCAGGGCGCTCAACCCGCTCTCCGTCGTCGGCCAGATCCAGGGCGGCACCACCCAGGGCCTGGGCGTCGCGGTGATGGAGGAGATCATCGTGGACCCGAAGACCGCGAAGGTGAAGAACCCCTCCTTCACGGACTACCTGATCCCGACCATCCTCGACACCCCGACCATCCCCGTCGACTACCTCGAACTGGCGGACCCGAACGCGCCGTACGGAGTGCGCGGCATCGGCGAGGCCCCGACCCTGTCGTCCACCCCGGCCGTCCTCGCGGCGATCCGGAACGCGACGGGCCTGGAGCTCAGCAGGACGCCGGTCCGCCCCGAGCACCTCACCGGCACCTGACCGACACCCTTCTCCAGCCGGGGTTCGGGGCTGCTTACCTCGGAGGTAATCGACCCCGTCGCGAACGGTCGGCACAGTGGGCTCATCGGGTTCCGGAGCCGCGCACTCGGTTCCGGGGCCCGCGTCCCGCCCGGCCGTTCGACCTCGATGGAGGCTGATTCCCCATGTCCGCGACCCTGCTCGGCAGCATCGCCCGCACCAGCGTCCCGCAGACCATGCTGCGCCGCTTCCTCGCCCTCGACGCCGTGGTCACCACCGGCAACGGGCTCGCCTACGTCGCCTTCTCCGGCCCGATCGGACGGCTGCTCGGAGTCGGCCAGGGCGTGCTGCTGGAGCTCGGGATCCTGCTGGTGCTGTACGGCGCGGCGGTCGGATGGCTGGCTTCGCGCCGCCAGCCGCCCGCCTTCGGCGTGAAGCTGGTCGTCGAGACGAACTACGCCTGGGCGGTGCTCAGTCTGGTGTCCCTGCTGGTCTGGTTCACGCCCACCACCGCCGGTCTGGTGTGGATCCCGGCGCAGGCCCTCACCGTGGCCTCGTTCGCCGTGGTCCAGCAGCTCGCCCTGCGCTCAGTCGCCGAGTGAGCGCAAGTACTTCACCGTCGCCGGGTCGGCCGGGAGCATCGTCTCGATGGCCAGCTCGGCGACGGTCACGTCCATCGGCGTGTTGAAGGTCGCGATCGACGACACGAAGGACAGCAGGTGCCCGTCGTGCTCGATGACCAGCGGCAGGGCGATGTAGGGGACCGCCTCCTGCGGCTCCGCGTCGCCGGGGCGTTCCGCTACCGGGTACGCCGACACCTCCTCGTACAGCGCGCGCAGCGGCTCGGAGCGGGCCAGTGCTATCTGCCGCTCCATCTGGGCCAGCAGGTGTCCGCGCCACTCCTTCAGGTTGTGGATGCGCGGGGCGAGGCCCTCGGGGTGCAGGGTGATCCGCATGGCGTTCAGCGGCGGCGTCAGCAGGTGCTCCGGCAGCCCGTTCATCAGCATCAGGACGCCCCGGTTGGCGGCGACGACGTCGTACGCGGCGTCGACGACCAGCGCCGGGTAGGGCTCGTAGCCGGTCAGCAGCCGCTGCAAGCCCTCGCGCAGCGTCTCCATCGAAGGGTCGTCCAGGGCCGTCTGCGCGTAGTGCGGGGCGTAACCCGCCGCCAGCAGCAGCGAGTTGCGCTCCCTCATCGGTACGTCGAGGCGGTCGGCGAGCCTCAGCACCATCTCCTCGCTCGGCCGGGACCGCCCGGTCTCGATGAAGCTGATGTGGCGGGACGAGGAGTCGGCGCGGTGCGCCAGCTCCAGCTGGCTGATCCCGCGCCGCTCCCGCCATGCGCGGAGCAGTGCGCCGACCGTGGGTGTCATGGTGGTCATGCCCACGACGGTAGTCCACGTCGGTGGTCCACGTCGGTCGACGGGTTCAGGCCCAAGTCGTCCCGGATCAGCCCACGTCGAAGACGTTGCGCAGGCCGAGACGGTAGCGCCACAGATCGTGCCGCTTGGCGGACTCCACCTCGGGAGCCCGGTACATCGGCCGGACCGTGCACCGCTCCGCCTTCGAACCGTCCCGGTCCAGGAGCGAGTTGACGGCCGCACGGGCCGAGGCGTTGGCGCCCTCCATCGTCGCCAGGTCGATGTCGACCGCGACGTAGTCCCCGCTGAGGAAGAAGTTCGGGACGCGGGTGCCCGCGCTCGGCCGGTTGTGGAGGGTGCCGACCGGGTGGATCAGCAGCTCGTCCTGGTTGGTGGGATGCGGGGTGCCGAGCCCGTCCACACCCGGGTCCAGGAACCAGGAGTGCAGCTTGGAGTCGCTCAGCAGGGTCTTCCCGCTGTCGTTGAGGGAAGCCTTCAGCTGCGCCCACACCTCGCGCGCCACCTCCTCGCGCGTGCACTGCTTGGCCGTCTTCCCGTACAGGATCCCCGGCTTGTCCCACTCCGAGATGTCCACCGACAGGCAGTCGACCGCCGTGCCGTCGCCGTAGTCGACGGGGAAGTTCCGGGACGGCCAGTGCTCGGCCTGCTGGATCGCCGTCAACGACCACGGCGAGTCGATGCAGTTGAGGTGGCCGTGCACCAGCGGGGCCCGCTCGGTGAGGTAGAACTGGATGCCGGTCATCCAGTCGGTCTCCAGCTTGTCGCAGCGCCCCAGCATCGGATCGGCGGCCCGCAGCCCCGCGCTCCACGTGCGGCGGGCGTGTTCGACGGGCAGCGCGCTGACGTAGTGGTCGGCGGTGACGGTCCGCCGGGCGCCGTCCGGGCCCTCGACGGCGACCCCGCTCACCCGGCCGTCCCCGTACTGCACCTCCCGCACGGTCCATCCGATCCTGAACTCCACGCCCAGCGAGCGCAGATGGGCCTCCCACGGGTCGATCCACGCCTCGTTGGTCGGCAGGTTGAGGATCCGGTCCGGCGGGCCGTCCGCACCGCGCCCCAGCGCGTTGAAGACGAAGGCCTCGCCCAGGGTGCCGACCGTACGGGTGGAAGCCTCCTCGGCCTTGGTCGCCACGATGTTGCGGGTGATGCCGACGGCGAGGATGCGCTGGTACTCGCTCGACATCCGCTCCGCGCGCACGAAGTCCCACCACGGGGTCCGCTCCCAGACCTCGTCACGCCGCTCGTCGCAGCTGGTGAGGAAGACGAGCGCGCGGTCGACGAAGTACGCCGTCTCGTGCAGCGGGAGCCGGACCAGAGTCTGCAGGATGCCGGTGAGGGCGCGCCGGAGCTCGTCGGGCGTCAGCTCGGCGGGGGAGTGGTCGGGCCAGGGGATGGGCGCGCGCAGGTCCTCGCGCCCGGCCGCCCGGGCGAACATCATCTCGCGCGGGGCGACGAGGTTGTCCCACACGCCGTTGGCGTTCCCGGGGAAGGGGATGCGCCGCATGGTGTCGGGGAGGTTGTGGTAGATGCCGGGGATGAAGCGGAAGCCGTGCTCGGCGGGCAGCGGCCTGCGGCCGCCGCGGGCGCTGCCGGGTACGTCCATGCTGCGGGCCTTGCCGCCGAGCGCCCGGCGCTCGTACACGGTGACGGCGTAGCCGCGCTCGGCGAGTTCGTGCGCCGCGGTCAGACCGGCCACCCCGCCGCCGAGGACGGCGACGCGCCGGCCGTTCGGCGGTGTCGTGGCGGCCGCCGCCGCGGTGGCCGCCGCCGGCGTCGCCGCGACCCCGGCGGACCAGGCGGTGGCGGTCGCCGCCGCGCCCGCGCCCGCGATGAACGTACGCCTGGAACTGCCTGTGCTCACCATTGCGAATGCCCCCTCGTTACCGCTGGTAACAGTCACGTCCGGCGCAGGAGCATATGGGGGGCGCGGTGGGCGCGGAAGGCACAGAAGTACCCGAGCGCACTATGGCGCGAAAGGTTCGCTCCGGCGTGCACTGTGGGAACCTTGACCACACGTCACGGGGAAAAGGAGCCGGTGCATGCCGAGTGAGCCGCTGTCACAGAAGGAGATCGAGGACCGGTTGCGGGAACTCCCCGGCTGGGCCTTCGAGGACGACCGGATCTTCCGCACCTACCGGCTGGGCACGCACATCGCCGCGAGCGCCCTGGTCGCCCACATCGCCGCGGTCCAGGAGGAGTTGAACCACCACTCGGACCTCACGCTCGGCTACAACACGGTCCGGCTCTCCGTGAACAGCCACGACGCCGGCGGTGTGGTCACGGAGTCCGACTTCGCGCTCGCCGAACGGGTCGAAGCCCTGGCCCCGGCCCACGGCGCGCGCTGATGACCACACAGATAGCGGTGGCGCGGCCCCTGCTCGACTACGACGCGGAGGCCGAGGCCTACGACGCCACCCGCGGCGGCGTCCCGCGCGCCGAGGCCGCGGCCGAAGCCGTCCTCGGGCTGCTCCCGGCCCACGTGAACACCCTCCTCGACCTCGGCTGCGGCACGGGCATCGTCACCACCCGGCTGAACCGCCCCGGCCTGCGCGTCCTGGGCGTGGACGCCTCCCACGGCATGGCCTCGATGGCGCTGCGGCGCGGCGTCCCCGTGGCCCTCGCCGACGCGGCCCGGCTGCCGGTGCGCCCGGGCTCGCTGGACGCGGTGAGCGCGGTGTGGCTGCTGCACCTGCTGCGGGAGCCGGGACTGGTGCCGGCGGTGATCGCCGAGGCCGGGCGGGTGCTGCGACCCGGCGGAGTCCTCATCGCCACTGTGGACAAGGACTCCGCGCACGACGTCGGCAGCGACATCGACGCCGTGTTCGCCGCGCACCTGACGCCGACCCCCGCGGACGCCTCCGGGGAGGTCGAGGCGTACGCGTCGCGGGCGGGCCTGCGCCCGGCCGGCGAAGCCCGCTTCACCGGCCACGGTCAGGGCCGCAGCCCGCGCGGCTCCGCCGCGGCGCTGCTCGCGGGACGGTACGCCTCCCGCATCGTCCCGCGCGGCATCACCGCGCGGGAACTGGCGGCCCGGCTGGAACTGCTGCCGGACCAGGACGTCCCGCGCGCGGAGCCGACGTACCGGCTGCGCAGCTTCGTACGCGTCTGACACCTGGGGCACATCCAGCCTCGCCGGCTTCGCGTCGCGCGGCTACACCGGCTCCAGCCGCCACCACTGGGACGCGGAGTCGGTGTCCTCGCCCTGCCGGGCCCGGCCCTCCTCGTCGGCCTCCAGCGGCAGGCCGCTGATGCAGGCGATCAGCGACACCACCCCGGGATCGTCGAGGTGTTGCTCGACGATCCACTCCTGCGCGCCGAAGGCGTTGGCCCGCCACACCTGCACCCGCGCGCCGCTGTCCGTCGACGCGTTCGCGACGTCGAGGCGCCGCTCGTTGTCCTCGCTCACCACATGGAAGATCCCGCCGCCGCTGTGCACCGGCGAGATGCGCCACCGGCGGGCGGCCTCCGGCGCGGGCGGCCCGTCCGGCCCGACCCGCACCCGGGAGGCGCCCTCCAGCTGGAGCACCAGACCGCTGTCGACGTTGCGGATCCGGTAGAGCCCCTCGGAAAGGTTCGCCTGGTTCAACTGGTTCACCTGGACGCCCGCCCTCACACGTCGAAGACGGCCGGGTCCGGCCCGATCCGGCGGCCCGTCGGTCCCGCGCCCAAGGCGTCCAGCGCGGCGACGTCGGCGGCCTCCAGCTCGAAGTCGAAGACGTCCAGGTTCTCCCGGATGCGCGCGGGGGTCACGGACTTCGGGATCACGATGTTCCCGTGCTGCAGGTGCCAGCGCAGCACCACCTGGGCGGCGCTGCGGCCGTACCGGGCGGCGATCGCGGCAACGGCCGGGAGCGTGAGGAGCTCCTTGCCCTGGCCGAGCGGGGACCAGGCCTCGGTGGCGATCCCGCGCGCGGCGTGCACGGCGCGCAGCTCGGCCTGCGGGAAGAGCGGGTGCAGCTCGACCTGGTTCACGGCCGGCACCAGCGCGCTGGTCGAGGCGAGCCGCTCCAGGTCCGCCGGGCGGAAGTTCGACACGCCGACCGCCTTGGCGCGGCCGCTCTCCGCGATCTCCTCGAAGGTCTGCCAGATGGAGAGGAAGTCGTCGCGCATCGGGCGCGGCCAGTGGATCAAGTACAGGTCGACGTGGTCGAGGCCCAGCTTGGAGAGGGAGTCGTCGAAGGCGCGCAGCACCTCGTCCCGGCCCCACCGCTGCTTCGGGCCGTTCCACAGCTTGGTGGTGACGAACAGCTCCTCGCGCGCCACACCGGAGGCGGCCAGGGCCTTGCCGGTGCCCGCCTCGTTGCGGTAGACGGCGGCCGTGTCGATGCTGCGGTAACCGGCCTCCAGCGCGGTCCCGACGGCGCGCTCCGCTTCCGCGTCCGGCACCTGCCAGACGCCGAAGCCGAGTTGCGGCATGAGCGTGCCGTTGTTGAGCTTGATGGCGGGGACCTGGTTCACGTCTGGTCGTTCCCTCACGTCGGTGCGGTGGTGCGGTGGTGCGGTGGCCGTACGGCGTCGTACGAGGGGCGACAACCGGCCCCTCGTACGACGTATTCCCGCCGCCCGCCGCCCCCGATGCGCCACCCGCGATCCGCGATCCGTCATCCGTGCTGGCCGGCCGCTCCTCACGCGGTCCCGAGGTACGCCTCCCGCACGAGCGGGTTCGCCCGCACCTCGGCCGCCGTGCCCTCGGCGAGCACCGTCCCGAGGTCCACTACGACGACACGCGTGCAGAGGTCCATCACGAAGGCCACGTTGTGCTCGACCAGCAGCACCGCACAACCCTCCTGCGCCGCCAGCCGCCGGACGACCACCGCGAGCTGCTCGCGCTCGGGCGCCGACATGCCGGACGCGGGCTCGTCCAGCAGCAGCACCCGCGGCGGATCGGCCACCGCGCGGGCCAGTTCGACCATGCGTGCCTGCCCGACCGGCAGCCCGCCGGCGTACGAGGTCCCGAGCGCGCCGATCCCACAGTCGGCCAGCACCCGCTCGCCGCGGACCCGGCGCGCCCGCTCCCGCGCCCGCCGGGTCGGCAGGGCGAGCAGATCGGCGGCCAGCCCGCCCCCGCCGCCCCGCCACTCCTGCGCCACCAGCAGGTGGTCGGCCACGCTGAGCTGCCCGAACAACTGCTGCCGCTGAAAGGTCCGGCGCATCCCGTGCCGGGCCCGCCAGACGGGGGAGCGGCGCGTGATGTCCGCCCCGTCCAGCAGGATCCGGCCCCGGTCGGGCCGGCGGATCCCCGACAGGACGTCGAACAGCGTGGTCTTCCCGGCCCCGTTCGGTCCGATCAGCCCGCACACCTCGCCCGCCCGGATCCCCAGGTCCACCCCGGTCAGGGCCCGGACGCCACCGAAGCGGACGCTGATGCCCCTGGCTTCCAGCACGTAACCGGTCATGTCCCCATCCCCAGGTAGGCCTCGGTGAGCCGGTCCGCCTCCACCTCGGCCCGGGGGCCGCACCAGGAGACCCTCCCCTGGGAGAGGTAGGCCACGGTGTCGGCGATCCCGAGGATCTCAGCGGCCTTCTCCTCCACCAGGAGCAGCGCGGTCCCGGTGTCGCGGAGCTCGGTGAGCAGCGCGTACACCTCCTCCACGACCCGCGGGGCGAGCCCCAGCGAGGGTTCATCGGCGATCAGCACCTCGGGCGGCCGCTGCAACAGCGGTGCCAGGGCGAGCATCTGCTGCTCGCCGCCGGACAGTGCCCCGGCGGCCACCCCGCGGCGTTCCGCGAGCCGGGGGAAGCGGGCGTAGACGGCGGCCCGGGCGTCGGCCTCCTTGAGGTACAGGGCCAGGTTCTCCTCGATGGTGAGCGCGGGGAAGATCCCCCGGCCCTCGGGGGCGAGCAGCACCCCGGCCCGTGACCGCCGTACGGCCCCGTCCCGGGTCGCGTCCCGGCCGGCCACGTACACCGCTCCGCCCGCGACGGGCAGCGCCCCGGCGGCCACCCGGCACGCGGTGGTCTTCCCGGCCCCGTTGGGCCCGAGCACGGCGAGGATCTCGCCCCGCCGGACGGTGAGATCGACCCCGTGCAGGACCAGCCCCCCGTCGTACCCGGCGGTGACCCCGCGCAGCTCGAGCGCGGGCCCCGGGGCTGATTCAGCCCGCCCGGCGTTTGAGGGCACGGGCGCGCAGCGCACGTACGGGGTCCGGGGCGCGGCCCCGGCCGTATCCAGCCCCGCCGGCGTTTGAGGCGCGGGGTTCGGGGCGGAGCCCCGAGAAGCGGCGGCACGCCTGCGCGCCAGCCGCACCGGCACGGCCGCGCAATACCCGTCCGGGTCATTGGCCAGGGCCAGCCCGGCAAGGCCGAACAGGATCACCGGCAGATGGGCCGACGCCGTCACGTAGTCCGCCAGCAGCCGCGGCGCGACGGCGAACACCAGCCCCGCCACCACGGCGTACTGCGGCCGTCGAACCCCCGCCGCCACCACCACCGCCAGCCACACCAGCCCCGTCATCGCCGTGAAGTCGGTGGCCGTGATCCGGGTGTTGTACGACGCGTACATCACGCCCCCGAACCCGGCCAGCCCCGCCGACAGCGTGAACAGCAGCAGCTTCGTCCGCAGCACGGAAACCCCCGAGGCCACCGCCGCCGCCGGGGCCGACCGCACCGCCAGCATCGCCCGCCCCGACGGGGAGCCCCGCACCGCGCTCAGCCCGGCGGCCACCAGCGTGACCAGCACCACCAGGGCCACCCCCAGCGCGCGGTCGTCGGACAGGTCCACCGGCCCGAACACCGGCCGCGGGATCGCCCACCCCGAATCCCCGTTCCGCAACCACCGCATCTGGAACAGCACCTGGTCGGCCAGGAACGCCAGCGCCAGCGTGGCCAGCGCCAGGGACCTGCCGCCCAGCCGCAGCGCCGGCAGCGCGACCAGCGCCCCCAGCAGGGCCGCCACGCACGTGCCCACGGCCAGCGCCGCCACGAACGGCCAGCCCCGGCTCATGAGCAGTCCCGCCACGAGCGCCGCCCCGGTCACGAAGGTGCCCTGCGCCAGCGACACCATCGCCCCCAGCCCCGTCACCACGGTGAAGGACATGAACACCAGCGCCACGGCCAGCCCCTGGGCCAGCAGCCCGCTCCAGAAGGGCGTGGTCACGGTGTAGAACGCCACGCACAACAGCGCCCCGCCCGCCGCCCACACCCCCCACCGCCGCCCCCAGGAGGCCCCGGCCAGATGGTCCACCGGCGGCGCGTCCACGGCCGCGACCCCCGCCGTCCGCGCCCTGCGGGTCAGTACCAGCAGGCCCCCGAACAGGATCAGGAACGGCACCGCCGTACGGAAGCCGGTGATGCCCTCGGCGAAGGACGCGTACCCGGCCACCAGGTTCTGCAGGACGCCCAGTCCCAGCCCGCCCGCGAAGGCGAGCGGCACGGACGCGAACCGCCCGATGACCGCCGCCGTGGCCGACACGAACAGGAACAGCGTGAAGTCGTGCGCCGACAGCCCCAGCAGCGGCGTCGCCAGCACACCCGCCAGCCCGGCCAGCCCCGACGCGATCATCCACGCCACCGACGACAGCCGGTCGGCGCTGATCCCGCGCAGCTCGGTCAGCGAGCGGTTGTCGACGGCGGCCCTCAGGCGCAGCCCCAGCCGCGTGTGCCGCATGAGCACCCACAGGGCCACCGCCACCAGCGCCGTGACCACCCAGGTGATCAGCTGGTCGGAGTCGATGCCGACGCCCTCCGCGAGCTGCCAGGACTTCGCGGGGCTCGGCCCCACGCCCGGCAGCCCGAACTGGTTCTCCGCCGGTTTCACCGGCGCGCCCGCGTCCGCCAGCAGCTCCACCACCCACAGCCCGGCGGCCGGCAGCGCCACCAGCAGCCCGATGGTCGCCACGATCTGCGCCGTCTCACCGACCCGCGCGAGCCGCCGGAACATCAGCCGGTCCAGCCCCCAGCCGAGACCGGGGGCCAGTACGCACACCACCAGCAGCGCCGCCGGGACGGCCGGCCAGCCCAGCCCCGAGTGCACCTCGTAGAAGGTGAGCGCGCACAGGTAGGCGGTGGCTCCGTGCGCGAAGTTGAACAGCCCGGACGCCGAGTACGAGAGCACCAGCCCGGTGGCGAGCAGTGCGTACAGGGCGCCGGAGACCAGACCGCTCAGTACGAAGACGAGCAGATCTCCCATCCAGTCGCTCCGGCCTCTACTTGAAGGGGATGGGCGGGTAGCACTTGAACGGGACGGAGACCTCGTACGCGCCGTTCTTCAGCTGTACGAGCGCTCCGCAGCCGAAGCTGTCCTTCTGGCCCTTGGGCTCCGCCCGGTCGCCGACGAGCGTGCCCGTGTCGGAGAAGCTCTGCGCGGCGGCCTGGAAGGACTCGACGGTCAGGTTCCGGCCCGCCTTCCGCGCGATGGACACGAACAGGTCGGCCGACATGTATCCGGTCATCATGTGCATGTTCAGGGGCACGTCCTGGCCGCCCGCGGCAGCCTTGATATCGGCTTTGAACTGCGCCATCTTCGGGTCCGTCGACTCGAAGGGCTGGAACTGCAGCAGCACGTGTACCCCGTCGAGGGCCTGCTTGGTGGCGTCCTTGGCGAGCAGCCCGGGGTCGTAGTCGGTCGGGTCGGAGAGCAGCCCCTTGTACCCGCTGCGCTTGAGCGCGGTGAAGAGGCCGATGTTGTTGGGGGTCTGCATGACGGAGACGACGGCGTCGGGGGCCTTGCCGCCGTTGCTGGAGAGGATCTCCTTCACGTACGCGGACCAGTCGCTCGGGACGGCGGTGGCCGGCACGGAGGCCTTGGCGTAGGAGACCGTGAACCCGGCGCTGGCGAAGCCCTGCTGGAAGGTCCGGATGCCGAACTTCCCGGCGTCGCTGTCGTTGGCGATGACCGCGACCGACTTGCCCTGCGCCCCGCCGAGGATCGTGCTGATGCCCTCGGGCCAGGTCTGGTTCAGGGTGCCGCCGGGGGAGGGGACCAGGCAGCCGTTGAAGCCGTAGATGTACTTGGGCCCGCAGAAGGAGGGCAGGGTGCCCCAGCCGAAGGTGGGGACCTTCTCCTGCTCCAGGAAATCGGCGCCGGAGAAGGTCACCGAGCTCATGGGGGAGACGGCGAAGACCTTGTCCTGCTGGACGAGTTTGCGGGCGGCCGCCAAGTTCTTCCCGGGGTCCTGGCCGTCGTCCTCCGCGCCGAGGTAGTCGATCGTGCGCCCGCCCACGCCTCCCTCGGCGTTGGCTCTGAGGTAGCGGGCCTTGGCGCCGAGATCGGTGTCCTTCTTGCTGTAGCCGCTGGCGGTGGTCATCGACACGATCCCGCCGACCTTGATCGAGTCGGCGCTAACCCCGCGGGTGTTCCCGGTGGCGTCACCGGGCCCGCCCGGGCCGGTGCCGTTCGTGGAGGCGGAGTTGCAGGCGGAGACGAGCGCGAGGGCCGCCGCCGCGGCGGCCAGGGTGCGGATCGGTCGCAACATGTCGGGGATCCCTCCGGTCGGAATCCCCGCATTCTGTGCGCGACCTGACGGATCGTCAATATCTTCGGCCGAGGCGAAGTGACGGCACGTCAGATCCGTTTCGGCTCCTGCTTCCTCACGACTCGTAGAGGGCCGCGACCTCCTTCGCGTACGCCTTCTCGATCGCCCGCCGCTTGAGCTTCAGCGAGGGGGTCAGCAGCCCCCGCTCCTCCGTGAACTGCTCGGCCAGCACCCGGAAGGTGCGGATCGCCTCCGCCTGCGAGACCAGGGCGTTGGCGGCCACCACCGCCCTGCGGACCTCCGCCGTCAGCTCGGGGTCGTTCACCAGGTCCGCGGCCGGTAACTGCGGCCGGCCGCGCATCGACAGCCAGTGCGCGATCCCGTCCATGTCCAGGGTGAGCAGGGCCGCGATGTACGGCCGGTCATTGCCCACCAGCACGCACTGCGACACCAGCGGATGCGAACGGACCCGCTCCTCCAGCGCGGCCGGCGCGACGCTCTTGCCGTTGGAGGTCACCAGGATGTCCTTCTTGCGCCCCGTGATGGTCAGGTAGCCGTCCTCGTCCAGGCGCCCCAGGTCCCCGGTCGCCAGCCAGCCGCCGCGCAGCACCGCCTCGGTGGAGCGGGGGTCCCCGAGGTACCCGGAGAAGATGTGGGCGCCGTGCAGCCAGACCTCCCCGTCGTCCGCGACGTACACCGTGCTGCCCGGGATCGGCCGGCCCACCGTGCCGTACTTCGTAGCCCCCGGCGGGTTCGCGGTGGCCGCCGCGCAGGACTCGGTCAGGCCGTACCCCTCGAACACCGTGATCCCGGCGCCGTCGAAGAACAGCCCGAGGCGGCGCGACATCGCCGACCCGCCCGACATGGCGTGCCGCACCCGGCCGCCCATCGCCTCGCGGACCTTCCCGTAGACGAGCCTCTCGAAGAGCTGGTGCTCCATCCGCAGGCCTGCCGAGGGCCCCGGCCCGAGACCGAAGGCCTTCTGCTCGCGCGCCTCCGCGTACCGCACGGCCGTCTCCACCGCCCGGTCGAAGGGCCCCGTACGCCCCTGCGCCTGCGCCGTGCGGCGGGCGGCCGCGAAGACCTTCTCGAAGACGTACGGGACGCCGAGCACGAAGGTCGGCCGGAAGGCGGCGAGGTCAGGCAGCAACTCGGCTGCGGACAACACGGGTTGGTGCCCGAGCTTGACCCGCGCCCGGACGGCGGCCACCTCCACCATCCGCCCGAAGACATGGGCCAGCGGCAGGAAGAGCAGGGTGGACGGCTGCTCGCCCTGCCTCGCCTGGAACACCGACTCCCAGCGGGTCACCAGGGTGTCGGTCTCGTACATGAAGTTGGCGTGCGTGAGCACACAGCCCTTGGGGCGGCCGGTGGTTCCGGAGGTGTAGATGACGGTGGCGGTCGCGTCGGGCGTCACGGCGCCGCGATGGCGGTGCACGACGTCCTCGGCGACCCCGCGGCCGTCGGCGACGAGCCCGTCCACGGCCCCGGCGTCGAGCTGCCACAGCCTTTGCAGGTGCGGGAGCCCGTCGATGACCGAGCCCACCGTCATGGCCTGGTCCTCGTTCTCGACGACGCAGGCCGTGCACTGGGTGTCGTACAGGATCCAGTGCACCTGCTCAGCGGAGGACGTCGGATAGATGGGGACCGGCTGGGCGCCGATCGCCCACAGGGCGAAGTCGAAGAGGGTCCACTCGTACCGGGTGCGGGACATGACGGCGACCCGGTCCCCGAAGCGCACCCCCTGGGCCAGCAGCCCCTTCGCGAGCGCGAGCACCTCGGCGGCCAGCTCCCCGGACGTCACGTCCCGCCAGACCCCGCCGCTCTTCCGGCCGAGCACCACCCGGTCCGGATCCTGACGGGCGTGCTGGAAGACGACGTCGGCCAGCCCGCCGACGGGCGCCCCCGTGACGACCGGTGGGACGGTGATCTCCCGCAAGGCCCCGCTCCTCTCCGCGCAGCGCGGCGACGCTATCCCACGCCCGGTCGCAGTCGATCAGCCTGCGGATTCCTCCACAAGACCTCCGCAGCCCCAGATACCCACCGCCCCCGCCCCAGCCCAACCGCCACGATCCCCACAGCCCCGATCAGCCCCACGGGCCTCAATCCAGCCGCGCCAGGCTCAATCCAGTCGGGCAGGGCTCAGTTCAGCCGCGCCGGGCTCAATCCCGCCGAGCAGGGCTCAGTTCAGCCGCGCGGGGCTCAATCCAGCCCCGGCCGGCGGAATCCGCCCCCGCCGGGCCAAATCCAGCCCCGCCGGCGTTTGAGGCGCGGGGTCTGGGGCGGAGCCCCAGGGTCCTTGAGCCCGGCCTCAACTCTCAGCCCCGCCGACGATTGAGGCGCGGCTCCGGCCCGAGCCCGGTCACGCCGTGCGGCTGAGGCGGTCCGCACCCGAGAGCACCGCCGAGGCCAGGGCTTCGGCGGCAGCCGAGACGCGCGCCCCGCGCAGCAGCGCAAACTCCACCGACCCCAGCTCCGGCAGCCCGCCGACCCGCACCAGGCCCGGCGGGATCAGCCCCCGGGTGTGCGCCATCACCCCCAGCCCGGCCCGCGCCGCCGCGACCAGACCACTCAGGCTGCCGCTCGTGCACACGATCCGCCACGCCCGCCCGTCCCGCTCGAGCACCTCCAGGGCCCGGGCCCGGGTGATGCCCGGCGGCGGGAAGACGATCAGCGGAACAGGGCGCTCAGGGTCCACCCGCAGCCCCTCCGCGCCGATCCACACCATCCGGTCCCGCCAGACGAGACGGCCCCGCTCGTCACCCGGCCCCCGCCGTTTCGCGAGCACCAGGTCGAGGCGCCCCGCGTCCAGCCGCTCGTGCAGCGTGCCCGAGAGCTCCACCGACAGCTCCAGATCCACCTCGGGGTGCTCGTGCCGGAACCCTTCGAGGATCTCCGGAAGCCGCGTCAGCACGAAGTCCTCCGAGGCCCCGAACCGCAGCCGCCCCCGTAGCCGCGTCCCCGCGAAGAAGGCCGCCGCCCGCTCGTGCGCCTCCAGGATCGTCCGCGCGAAGCCGAGCAGCGCCTCGCCGTCCTCCGTCAACTCCACGCTGTGCGTGTCCCGGGCGAACAGCGCCCGCCCCGTCGCCTCCTCCAGCCGCCGTACGTGCTGGCTGACCGTGGACTGCCCGACACCGAGCCGCCCGGCCGCCTGGGTGAAGCTGAGCGTCTGGGCCACCGTGAGGAAGGTACGCAGCTGGACAGGGTCGTACATGCCACCCAGGCTAGGCCGTATCGGGATTCCACGGCGATCCACCCGGTGATGCACCGGCAGCGGCTTCCTCGAAGCCATCACGCCGCTCCCCCTCCAGGGGCAGCTGTACGACGGCCAGCAGCAGCGCCGGCCCCGCCCTCGCCTGCGCCGGACCTGCTCGGGCCACCGCCGCTACCGCGGCCACCGCCGCAGCCAGTCGGGGAGCGACAAGCAGGGCGGCGCTCCGTTTCGCCCGTCCGGGCTCTGCGACCGTGTTTCAGCTACGAGAGGGCCCGAAGGAACGGCCTGATGGTGCGGACGAGTTCCTCGGGATGACCCCACTGCGGCGTGTGTGCGTCCGGGGTCCGCACTACCTCGACCCCGAGTCGGCCGGCGAGCCAGGCGGCGGCTTCGTGGAAGTAATCCGGTGATTCCTGGCCGACCAAGACCTGGGCCGGGGTGGTGATGCCGGCGAGCGTCGCGTCGTCAGGGCGGTAGGACTCGAACGTCCCCATCTCGACGCCGAAAAGGGTCTCTCCGTTCGAGGTCATCCTGTGGCGCAGGTCCGGGTCCAGGCGATCCCAGTTGTCGTCGCCCGCAGCGAATCGGATGAAGTGCTCCACGGCCGCCGGAGGCCCGCCGGCGGCCATCCCCGTTTCGATGACCGGCCTCAGGGTGGCCTGGGCCTCGCCCGGGTTCTCCAGGATCGAGAAGAGCGTGGTCTCGTGCAGGAGGGCGCCGCGGACGACGCCGGGGTGGCGGATGAGCAGGTCGAGGGCGGTGATCGCCCCATAGCTGTTGCCGAACACGGCGGCGGGAGCGAGCGCCAGCGCGGTGAGAAGTGCTGCGGCGTCGTCGGCCTGCTCAGGTACGGAGGTGGCCTGCCACCCGCTGGGGCGGGGGCTGCGGGAGTTGCCGCGCCGGTCGTAGGTGACCACGGTGAATTCGTCGGCGAGCAGGTCCGCGACCCGGTCGAAGTGTCCGGCATCGCCGGTCGCGCCGGAGATGAACAGCACCGATGGGCCGGCGCCCCGAAGCTCGTAGTAGATGTCTGTCCCGTTCACGGCGATCGACGGCATAGCGACTTCCTCAGCTGAACGAGGGCCTTCGCGCCTCTGCGAGATACTGCTGTCCTGCCACCTGTGCGCGCCGGACGCCGCGCGCGGTGTCGCCTGCGGGTGGGCGCGTCGAGCGACCACATGGCGGTCGCGGCGGACCGTTTCCGCAGCGGTGTCCGGCGGACCAGCGCCCGGTCAGGTGGCGGGCAGCGGTCGGTTCCCGTGCGGGTGCAAGCGTTCGGTGAGGAAGGCGAGGATCTCGTCGCGGGCCCGGACCGTGGGGTGGCCGGCCTCGTCGACGAGATGGGCGGTGACGACGCTGTGCGGGGTGCCCACCAAGTCGGCGAAGAACGGCGGCGGGGCCGGGTTGGCGGCGCTGTCCGCCAGGACCCGCCCGTCGAAGGCCTCGCCGAGCAGCGCCCTGTAGGCGGCGAAGCGCTGCCCGGTGCACCAGCGGTCACCCTCGAAGCGGTAGGCGAGGACGGTGAGTCCGTCGCGGTGGAGCCGGTCGCGCACCGCGCGCGCGTCCGCCGCGTCGAGTTCGAGTCCGCCGGGGTCGTCGAGCGGCAGCGACGGATGGTTGACCACCGGGGCGATCACCGCCGGCTCCAGGGCCATGGTGAGAGCGAAGTTGCCGGTGAAGCACAGACCGATCGCGCCCACCCCGGGCCCACCGCACGCGGCGTGGGCGTGGCGCGCCAAGCCGCGCAGCCACACCGTCACCGGGCTGGTGCCGCCCCCGGCGAAAGCGCGGAACTCCGCGCTGACACAGGCGCGGCGGACGATCTCCCGGCCGCCCTCGACCGTGGGGAAGGCGCCGTCAGTCCCGAACAGGGAAGGCACATGGACGGTGAAGCCCGCGTCCCGCACCCAGCGCGCGAGCCGCAGAACGTCGGGACTGATCCCCGGCATCTCGGGCAGCACCACGACCGCGGGCCCGGCCCCGGCCACATACACCGTCTTCTCCACCCCCTCAACGGCCACGCTCCGGCGGGTGAAGTCGGTGATCGGATCGTCGTCGCTCATGGGGCCAGCCTCCTCCCGGAACCGCCCCCGGATGAGGGGCGGGATCGCCGTGCCCAGGGGTAATCTCGCCACACGCGAGGGACCGCGGCGGCGGAGGCGGGCCAGGCGAGCGGTACGCGGTCGGCGACACGGGGCCAGGAACACCAGGGGGTACGGGAGCGATGGCGGAGGCGGCGGCGCGGCACGTGGAGGATGGCGTGGGGCCGGGCGCCGAGCCGGGTGCGCTGCGGGTCGGGGTACTGGCGTACCCGGGCTGTTTCGCATCCGAAGTGTTCGGCGTCCCCGACCTGTTGACGATGGCCGGGCACGTCGCCGGACCGGAGGCGCCCGGCTACCGGGTGTCGGTCGTCTCGCCCCGCCGCCGGGTCACCGTCTCGGGCGGCGCCGGCGTGGACGTGCGTCCCCTGCGCGAGGTCGACGTCCTCGTGGTCCCCGGCTTCGAACTGCCCCCGGACACCGACCTCGACGCGCGGCTCGCCCGGCTCGCCCCCGAGATCGCGTCGATACGCGCGCAGGCCGCCGCCGGTACCGCCGTCGTCTCCCTCTGCGTCGGCGCGTTCCTGCTCGCCGAGGCGGGGCTCCTCGACCGGCGCCGGGCCACCACCTCCTGGCTGCACGCCGGCGAACTGGCCAGGCGCTGCCCGGACGCCGACGTGCGGCCCGAGCACCTGGTCGTCACCGACACGGGGGTGACGACCACGGCCGCCTTCAGCGCCATGTACGACTTCGCGCTGGACCTGATCCGCCGGCACAACGGCGCCCGGGTGGCCCGCACCACCGCACGGGTGGCGCTCGTGGACGACGCGCGGCTCTTCCAGACCCCGTACGTCGACCCGCGGCTCCTCCCGCAGCCCGGCCGGGACTTCTCCCAGCGGGTCATGCGGCGCCTCGACCAGAACCTCGCCGAGCGGTACGACCTCGCCGCGCTCGCGGACGCCTTCCGGGTCAGCACCCGCACCCTGCTGCGCCGCTTCGCCGAAGAGACCGGACGCAGCCCGCTGGCCCATCTCCAGGCCTCCCGGGTCCGCCGCGCCCGGCACCTTCTGGAGACCACCGACCGCACCGTCGCCGCCATCGCCGCGGCCGTCGGCTACCAGGACCCCGGCACCTTCGCCGCCCTCTTCGCCCGCCACACCGGCCACCGCCCGAGCGCCTACCGGGCCGCCTTCCGCCGCACGAGCCGGGCGTCCGCCCCGGACGGCGGCGTCCAAGCCGTGGCTCTTTGATCTTGGCCGGTGAGAGCCCGTCGTCTATCGAGGATCGTAATGACAGTAAGTACGGTGTACTGGTTTCCCGATCACCGCCGTGCCCCGACGATGAAAGGAGCACCACCTCGACCTCCCCGCCCCGGCACCCCCGCACCGCCCCGACAGCAAGTGAGCAACCGCACATGCGCCGCCCGCACCTCCCCGCCTGGCTGCCCCTGGACCCCTACATCCTGGCCCTGCTCGGCACCGCCGGCCTCGCCGCCCTGCTCCCCGCCCGCGGCGCGGCCGCCACCCTCGCCGGCGGCGCCTCCACCGCGGCCGTGGCCCTGCTCTTCTTCCTCTACGGCGCCCGGCTCTCCACCCGCGAGGCCCTCGAAGGCCTGCGCCACTGGCGGCTTCACCTCACCGTGCTCGCCTGCACCTTCCTGCTCTTCCCCCTCCTCGGCCTGGCCGCCCGCGGCCTCGTTCCCGGCGTCCTCACACCCCCGCTCTACGCCGGCCTCCTCTTCCTCTGCCTGGTCCCCTCGACCGTCCAGTCCTCCATCGCCTTCACCTCGATCGCCCGCGGCAACGTCCCCGCCGCGATCTGCGCGGGCTCCTTCTCCAGCCTGGCCGGCATCGTCCTCACCCCCGTCCTCGCCGCCGGCCTGCTCGGCAACGACGCGGGCGGCTTCTCCCCGGACTCCCTCCTCAGGATCAGCCTCCAGCTCCTGCTGCCCTTCGTCCTCGGACAGGCCCTGCGCCGCTGGACCGGCGGCTTCCTCGTCCGCCACAAGCGGGTCCTCGGCTACGTCGACCGCGGCTCGATCCTGCTCGTCGTCTACGTCGCCTTCAGCGCCGGCATGGTCGCGGGCATCTGGCACCAGGTGAGCGTCCCGAGGCTCGGCGCCCTGCTGCTGGTGGAGGCCGTACTGCTCGCCGTCATGCTCCTCGTCACCTGGTACGGCGCGGCCCGCCTCGGCTTCGGCCGCGCCGACCGCATCGCCATCCAGTTCGCCGGGTCGACGAAGAGCCTGGCCGCCGGACTCCCCATGGCCAGCGTCCTGTTCGGGGCCCAGGCCGGCCTCGCCGTGCTCCCGCTGATGCTCTTCCACCAGATGCAGCTGATGGTCTGCGCCGTCCTCGCCCGCCGCCGCGCGCAGGACCCCGTACCCGAACTCGCCGCCGACCGTGTGGCGGAGGTCTCGCGCTCGGCCCAACAGCCCACGGGCCGGGCCCGATAACGTGCGGTGGTGACCTGGATACGCCCGCTCGCCGCCCACGCCGAACGCCCCTGCACCCTGGTGGTCTGCCGCGGCTGCTGCTGCGGCGATCCCCGCAAGAACCCCGGCTCCGACCACGCCGGCCAACTCGCCCGGCTGCGGGAGGCCGCCGCCGCCTCCGGGGGCCGCCTGGCCGTCCGTACGAGCGACTGCCTCGGCCCGTGCGCCCAGGCCAACGTCATCGTGGTCCAGCCCACCACCGAGGCCCGCCGACGCGGCGCCCGCGCGGCCTGGTTCGGCTGGGCCCTGGACGACACCGCGACCGACGAGATCATCGCCTGGGCCGCTTCCGGCGGGCCGGGCTCCACCCCGGTCCCGCCCACCCTGGACCTCCACCGCATCGACCCCCCGACCCCGAAGCAGGCCCCGAACGCCACGCGCCGCAGCCGCCGGGGACGCTAGGTCGTCTCTTTCGGATCTTGCCGGGCCCGCGCTGCCCGGCACCGCACATCGCCGCGTTGTCGGGGCGACCGAGTACGTCCAGTACACGGGCGCCCCTCCGCCTTGTGATGCACGGCACCGGACAACGCGGGCCCGACCGACAAGATCCGAAAGAGACGGCCTAGCCCTAGCTAGTACTCGGCGGTGTCGCCCTCGTAATCGTCGTCGAGTGGCATGGGGATGGACTGTTGGATGACGTCAGCCGGATCGACTTCCGAGACGGGCTCGCCTGCGGGGAGGTCGGTGTCGTCGTTGTCTTCGTCGTTGCGGGGCTTGTCGGGCAAGGTCTTCTCCCCATCGGCTGGTGAGGCCGGGCAGGCCGGTCGTGGTGCGCCGGCACGGCGCCCACCGATCTTTCCCCCGCAGCGTCGCTGGAACACGGCGCACAAGGGTGATCTCTCGTGGCGCCGCACACGTCCCTATCCACGGTGGCAGGCGGCCCCTAGACCCGCCTGGCCGGGTCCGGGAGGGCGATCCGCTCCTCGCCCGCGTAGATGTTCATGTCCGGCCCCCGCAGGAAACCGACCAGCGTCATGCCCGACTCCAGCGCCAGGTCCACCGCCAGCGAGGACGGCGCGGAGACGGCCGCCAGCACCGGGATGCCCGCCATCACGGCCTTCTGCGCGAGCTCGAAGGAGGCGCGGCCCGACACCAGCAGGACCGCGCCCGTCAGCGGGAGCCGGCCCGACTGGAGCGCCCGGCCGACGATCTTGTCCACCGCGTTGTGCCGGCCCACGTCCTCCCGCAGGTCGAGCAGCTCGCCCTGCGCCGTGAACAGCCCGGCCGCGTGCAGCCCGCCCGTGCGGTCGAAGACCTTCTGGGCCGCGCGCAGCCGGTCCGGGAGCTCGGTCAGGACCTCCACGGGAACCCGTACCGGATCGGCGGCGATCCCCGGGAACCGGGTCGCCGTGCGGACCGCGTCCAGGCTGGCCTTGCCGCACAGGCCGCAGGAGGAGGTGGTGTAGACGTTCCGCTCCAGCGTGATGTCCGGCACGGGGACCCCGGCGGCCAGCTGCACGTTGACCACGTTGTACGTGTTCCCACCGTCCTCGGTCGCGCCCTCGCAGTAGGTGACGGCCTGGACGTCCGCAGCGGCGCCGAGCACTCCCTCGCTCACCAGGAAGCCCACCGCCAGGGAGAAGTCGTCACCCGGCGTGCGCATCGTGATGGCCAGGGGCCTGCCGTTCAGCCGTATCTCCAGCGGCTCCTCGGCCACCAGTGTGTCCGGGCGGACGCCCGCCCCGCCGTTCCGGATCCGGACGACGCGACGGCGCTCGGTGACCCGTCCCATGGTGATCAGTCCACCCCTTCTGTTCTCGCTGTACCCGCCGGAGGTCCGACGAGCTCATTGTCCCGGTTCCGCTTCCCACGACGCCTCCGGCAGGTGGATCCTCGGGAATCTCCAAATTCGGGGGCCGGAATCCTGTCGGGTCACACGCACACGTACCCACCAGTAGCAGGCAAAGCTGGGTGATCCTGACTTCCGTACGAGGGGGGACCCCGCCCATGACCGGTTCACGCGTGGTGGCGCTAGGGCACTACCAGCCCGCGAAAGTGCTCACCAACGAGGACCTCGCGGCCATGGTGGACACCACCGACGAGTGGATCCGGTCCCGCGTCGGCATCCGCACCCGCCACATGGCGGGCCCGGACGAGCCGGTGGACGAGCTGGCCTACCAGGCCGCCGGCAAGGCGCTGGCCGGCGCCGGTCTGACCCCGGACGACATCGACCTCGTCCTGGTCGCCACCTCCACCGCGATCGACCGTTCACCCAACATGGCCGCGCGCGTCGCCGCCAAGCTGGGCATGGGCGGCGGCCCCGCCGTGATGGACATCAACGTCGTCTGTTCGGGCTTCACCCACGCCCTCGCCACCGCCGACCACGCCATCCGGGCCGGCTCCGCCACCCGGGCCCTGGTCATCGGCGCCGACAAGATGACCGAGATCACCGACTGGAGCGACCGCAGCACCTGCGTGCTCACCGGCGACGGCGCGGGCGCGGCCGTCGTCGAGGCCTGCGAGGAGCCGGGCATCGGCCCGGTGCTGTGGGGTTCCGTCCCGGAGATGGGCAACGCGGTCCGCATCGAGGGCTCGCCGCCCGTCTTCGCGCAGGAGGGCCAGTCCGTCTACCGCTGGACCACCAGCCAGCTCCCGCCGCTGGCCCGCAAGGTGTGCGAGAAGGCCGGAGTCACCCCGGAGGAACTGGCCGGGGTCGTCCTCCACCAGGCGAACCTGCGGATCATCGAGCCGCTCGCCGCCAAGATCGGCGCCGTCAACGCCGTCGTCGCCCGCGATGTCGTCGACTCCGGCAACACCTCGGCCGCCAGTATCCCGATGGCCCTGTCGAAGCTGGTCCAGCGCGGCGAGATCCCCTCCGGCGCCCCCGTCCTCCTCTTCGGCTTCGGCGGCAACCTCTCCTACGCGGGCCAGGTCATCCACTGCCCGTGACCCCGGCCGCCGCGGACGCGGCCCGGGGCGTGCCCGCGCCGCGTTCCTCCACGGCCAGCGCCGCTACGAGGACCAGCACCAGCGCCGTCAGCTGCCACGCACCGCCCAGCCGCATCCCGGCGGCGGCGGTGGCCAGCACCGGCACCAGCGCCAGCGCGCGGAAGAGGACCGGCCGGATCCCGAGCACCAGCCGGAAGGCGATGTCGCCGGCCAGGTAGCAGGCCACCCCGCCCGCCAGGGCGAAGGCGGGCCCCGCGGCCAGCTGCTCCCCGAGGTGCCCGATGGTCTTCTTCACGCCCGCCGAGAAGGCCGCGATGCCCAGCAGCATCGGCAGGAAGGCGTAGTAGTACGCCCGCAGCGCCAGCTTGAAGCGGAGGTCCGGCGCGGTACGGGCGAAGACCTCCTCGGCCCGGCCCTCGTCGCGCACGAAGTACATCCACCACAGGGCCGCCCCGACGGCCAGCGTCAGGAAGGCGCCCCCGGCGATCCCGAAGGTCGGGGGCATCGCGCCCACGCCGATGCCGATCGCGATCACGGACTCGCCGAACACGATGATCAGCAGCAGACCGTGGCGCTCCACGAAGTGCGGGGCGCTGATCCCGCCGAGCTGGTCCCCGACCGTCTCCTCCGCGGCGGCCGGCTCCCCCTGCTGTCCGCTGGCCGCCACCCGCCGCACGATCACGGGCGTCACGAACTGCAGGACCAGCGCGAGCACCCACAGCCCCCACGCGGGCAGCCCGTCGAACAGCCCGGCCGCCGTGACCGAGAGCGCGGACAGCGCATTGGGCAGGGCGAACCAGAGCACCCCGCGGCCGTGGGCCTGCGTGTACAGCGCGCTGTGCGTGAGGACGACGACGAGATAGCCCAGGCCGAAGGCCACGCCGCCGTCCCCGAAGGCGGTCGGCACGGCCAGCGCGCAGACCAGGAAGGCCCCCATGGCCAGCAGGATCAGCAGCCGCCGCACGGGCCGGTCCGGCGGTACCTGGTTGGTCAGATAGGCGTAGCCCCCGTACATCCAGAACAGCACGGTGAAGATCAGCACCACCTGCCCCGCGCCCCGCAGGCTCAGGTCGTCCGCCAGCAGCACCGTCAACTGCGTGATCGTGAAGACGAAGACGAGGTCGAAGAACAGCTCCAGCGTGCTGACGCGGTGCTCGGTTTCCATGCGCGGCTCCCCCCGGATGTGTGCGCAGCTATCCGACCGCCCGGCACCCTCCCTGTCCAGCCGGTATCACCATCCGGTCCGCCGCCCGACTCGGCGAGACACCTCGTCTCGTTGCGCCCATCCGTGCATGCGTGCAGGTCAGCCCGGCGTGGCGGACGGTCGCCGGTCGGATATGTGGTCGGAGCCCCGCCGATCCTTTGCTATTGTTGTCCATGTCGCCGCGGGAAACCGGGGCCGACCACCTGGTCCGGGTGGCGGAATGGCAGACGCGCTAGCTTGAGGTGCTAGTGCCCTTTATCGGGCGTGGGGGTTCAAGTCCCCCCTCGGACACCAGCTGAGACCCCACTTCATGTGGGGTTTTCTGCTTTTCTGGGCAGTGGCGTGACCAACCACGTGACCAACAGCCCAGCGATTCCCCAGGTCAGACCAGGGATGACAGGCGCCTGCCGTACCGGGCCATGGTGTAGCCCGGTGAGTGGTGCCGGGCGTTCGCGGAAACCTCTACGGGGTTCTCGTGTTCGTCCAGATCGTTCGTGATCTTGCTCGCCCGCCAGTCGTGAATCCGGAAGCCCTCGGGCAGGTGCAGCCGGCTCCGAAGGGTGCGCCACCGCGCCGACACCTTCTCGGGGTCCTGGGGGCCGCCTGCCTCGCCCCGATAGAGCTTGAAGCCGTCCCCAAGGGGGCCGACGCTCCGAAGACTCAGCGCCAGTCGCTCAGTCTGGCGGACAAGGTGCGGGCACGGATTGAGATGCACGGCGGTCGGGCCACGTCCTCTCAGGTCCTGCCTTACGTCGGTGCCAGCGCCAGTGAGGTCAAGGCACCGCCCGAAATCGTCGTCACCGTGGATCGGTCGGGGAAGACGGGCCGACCTGCCACCGTGTTCACACTCCAAGGGGTGACGATTTCCACCACGGCGCGTCAGCGCCGGCGAAGCGGACCTTAATGGAAAGCAACAGGGGCCAAGGTCGTCCGAATCGACTCCTACCGCCCGGCCCCCACGCAGCACCCAGCTCCTCCGGCCGTACCCACAGCCGAGAACCCGTTCCGCTCACTGCTCTGAGGATCCGACCTCTAACCAAGAAAGCCCCGGCCTGGGCGAGGCCGGGGCTTTGTTCATTGCTTCGACTAAGGGCTGTCCCGTAACTGCTGGTCACGGAGTCAACCTGCTGCGGAAACTGCGTAGCTGCTGAGTTCGCGGTGCCGGTATCGTCCGGTCTCCCGCCCCGTCGAACCGGTGGCCTACGTTTCAGAGAGCGATGCAGATGACCAGCCAGCAAGCAACAACGACCCTGTGGCGCCCTACCGGCCCCAAGGAGCTGGATCTGGTTCGGGAGCTGAGCTGGCGTGCCTGGCCACCCCGGCTGCCCGAGCAGCCGATCTTCTACCCGGTCCTCAACGAGGACTACGCGGTCAGGATCGCGCGGGACTGGAACGTGAAGCACGATGGCGCCGGCTTCGTCACTCGCTTTGAGGTCGAGGCGGAGTTCTTGAGCCGGTATTCCATCCAGCAGGCCGGCGGACAGACGATCCTTGAGCTATGGGTTCCAGCCGAGGAGCTCGACGACTTCAACGCCCACATTGTCGGTGAGATTCAGGTGATCCACGAGTTCCGCTGAGGCGCGGCCTTGCTGACGGGGCACGCGGGCCCGGTGCAATGATCGCGGTGTGGCTGGTGTGATCACGGCGTCAAAGCCGTCCTGGATAGCCCCGTTCACCGGGCTGAGCCCTCGCCTGTTCGGCAAGCTGGTGACCATGCTGCGGCGCGAGGGCGCGGATGTGGTCCGTAAGGGCCGGCCCTGGAGCCTGCCGCTGGAGGACCGGGCTCTGCTGGTCGCGGTGTACTGGCGCGCACGAACTTGACGATGCGCCAGCTCGCCCCGCTCTTCGGGGTGTCCAAGTCGGCAGCGGACCGCATCATCGACCACCTCGGGCCGATGCTCGCGCTCCAGCCCCGCAAGCGGTTCGCCAAGGTCACCGTGCTCATCGTGGACGGCACCCTGGTCCCGACCAGGGACCACACGGTGGCGGAGCAGTCCAAGAACTACCGGTACTCGACCAACCACCAGGTCGTCATCGACGCCGACACACGCCTGGTCGTCGTGGTGGGCCGGCCTCTTCCCGGAAACCGCAACGACTGCAAGGCGTGGGAGGAATCCGGCGCCGAAGCCGCAGTCGGCAGAACACTCACGATCGCCGACGGCGGCTATCCCGGCACCGGGCTCGTCATGCCCCACCGCCGGCGCAAGGGCGAAGACCTTCCGGACTGGAAGCAAGCACACAACAAGTCCCACAAGCAGGTCCGCGCCCGCGTCGAGCACGTCTTCGCCCGCATGAAGACCTGGAAGATCCTCCGCGACTGCCGCCTCAAAGGCGACGGAGTCCACCATGCCATGCTCGGCATCGCCCGGATGCACAACCTCGCCCTCGCCGGATAGATGAGCAACCGGACGACTGCCGGCCACGCCCGAGGCAGCTCGTAGATCATTTACGGGACAGCCCTTAGCCGTGTGCGCAGAACAGTTCAGGAGGCAAGAGACTTGAGCAGCACAACCTGACAGCCGTTCGCACGACCGTTGGACGTATTCCAGCGAATCCCGATCTCCCCATCCCCATGCACGTGAAGGTTCGGACGCATGCCCGCTTCATGCCATCCATCGTGCCCGTACATGCGACGGCATGTCACTGAGGAATTCACGTGCCCCTCGTAGTGTGGCGTTCCCGGAATCCCACGCCTCACGGCCGCCACCTGATACGCGTACAGCGCCGCCCAAGCCTGGCACCTCGTAGGTTTGTTGATCCTCACAGACACAAGCAGGATAGACACGCCTCCTCCCATCAGGCAGAACGATCTCCAGCATCCGACGCAACACACCCTCACCGATCCCGAGCTGAGCGGAAAGCTGCGTGTACGTCTCGCCGTTGGCCAGCCGCATCCTCAGCTTCTCCTCATGAGCGGCTATGTAGTTCCGGTTCTCCTTCACTTCCTGCGCGCTCAGTCGTGGCATGTCACCCCACCGATTCGCCATCCCCCGAGCCCTCTTCAATCATGCGCAGATCACCACTGTTCTGAGCCAGGGCTTTCTCAATGGCCTCATCGGCAGCCGTGAAAAGGCTCGGCAACGCAACAAGAATCGCGTCCGCTGTCCGCGAGTCCGGATCGGTGTACGCGTCCTCACCAAGCCTTTTCTTGGCCTGCATGACCGCCCAACCCATCCTCAGTAAAGCAACAAACTCAGACTCGTCCCCGAACTCCACACCAGCAGAGTCAGATTCATTAGCGGGACCCACATCCGCCCCCTCTGTCTGATGCGAATGGTTCCTGATCTCCGCGTTCACCTGAACCACGGTCCGCGCGTCGCCGTCGTCGAAGGCCTCAGCCCGCTCCCCATCCAGAGCAGCGCACACCTTGCAGCCCTCAGCAGCCTGCGGCCACGCCGCCTTCCCACCCGTAGAGACCACCGGGCTCACTGGTGGCCCCTCGCGGTGTGACGACGGATCCGAACGTTCACGTCACTGATCGCCGTCCCCCGAAGCGGCCCACTGGCAGACGCCCGCACCCTGGCCTGCCTGACGCAGTACACACACGTATCAGGCGCCTCTGGCCATGGATTGGGGAACAGTCTTGCTACTTCCTGCTGCGCTCTCGTCGCCGTCATCGCGCCCTCCCGGCCGCTCCCGTGGTCGATGAAGCGACCCTAGGAAGGGGTCAGCGCGAGGAGCCACATTCTTGCACAGGCTTGCACGCCAATTTCCTTGGCTGATAGCGGTATTGACGCTGTCTCTGCACTTCAGTGAAGCTGATGCAAGCCCGAGCAAGCACGTGGACCAGGGAGCCAGCCATGGCCGTAGAGTTCGTCGGTATCGACCCCAACACCGACCGGGACCACTGCCCCACCGTGTGGGCGGACGCGGAAGCTCAGGAGATCTTGTTGCAGGGATGGAAGCCGAGCCCCGAGACTCAGGCGGAGTGTGAGGGGAGCAGCCCCGCGAACGGTCCGGTGCCCGACAGTGAAGCCATCGTCAGGATTCCGGCCCGGATGATCCCGATGATCAGGGAGGCGTGTGATGCCGTCGAGCGTGCCCAGCTTCGCTGAGCTGCTTGGCCAGTGCGAGCGGTCCGCCGTCCACCTGGAGCTGCGCGACTCCTATGCCCCGACGGACCGGTTCAAGGCGTGGAAGCGGGGCGAGCGGATCAATTGGGAAGACCGCGAATCCTGGTGGCATCCCTATGACCAGTTGATCACGGATACCGTGGCCCGGGGCGTGGCGATCCGCCGGGCCCGGGTGATCTCCGAGCCCGTATCGGAGTACATCCGCTGGGAGCACTACGTCACCCACGCCAACGTCACTGCGGGCGAGGAAGTCCGGTGGTTGCCACGGCGACGGGCCACGAGTATCCCCCTGCCGGGGAACGACTTCTGGCTGTTCGATGGTGCGCTTCTCCGGGTGCACCACTTCTCGGGTGACGGTGTGGTTGTGGAGGACGAGATCACGGCCGACCCAGAAACCGTGAAGGTGTGCTCCAACGCCTTCCAAGTAGTTTGGGAGCGAGCGATCCCGCACCACCTGTACGAGATCTGACGAAGGCCAGCTTCATGCCCCCACACCCCTCTTCCAGCGTGCAGAAGGCCCGCGAAGACCTTGCCGGGCGTCTGCGCGAGATCCGGAAGGATGCGGGGATCAGCGGGCGGGAGCTGGCTGTCAGATGCGGCTGGTCCGAGTCGAAGTCGTCCCGGATCGAGAACGCTAAGACCCCTCCCTCTGACGCGGACATCAAAGCGTGGTGCCGAGCCTGCGCCGCTGGCGATCAGGCCCCTGACCTGATCGCAGCAAACAGGCAATCCGCCGATGCTCATGTGCAGTGGAAGAGACTCCAGCAGAGCGGTCTCCGTCGCCTGCAAGAGTCCACAGGAGACCTGTACCAACAAACCAAGATGTTCCGGGTCTACGTTTCCGACGTGATCCCCGGCTTCCTTCAGACGCCCGGATACGCCGCTGCCCTTCTGTCGTCCATCGCAGACTTCCGGGGAACTCCCAACGACGTGAGTGATGCCGTGGCGGCCCGCATAAGGCGTAACGCGGTGCTGAGCAACGGCGCACGCCGGTTCTCGTTCGTCTTGGAGGAGTCGGTGTTGCGGTACCGGCTGTGCAGCGCCGAAACCATGGCGGCACAGCTTGGCCACCTGCTCGGGGTTATGGATCTCCAGAACGTCGCCGTGGGGATCATCCCGTTCTCTGTGCAACGGACCGTATGGCCCATGCCCACCTTCACGATCTTCGATGACACCAGGGTGCACGCGGACACGCTGGACGCTGCTTCCACCCTCACGCAGCCCAGTCAGGTCGAGCTGTACGCCAGAGCCTTTGAAGGGCTCTCACAGGGAGCCGCGCGGGGAGCTGCGGCACGGTCTCTCATAGCGGGTGCGTTGGCATCCCTGGACTGAGACCAGTGGCGTCAGCAGGAGTCTCTATTGCCCGGAGCTGGATCCGTTGGCCACGTGATCAACGCATGACCAACAGCGGTCCGAAACACCGAGAAACAGCAGGTGAGGGTGACCAACCGTTCAAGTCCCCCCTCGGACACCAGAGAGAACCCCACACATCGTGTGGGGTTCTTCTGTTTCCCCCGCCCCGTGCCCCGCCCCGCCCCGCCCCGGCCTCCGCCGGGGCCCTTCACGTGCCCAGGACCACCAGGCCCGTCGGGGGCGTCAGGCTGCCCGGGGTGACCGAGGTGAAGGTGTGGGGCAGGGACAGGCGGGGCTGGCCGTTCTCCGGGACGGCGTCGAAGAGGTAGGCCGCCGCGGCCGTGGTGTCGCTGACCAGGTGGGGGCCGCCCGGCGCGGCCGTGGCTCCGGTGAGCGGCGTACGGAAGAGGCGCCGCAGGTGGCGCAGGGTCTCCGGGGTGACCGGGGCCCGCATCGGCAAGGGCTGCGCCGGCGCAAGGGGCTGCGCGGACGGCATCTCGGCGGCGGGGGCGTCGGCCCCGCCGTCCGGAGGGATCGCCCCGGTCAGCAGCAGGGCGAGGAGGACCGGGACGGCCTTGCGGCGCAGGGCCTCGGTGGCCGAGCGCAGGCGGTGCGCATGGGCCGCGGGCAGGGAGAGCGCGAGGCTCCCGGCGGCGTCGCCGGTGGCGATCGGGACCGCCGCGCAGACGACCCCGGGGGAGTACTCGAGCAGGTCGAAGACGGGTGCGCCCGGAGCCACCGCGTCCAGGGCGGTGAAGAGGGCCCGGCTGTCGGTGATGGTCTGCGGAGTGAGCCGGGCGGGCCGGTGCCGGGCCACGTGGTCCGCTCGGCGGTCGTGGTCGAGCTGGGTCAGCAGGCACTTGCCGACCGCGCTGGCGTGCGCGGCGTCGCGGAAGTCCACCCACTCCCGCACCGGCGGGGTCGCCGGCCCGTCCGCCATCTGCGTGATCCGGACCTCGCCCTCGGCGTACCGGCTGAGGTACACCGCCGCCCCCGCGCTGTCCCGGGCCAGGGCCAGGGTGCGCTGGAGCTGGCCGGCCAGGCCGTGGCCGCCGGGCGCGGCGAGCCGGTCCAGGGCGGGCCCGCGCCCGTACACCCCCGCGCCCGGGCGGTACGCGTACTCCTCCTCGCACAGCATCGACAGCAGGGGGCGCAGTTCCCCCTCGGCGAGGCCCGACTCCCGTGCGAGCTGGGCGGCCCGTACCCCGAGCGGATGCTGTTCCAGGACGCGTACGACGGCCAGCGCGCGGCGGGCCTCCGCCAGCGCCTCGCTCGTCCCGTCCCCTCCCTGGACGACGGTCCCGCGGGCCGCCGCCGTGAGGGCGGGGTGGCGCAGCGGTCCGGCGGCCGGCCGGGGCGCGGCCACCGGCGCCGCCGCCACCGGCGACACGGTGACGGACGGTGGCAGGAACGCGGCCAGCACCCCGGACAGCCCGGGCCGCGGCAGCGGCACCGGGCCCAGATCGGGATCCTCCAACTGGTCGACGTAGCGCAGGACGGCCGCCTGCGCGCACAGCCGGACGTCCCGCAGATCGCGCCGGCCGCTCGGCCGGAAGCCGCGGCCCAGCTCGCGCGCCCAGTGCCGGGCGTCGTGGTGCTCGCCGCGCCGGGAGTGGTCGAGGAAGAGGCAGTACGCGGCCGCGGCGGTCCGCGGGTGCCCGGAACCGGCGGCGAACTGCCACCAGAAGCGCGCGCCTTCGCGCAGTCCGGCGAGGTGCAGCAGACAGCCGAAGACGAAGGCGCCGGCCAGGTCGGTGTGTCCGCTGGTGAGGAAGGAGTCGAGGTGCGTCCCGGCCTTCGGCGCGCACACGGTGGCCAGGCAGGTGGCCTTGAGGTCGCGCCGGGCCCGTTCGGCGTCGAGCGGGCAGTCCCGGGCGGGGTCGCTCCAGCCGTAGGGCGACCGGCGCCGGGCCCGGTGTCCGGTGCCCGGCGCGTGGGGTGTGGCGCGCAGCAGCCGGGCCTCGGCCGCGCCGAGGTCGTAGTACCGGTAGCGGTCGCGGACGCCCGCGCGGGCGAGGAACTCGGCCAGGGAGCGGGGGGTTCCCTCGCCGTCCTGCGGTCCGTGGCGTTCGTAGCGCCTCATGAGTCGGCTGATTCGGTCGATGCGGCGGACGTGTCGAGCAGGCGGGCGAGCCGCCGGTGGGCCTGGCCGAGGTAGGAGCGGACCGTGGCCTCGTCGACGCCCATCACGGCGGCCGCCTCACCGGGGGCGCACTGGAGCCCGTACCGCAGGAGGACGGCGTCACGTTGCCGCTCGGCGAGACGGGAGACGGCGGAGTAGAAGCGGATGGTGTCGGTCAGCACCTCGTACTGGTCGGCGTGGGCCTCCTTGAGGGCGGCCTCGAAGGCGCTGATGTCCATCGGCTCGGGCTGCTGCTGCCAGGGATGGCGCCGGCGCTGCCGGTCGACCAGGCACTGCTTGAGGACGGTCCACGCGTAGGCGTCCAGGCGGTCCATGTGGAGCATCCGGAGCCACTCGCCCATGATCGAGTCGAAGGTGGCGTCGACCGCCTCCTCCGCCGCCGCGTCGGAGCCCAGCTGGAGATACGCGAAGCGCATGTAGGCGGGCCGCCGATTGGCGTGGAAGGCCCAGTACGACAGGCGCGCCGTCGGATCCCACTGGCTCATGGGAGTCGGCCGGCGGCGCCGGCTCGGCAGTCCCACGGCCCCACCGGACTCCTCCGGTCCGCCATCGCTCACCGTTCCACCTCATCCCCTGTGCGCTGAACAGGAAAGCAGCGCGGACGCACTCGGAGGGCGCGGAGAAGAAAGCTGGAAGCATTACGTCGTGGATGATCGGTCCGTGATCGATGTCGATCGCGCGCGGCTCCAGCCAGCACGTATGCATATGCCCGCCGCCGGTGCCGCCCGACCTCCGGTCGGGTCCGCCGCCGTCCGGCTGTACCATGGGCCCGATCGCGAGGGCCGTGACGGAGAGGTCACTGCCCTCGCTTTTGCGTTACGTCCACCCCGAACAAATGCGGCGCGTGGCCTTTCGGCGGTTCGATACGATGAACCGCATTCACAATCCGTCACGTCACGTAGTACCGCACAAAGGAAATGGAGCATCCGAGGATGGCTCGACACCTGATCACCAGCGCGCTTCCCTACATCAACGGGATCAAGCACCTGGGCAACATGGTCGGGTCGATGCTTCCGGCGGATGTGTACTCCCGGTACCTCCGCCAGCGCGGCCACGACGTCCTCTACATCTGCGCCACCGACGAGCACGGCACCCCCGCCGAACTCGCCGCCAAGGAGGCCGGCCTCTCGGTCGACGCCTTCTGCGCGCAGGCCCACGACGCCCAGAAGGCGGTCTACGACGGCTTCGAGCTGTCCTTCGACTACTTCGGCCGCAGCTCCTCCGCGCAGAACCGCGAGATCACCCAGCACTTCGCGCGCCAGCTCCAGAAGAACGGCTTCATCGAGGAGCGCGCGATCCGGCAGGTCTACTCGCCGGTCGACGGCCGCTTCCTGCCGGACCGCTACGTCGAGGGCACCTGTCCCCACTGCGGCTACGACAAGGCCCGCGGCGACCAGTGCGAGAACTGCACCCGCGTCCTGGACCCCACCGACCTCATCGAGCCCCGCTCGGCCATCTCCGGCTCCACCGAGCTGGAGGTCCGCGAGACCAAGCACCTCTTCCTCCTCCAGTCCAAGCTCCAGCACGAGGTCGAGGCCTGGGTCTCCCGGCACGAGGAGGAGTGGCCGCAGCTGGCCTCCTCCATCGCCCGCAAGTGGCTGACCGAGGGCCTGCACGACCGCGCGATCACCCGTGACCTCGACTGGGGCGTCCCGGTCCCGGCCGACACCTGGCCCGAGCTGGCCGCCGAGGGCAAGGTCTTCTACGTCTGGTTCGACGCCCCGATCGAGTACATCGGCTCGACGAAGGAGTGGTCGGACCTCGACCCGGCGAACCGCGACTACAAGTCCTGGTGGTACGAGGCCGAGGACGTCCGCTACACCCAGTTCATGGCCAAGGACAACGTCCCGTTCCACACGGTGATGTTCCCCGCCACCGAGCTGGCCACCCGCGAGCCGTGGAAGAAGGTCGACTACGTCAAGGCCTTCAACTGGCTGACGTACTACGGCGGCAAGTTCTCCACCTCGCAGAAGCGCGGCGTCTTCACCGACCAGGCGCTGGAGATCCTCCCGGCCGACTACTGGCGCTACTTCCTCATCGCGAACGCGCCCGAGTCCGACGACTCCTCCTTCACGTGGGAGCACTTCACCGCCACGGTCAACAAGGACCTCGGCGGCACCCTCGGCAACTTCGTCAACCGCGTACTGACCTTCTCCCGCAAGCGCTTCGGCGACGAGGTCCCCGCCGGCAGCCCCGCCGGCGAGGCCGAGGCCAAGCTGGGCGAGCAGATCGCGGAGCTGCTGGCCGAGTACGAGGGCCACATGGAGTCCCTCCAGTACCGCAAGGCGGCGGCCGCGCTGCGCGCCCTGTGGTCGGCCGGAAACGCCTACCTGGACGAGAAGGCCCCCTGGCTGGAGGTCAAGACCGACCTGGAGGGCGCGGCGCTCACCCTGCGCACCGCGATGAACCTCATCCACCTCTACTCGGTGGTCTCCGAGCCCTTCATCCCGGCCTCGGCGCGTGCCATGCGCTCCGCGTTCACCCTGGCCGACGACACGGCGGCGTGGGTGACCCCGGAGCAGGCCAGGGCGCTGGACGCGGTCCCGGCGGGGACGCCGTTCACCGTACCGCCGGTGCTCTTCGCGAAGATCACCGAGGAGGACCTGGAGTCCTACCGCGAGCGGTTCGGCGGCTCCCCGGAGGCCTGAGGCTCCGAGTGACTCCGTGAGGGGCGCGGCCTGTCGAGGGCCGCGCCCCTTTCGCGTGCCGTTCGCCTGCCGGCGGGGGCAACGGTAGGGGGTGGGGCTGGTGCGCGGCCGATTGCGGGAGGGCGGGAAGGGACCTCAGCCGCCGGTCCGTACGAAGGTCCGCACCGCCGTGTCGAAGTGGCCCCGCGCCTCGCCGGTGCGCCCCACCGGTGACGACACCCAGACGTCGTAGAGCCGGCCGCCCTCCTCCCAGCACAGGTCGCGGGTGTGCCGGGGGCCCTCGGCCGCCGAGAATCCGTTCCAGGTGAACCGCCAGAGGGCCGCCTGATGTCCGTCGTGCGTGGTGGCCACGACCTCGGCGTCACGGTACCCCGGGTTGTTCGTCGGCCCCTTGGCATGGGCGCGCTCGTGCACGGCGACCGGTCCGCCCGGCTGCGGCTCCGCCACCTTGATGCCGATGCGGAACGTCTCACCGGGCGACATGTAGAAGATCCGCGGACCGTCGACCTTGCGCGTGAAGCCGACGGGGACGGCGAGCGAGAAGCCCTCCGAATCTTCGACCATGCGGTATCCGGCGGGGACGCCCTTGTCGTCGGAGGAGGAGGGGGAGAGCGGCTGCGGTGTCGACGGGAGCGCGGTCTCGGTCCGCTCCCGGGGAGCAGCGGGGCTGGGAGTGGTCGTGGGAGTGGCACTCTGGGCCGAGTCCGCCGGTGTCGTCCGGGCGCCAGCCGCTCCGCTCGTGGACGCCTGCGCCCCGCGTTCGCCGTTGTTCATGAGCAGCGCGGCGGCGGACACCCCCGCCCCGGCGATCGCGGCCACCAGCAGGCCGGCGATCAGCGCCGCCCCCGGCCGCTTCTGCTTCCCGGGCGCGGGAGCGGGTACGGGAGCCGGTACGGGCGCAGGCGCGGGTACCGGTGCCGACGCGGGCTCGGACGGCCTGGTCACGCTGCGCTGCGTCGGCGTGTACTGCGGCGCCGCCTGCGCGCAGGCCCGCAGCATGTGTTCCGCCTGGTCCGCGCCGAGCCGCCGGGCCGGATCGCGCTCCAGCAGTCCCCGCACCACGGGCAGCAGCGGGCCGCACGCGGCGGGCGGCCGGATCTCGTCGTAGACCACCGCGTGCAACACCCCTCCCAGCGAGTCCCGCCGGAAGGGCGACGTGCCGCTGACGGCCGCGCACAGCAGGGCGCCCAGCGACCACAGGTCGGACTCGGGCCCCACCGGCGCCTGGGCGGACATCCGTTCGGGCGCGGTGTATTCGGGGGAACCGACGAATGCCCCGGTCGCGGTCAGCGTCGTCGCGCCCGCCACCTGCGCGATCCCGAAGTCCGTGAGGACGGCCCGCCCGCCCGGCGCCTCCAGCAGCACGTTCGCCGGCTTGATGTCCCGGTGCAGCACACCGGCCGCATGCGCCGTGCGCAGGGCGCCGAGCAGCGCGATCCCGATCCGGGCCCCTTCGGCCGGGTCCACCGGCCCCGAGCCGGAGAGCCGATCGGCGAGGGAGCCGCCTTCGACCAATTCCATGACGATGTACGGGCGTTCGTGATCCTCGACGATGTCGTGCACCACGATGATGTGAGGGTGTTTCAGCTGCGCGGCCGCGCGCGCCTCGCGCAGTGTGCGCTCACGCTGGAGCCGGGCCTCGTCCCCGGACAACGCGGGGTCGAGCGTCACCTCCTTGACGGCTACGCTCCGGCCGAGCAGCTGGTCCGTGGCGCGCCACACGACGCCCATGCCACCACGTCCGAGCTTGGCGTCCAGCCGATAACGCCCCACGATCAGACGGGCGTTCTCCCCCTCGGTCCCCATGGCGCCATCATGCCGCATCGGCGCACGGGTCGCGGCCGGGGCTGACGCACGGCCGGGTGGGCGTGAGCCCTCCGTCGGGATCTCGAAGGGCCTGCCGCGTGTCGTAGCGGGGTCTTGATCGTTTCTTCAGCGGTATGCCTTACATCTGCTGCGGAATCGGGAGGACGCGCGGTGACCGCTTGGCAGTACTTCGCCGGGGCGGGTCTGGTGGCGGCGCTCTGCCCGCTGCACGGCCACGTGGCGGTCGCGGGCGACGGCAAGGACCGCGGAGCCCGCGTCGACGTGTGCGTGCCGACGGCGCAGCCGGGTCGGCCCGTCGTACGGCCTTCCGGGCGACCCTCGGTACGGGTGGCCGAGCCCGGCCCCGACCGGCCGACCGTGCGCCACCCGGGGCGGACCCCTGCGCCGGCCGCCGTCGCGGGGCGACCCGATCGGCCCGCGGAACGCGGGCAGCCGGAGCCGCCGCCGCGTCCGGCGGGACCTTCCGCGCAGGCCGGGGCCGGGGATCCGAAGCCGCCGGCGCCCGCGCCGGGTCCCGGGGGCGGGACCGGGCGGGCGTCGGCCGAAGCACCCGCTCCGCCCCGGCCCAGGGCCGCCGCCGCGCCCGTGACCGCCTTCCACGTGCGTCCGTACCGCTCGGTGGCCCTGAAGCGGCGCGGCCCGGACGGGATGTCCACCGTGATGCTCATGGTCGTCGTCACCACCCCGGCCGTACTCGCCGCCGCCGCCCTGCGCCCCCGCTCCAAGGGCCGCGCCTGACCGCCGAGCGCCGCCCATCCGCACGGCCGTCCGCAGGCCCGCCCGCAGGCGCGTTCGCCCGACCCATTCGCCCGACCCATTCGCCGATCCATCCACCGATCCATTCACCGATCCACACCGGGAGAATCCACGTGTCCGAATGGCTGGTCCTGGCCATCGCCATGGTGCTCGTCTGCGCCCTCGTCCTCACCATCACCGCGATCCGGCACCGCCGGGCCGCGGACGACGAGGACACCAGCGAAACCCCCGACGTCATCGAGTACATGACGATGATGGTGGGCGTGGTCTACGCGATCGTGCTGGGTCTGGCCATCGCGGGCGTCTGGGAGGCGCGCGGCGCCGCCGAGGACAGCGTGCGCCGCGAGGCACAGGCGCTGTACGAGGTCACCCAGCGCGCCGACGTCTACCCGGCCGCGGTCCGGGACCGGATCCGCGGCGAGGTGGACGCGTACGTCTCCCACACCGTCGCCGTGGACTGGCCGCTGATGACCTCCGGCGAGAACGCGTCCGCCGAGGGCGGGGTGCTGCTCGGCAAGCTGCGCAGCGACGTCACCCACCAGAGCCCGGCCACCGAGCTCCAGGCGCAGGCCTACCAGCCGCTCCTGGACCACATCGCCGCCGCCGACGACGCCCGCCACTCGCGGACCCAGAGCTCCGAGTCCACGCTCCCGGTTGTGGTGTGGTTCGGGCTGCTGGTCGGCGGGGTGGTCACGATCGGACTGATCTTCACCCTGCAGATCCGCCGCTCCGGGCGGGAACTGCTGCTCGCCGGGCTGTTCAGCGCGCTGATCGTGTTCCTGCTCTTCATGGTGTGGAGCTTCGACGCGCCGTACGGGAGGGACGGGATCGACTCGGCCGAACCGTTCCAGGACCTCTTCCCGGCAACGGCGGTGGCCGCCGCCCGCTGACCGCCCGCTGACCGCCCGCTGACGGGTAGCGGGCCCGGGGGCGCCCGCTACACGGCCACCCGCCGGCGGACCGCCTGGACCACCGGCGAATGCCGCAGGGCGTGGGAGATCCGCAGCAGGTCGCGCGGCCCGTCGGCGGTGCAGAGCGGGGTTTCCTCGTCCTCCCCGATGATCTTGCCTTCGGGGTCCGCCGAGCGGGCCCGTACGGCGGCCGCGACCATGGCGGCGTCGCCGATCGCGCGGGCGGTCTCCTCGTCGGCCCCCTCGGCGACGGCGTCCTCGTAGGCGCCGTCGCGCAGGCCCTTGTCGAAGTACGGGCCCAGGTGCAGGAAGCCGTCGTGGATGTCCGACTCCCGCTGGATCACCCGTAGCTCCGCCGCGGACCACCAGGCCATCTGCACGGAGGGTGTGCCGCTGGGCGCGGAGATCTGCACCTCCTGCCAGAGCGCGCCGAGCCGGCGGTACGTCGCCCAGGTCTGCCAGTGGTCCGACAGCCGCTGGCAGACGAGCGGGACCACGAAGCCCATCGCGCTGATCAGCGCGCCCAGGGCGGCGAGCGGCGGAGCGACGTACGTGCTCAGGTCGTCGAGGTCGTGGCCCATCCAGCGGGCGACGACCGCCGAGATCTTGGTGGCGTCGTAGGTGAGGTTGAAGATGTAGCCGCAGACGATGATCACGAGGCCGACCCGCAGCCAGCCGCGCACCTGCAGCGACCAGCGCCAGCACAGGACCACCATCACCACCGCGGCCACGTGGTGCGCCAGCAGATAGAGGGCGATCATCTGGCCGATGTAGGGCGTGTTCGCGTAGAACGTGTCGAAGTCGCGCAGTCGTTCCACGGGGGTCTCACCCAGGGCGAACAGCACGATGAGGGCCACGATCACGACGCTGTAGCCCAGGATCCAGCGACGCGAGACGCGTCGGGTCCGATCGGGCGGTCCGCCCCGCCAGTTGACCATCAGGACCAGGCAGGAGGCGCTGAAGGCGGTGATCAGACAGTACACCAGGGGGGCCGAGACGTTGACGATCCCGGTCCAGCGGTTGACCGCCCCGATGGTGGGCGGGGCGGCGAAGGCGAACACCGCTCCCGCCAGGGTCAGCAGGGCGACGACCGAGCGCAGGAGCGGGTCGCGCCAGTTGTGCCGCAGGGCCGGCAGCTTGAAGGCGAGTGAGATCGCCATCGCGGCCGCCGGTATGTAGTAGTCCTCGCCGTTCAACGCTCGTTCCTGTGCCCCCGGTAGCCCAGCGAGGCCTCGATCCGGCCCGCCAGTTGGTCGCGCTGGACCGGAGCGCGGTGGTTCGCCGAGCCGGCCAGCCAGTTCCGGCACCGACTGCCCAGCAGTAAGCCGAAGGTCTCGGCCTCGGTCTCCTCCTGGACGTCGGCGCGCGTGCGCGCGGCGACGCGGCGGACCGTCTCGCCGATGTCGGCCTCGTCGGACAACAGCCGCGCGGCGACGGCGGCGCCGTCGACGTGGTGACTGCAGTGGCCGGCCTTCATGTGCCACAGCTCGTGGCCCAGGATCACCAACTGGTGGTCCGGGGCGGTGCGTTCCTCGATGACCACGAGATCCCGGTCCGCCATGTCGAGCCACAGGCCGCTGGCCGTCCGCGGCGGGAACGAGGCCATCCGGAAGTCCACCCGGCGGCCGCGGTGTCTGCTCATGCCCTCGCAGAGGGCAGCGTAGAGTTCCACGGGTTCCGCGGGTGCGGTCAGCCGGATGCCGGCCACCAGCTCCTCGCACAACCGCCGCTGCTCTCTGCCTATGCTCACCGTTCTCCCCGTCGGCGCGGATCCGGATCAGGACTCAAGGATCAGACCCAGACTTTCGACTGGGTCAGGATTCGTTCGGTTTGACGCTTTCGAGGAGCATGTCCAGCCATTCGGTCACCTTGTCCCGGTGCTTGTCGCTGGGCAGTTGGGCAGCGCGCCAGGCGATGCCCCGTACGCCGTGGTTCTGCAGGAGTCTTGCCAGCGGATCGCCCGTCGATGCGGCCGCGGCCGGTACGGTTTCCCGCGCGCGTCCCGCGAAGTCCTGGAGCAGCTGTTGCTCGGTCCGCTGGAGGGCGTCTGTGAGGGCGTCGGCGTCGTGGGCCGTGAGGAACCCGGCGTGTACTCCGAAGAAGCGCTGGATCGCGTCGCAGTGCTCCATGGTGGGGCGGCGGTCGCCGTTGATCAGCGCCCCTGCCTGCTGCCGCGACATGCCGGCGCCGTCCGCGATCTCCTGCTGCGTGTAGCGGCGGCCGTTCGGTTTGACGCGGGTGCGCCGGAGCAGGTCGAGCCGCTGGAGGAACCGGGTCTGCAGATCGGGTTCGCCGGCCGGCCTGCCGTCGAGCAGGGTTCTGACCACGTCCGTGGGCACGCCCGAGGCCTCCGAGAGGCGCCGCAGGTCGAAGACCTGGTTCAGATCTCGGCCCATCTTGCCCGCGAGTTCGGCTACGCGCGTGATGGTGGCTGCCAGGGGTGCGTTGGCCACCGCGACGGGAGCCGGGAAGCCGTCTGTCACCAGTGGTTCTCCTAGATCGCGCGAAGTCGGTACGGGCACATGGTCGGCTTCTGGAATCTAGCCGCTCTCGCCCGGAAGGGCTAGAACGTGCCACAGCTGTGGCGGGAATGAGCTGTCAAGAGGCTGGAATTGCCACAATAGTTGACACTCGAATGAAGTCGGTAGCAGGATCGCCACACGGAAATGAAGATCCAGACCGGAGGAGGGGGAGCTCTCGGTGCCACATCTCGCAGCGGTGGGCCCGTCCGATGGCCTCGCCCGAGCCGGTGAGGAGCGCCTGGCGGGCGAGGAGGCCGCACGCGGCGCCGTGCGGTCGGAGCGACGCAAGGAGATTTTGCGCCAGCGCCGCGAGGAGCTGGGCCTGAGCCAGGAGGACCTCGCCGCCCGGCTGCGCATCAGCGTGCGCGCGTACGGCAACTGGGAACGCGGCCTGGTCAAGGAGTGGACGGACCGCAAACTGCTCGCCCTGGCCGAGGCCTTGGAGATGAGCGAGCGGCAGTGCTTCTGGCTGTTCCGCGTCATGGTCGACCGCGACCCGCCGCCCACGTGGCGGGCCGCCGAGGAGAACAGGCTGCCCGAGGACCCGGCGCAGCGCGACTACTTGTGCGACTACGCGGCCCTCATGGAGGCCGTTCCCTACCCGAGCTTCCTGGTGGACCACCGCTGGGACGTCGCGCTCACCAATTCGGCCTTCGACCAGCTCTTCCAGACCGTACGGCCGCACCCGACGGCCCTGCCGGACGACAACTTCCTGCGCTTCGTGCTGTTCCACCCGGACGCCGCGGGCGTGCTGGAGGACCACGAACCGGCCTGGTGCGTACCGCTGCTGGCCCAGTTCGCGGCCGCGCTGGCCGGAGCTCCGGAGGACGAGGGGCTGCGCAGCATCCGCCAGGAGGTGGCCCGTGACCCGTTCATGGAGGCGGCCTACCGGTACGGGGTGCCGCACTGGCTGAGCAAGCGCGGGACCGAGGCCGCCGAGCTGGACGGGGCCGTGCGGACCGTGCGTCACCCCGACCCGCGGTGGGGGCTGGTGCGCTGCCGGATGGTGGCCGAAACCAGTCGGATGCTGGACGAGATGGGGCTGACGCGGATCACCCTGATCCTCTCGGCGCCGCAGGGCGCGCCCGTGGGGCCCGTCCGGGGCGGCGGTGCGGCCACGCACCGGCAGGGCGGCGTCCGGCTGCGCGCCGTGCCGTCGCTGGGGGAGTGACCGGCCGGGGCAGACTGGTGCCGTAGGCGGTGCCGGGTACCCGTGCCACCGATCGTGGCGCGGGCACTGGCAAGGGCAAGGGCACGGGTGCTGGCAAGGGCACGGGCACCGGCGCTCGCACGGGCGTCGACGAACGGCACCCGCACTGGCGAAGGGCGGTAAGGGCGTGCGGCTGACGATCCTCGGTGGGGGCGGCTTCCGGGTACCGCTCGTCTACGGAGCACTGCTCGGCGACCACGCCGAGGGCCGGGTGTCCCACGTGACGCTGTACGACGAGGACCCGGCACGGCTGACCGCCATGGCGCGCGTACTGAAGGACCAGGCCACGGCCGCCGCGGTGTCGAACGCCCCAGATGCCCCGGACGCCCCGGCCGTCACGGCCACCGGGGACCTCGACGAAGCCCTGCGCGGGGCCGATTTCATCTTCTCCGCCCTTCGCGTCGGCGGCCTGGAAGGGCGCGCCGCGGACGAGCGGATCGCCCTGGCCGAGGGGGTCCTGGGCCAGGAGACGGTGGGCGCGGGCGGGGTCGCGTACGGCCTGCGGACCGTGCCGGTGGCCCGCGAGATCGCGCGCAGGACCGCCCGCATCGCCCCCGAGGCGTGGGTCATCAACTTCACCAACCCGGCCGGGCTGGTCACCGAGGCGATGGCCGAGGAACTCGGCGACCGGGTGATCGGCATCTGCGATTCCCCCGTGGGGCTCGGCCGGCGCATCGCCCGGCTGCTCGGCGCCCGCCCCGAGGAGGCCTGGATCGACTACGTCGGCCTCAACCACCTGGGCTGGGTGCGCGGGCTGCGCGTCGGCGGCCGCGACGAACTGCCCCGGCTGCTGGCCGACACCGCGGCCCTGGAGTCCTTCGAGGAGGGCAGGCTCTTCGGGGCCGAGTGGCTGCGTTCGCTCGGCGCGATCCCCAACGAGTACCTGCACTACTACTACTTCAACCGTGACACCGTACGGGCGTACCAGGAGGCCGAGCAGACGCGCGGGGCCTTCCTGCGCGACCAGCAGCGCGCCTTCTACGCCGAGGCCGGGCGGGCCGGGCAGCCGGCCGGGGCGGCGCTGGCCGCCTGGGACCGTACCCGGGCCGAGCGCGAGGCCACGTACATGGCCGAGAACCGCGAGGCGGCCGGCGTCGGTGAGCGCGACGAGGGCGACCTGGAGTCCGGGGGCTACGAGAAGGTCGCGCTCGCGCTGATGCGGGCCATCGCCCGGGACGAGCGCGCCACGCTGATCCTGAACGTCCGCAACCGCTCGACGCTGTCCGTCCTCGACGCCGAGGCGGTCATCGAGGTGCCCTGCCTGGTCGACGCGAACGGCGCCCACCCGATGGCCGTCGAGCCGTTGCCGTTGCACGCGGTGGGACTGGTGACGGCCGTCAAGGCGGTCGAGCGGGAGATCCTGGCGGCGGCCACGAGCGGTTCGCGGGCGGACGCGGTGAAGGCCTTCGCACTCCATCCGCTGGTCGACTCGGTAGGGGTGGCCCGGCGGCTGCTGGACGGGTACGCGGCGGCCCATCCGGGCCTGGCCCACCTGCGCTGATCCCGCGCGGACGTCCCTCCGACGGCCCCGCGCCGCATGCGGCGCGCCGGGGGTGCTGTGAGAGTGCGAGATGTGACCACCGCCCCCGCCGTCGCAGCGGCGCCACCCGTGCTCGACCGGCGGCGGCGCAACGTCGTCTTCGGCACGATCATGCTGGGTGTACTGCTGGCCGCCCTCGACCAGACCATCGTCGGCACCGCCCTGCCCACGATCGTGGCGGATCTCGGCGGCGCGGCCCACATGGCGTGGGTGGTGACCTCGTACCTGCTCGCGGAGACCGTGGCGACGGTGCTGGTGGGCAAGTTCGGTGACCTCTTCGGGCGGAAGCTGATCTTCCAGGTCTCCGCGATCATCTTCATTACCGGCTCCTTCCTGTGCGGTCTCGCCGGCAACATGACCCTGCTCATCCTGTGGCGGGGCGTGCAGGGCATCGGCGCCGGCGGCCTCATGGTCACCTCGATGGCGCTGATCGCCGACGTGGTCCCGCTGCGCGAACGCGGCAAGTACCAGGGCGCGATCGGCGCGGTCTTCGGCGTCGCGACGGTGATCGGACCGCTGCTGGGCGGGCTCTTCACCGACCACCTGAGCTGGCGCTGGGCCTTCTACGTGAACGTCCCGATCGCGATCCTGGTGGTGGCGGCGGCCGCCCGGACCATCCCGTCGGTACGCGCGGCCGGGCGCCCGGCGATCGACTACCTGGGCATCGCCCTGGTCGCGGTCGGATCCAGCGCGCTGATCCTGGCCACCAGCTGGGGCGGGAACGAGTACGCGTGGGGCTCCGCGACGATCATCGGGCTCTTCCTGGCGGGCGCCGTGGCCCTGGCGCTCTTCTGCGTGGTGGAGACGCGGGCGGCGGAGCCGATGCTGCCGATGCGGCTGTTCCGCAATCCCGTCTTCGCGGTCTGTTCGGTGCTCAGCTTCGTCGTCGGTTTCGCGATGCTGGGCGCGATGACGTTCCTGCCGACGTACTTGCAGTACGTGGACGGGGATTCGGCCACGGTGTCCGGCGTCCGCACGTTGCCGCTGGTCATCGGCCTGCTGATCGCGTCCGTCTGCAGCGGCAACGTCACCAGCAAGACCGGGCGGTACCGGATCTTCCCCATCGTGGGCTGCCTGGTGATGGGCGTGGGGCTCTACCTCCTGTCCCGCATGGGGCCGGGTACGAACGCCTGGCTGGAATCGCTCTACATGTTCGTCCTCGGTGTCGGTATCGGCCTGTGCATGCAGGTGCTGACGATCGCCGTGCAGAACACCGTGGACTACGCCGACCTGGGCACCGCCACCTCCGGCGTCACCTTCTTCCGTACGCTCGGCAGCTCCTTCGGGGCCGCGGTCTTCGGCGCGATCTACGCCAACAGCCTGGAGCCCGAGCTGGCGAAGGGGGTCGCGCGGGCGGCGCGGGCGACCGGGGCCGATCCGGCGCGGCTGCACGCGACCGCCCAGAGCCCGCAGGGCGTGCACGGACTCGATCCGGCGGCCGCCGGGCCGGTCATCGCCGCGTACGCGCAGGCGCTGCACACGGTGTTCCTGTGGACCGTGCCGGTGGCGGCGATCGGGTTCGTCGTGGCCCTCTTCCTCAAGGAGGTGCACCTGCGCGACAGCGCCCGGGCCGGGTCCACGGACATGGGCGACGGCTTCGCCTCGCCCGCCACGGCCTCGGGGGACTCGGCCAAGCTGCTGGAGCTGGCGGTCGGCAAACTCGTACGGACCATGGGTCCGCAGACGGCGCGCGCGATCGTCGAAGCCTCCGACACCCGGCTGGACATGGCGGGCGCGTGGGCGGTGATGCAGGTGGACCTGATGACGCGGACGGTCGGCTACGCCAGCCTCGGACTGATCGCCGGGCGCCGTTCCGTGCCGCCGGAGGTACTGCTCCCGGTCTTCGACCGGATGGAGGAGGAGGGCTTCCTCAGCCGGGAGGGCAGCTTCTTCACCCTCACCCCCGCCGGTCAGCGGGAGGCCGACGTCATCTCGGCGGCGTGGGCCGAGTGGCTCGGCGACCAGCTGGAGAAGGACCGGGGGCGGCCGCGGAGCGCCGAACTGCGGGTGGCGGCGGACGCGATCGCGAAGCGGCTGCTGGCCGAGGACCTCGGCGAGGGCAACTTCGCACCGGGGGTGGCGCTGCGGGGATAGGGAGCAAGGTCTGGCCTGGCCCGCCTTGTCCGGTCTGCCGGGCCGGCCTGCTCTGCGGCCCGGCCTGGTCCGTCCCGGGGCCTGTCCGGCTCACGCGGAATCAGCTGCTCGCTGTCGGCTGGTGGATGGTGGCCGGGCTCGCCGTCGGGTAGTCGTACGAGGAGACGTGCGGCAGCGTGGTCAGGTCCGGGCGCCAGACGCGCAGCACGGCCGCCGACGGGGCGTAGAGGGACGAGGGGATCTCGGCCGGTGCGAACCACTGCCAGCGCGCGATCTTGTCGGGCTCGGTGACGGTGGGGACGCCCTCCGCCGTCGTGGTGACGGCGGCCGCGGTCAGCCGGGTCACGCCGGAATCCGCTTCGATCTGGACGGAGAGCACGCGGATGCCCTCGGGGGCAGCCCGCAGGTCCGTCTCCTCGGCGAGCTCCCGGGCGGCGGCCTGCTCGAAGCCCTCCCCGGGGTCGACCTTGCCGCCGGGGAGTTCCCAGCGGCCGTCGTGGGCCATGCCGAGCAACACCCGGCCGTCGCGGTCCACGACGACCAGCCCGACGCCGACGACGGCGTTGGGCTGCGGCACGGCCCGCTCGGGGCGCTCGTCGGCGGTGGTCATGGACGTCCTTCCGGTCGGGTGGTGGGCCGGGCGCGGACGTGGATCCGTTCGCCCTGGGGGCCGAAGAGGCTCAGGAACTCCGCCGGCTGGGGACCGGCGTTGAAGAAGGCGTGCGGGGTGCGCGTGTCGAACTCGGCGGCCTCTCCGGCGCCGAGGACGAGGTCGTGCTCGCCGAGCAGCAGCCGGACCCGTCCGGACAGCACGTACAGCCACTCGTAGCCCTCGTGGACCTTCAGTTCGGGCCGGGGCGGCGGATCGTCGAGGGGCGGGAGGATCTGCTTGAAGGCGTGCACGCCGCCGAAGTTGCGGGTCAGGGGCACGTAGGTGCTGCCGTGCCGGACGAAGGGGCGCGGGCGGATCCGCGGATCCCCGGTCTCCGGAGCGCCGACCAGCTCGTCGAGGGCCACGCGGTGCGCCTTGGCCAGCGGAAGCAGCAGCTCCAGCGTCGGCCTGCGCTGCCCGGACTCCAGCCGGGAGAGGGTGGACAGCGAGATGCCGGTGGTTTCGCTCAGCTGGGCCAGGGTGGTGCCGCGCTGCCGGCGCAGGGCGCGCAGCCGCGGGCCCACGGCGGTGAGCACGTCGGCGAGTTCCTCGTTCTGCTCCTCGGCGGTCATGGCTCCATTTGCCACTTCGGCAAGAACATTTGTCAAGCGGGGGCAGCTGGGCGGAGGCTCGCAGGCATGGACAACGACAACGACAACGGCATGGACAACGACAACGGCATGGACGACGACAACGCAACGGACAGTTCGTTCGACGTGGTGGTCGTGGGTGGCGGGGCCGCCGGGCTCGCCGGGGCACTGACCCTGGTCCGGGCCCGCCGGACCGTGCTCGTGCTCGACTCCGGTAGCCCGCGCAACGCCCCCGCCGCGCACCTGCACGGATACCTCGGCCAGGACGGTGAGAGCCCGGCCGGACTACTGGCCAGGGGGCGCGCGGAGGTGGCTCGCTACGGCGGGGTCGTCCGGTCGGGCACGGCCGTCGCCGCGGACCGGCTGCCCGACGGGGGTTTCCTGGTCCGCTGCGGGGACGGCTCGGCCGTCCGGGCGGGGCGGCTGCTGGTCGCCACCGGTCTCGTGGACGAGCTTCCGGCGGTGCGGGGCCTCGGGGCGCGCTGGGGGCGGGACGTGCTGCACTGCCCGTACTGCCACGGCTGGGAGGTCAGGGACGAGCCGGTCGCGGTGCTGGCCGACGGACCCCTCGCCGTGCACCAGGCACAGCTCTGGCGGCACTGGAGCGAGCGGACCACCCTGCTGGCGCACACCTGGCGGCTCACCGCCGAGGAGCGGGAACTGCTGGCCGCCCTGGGTGTCCGGGTCGTCGTGGGCGAGGTGACCGGCCTCGCGGTCGAGGACGACCGGCTGACCGGGGTGACCCTGGCCGACGGCGCCGTGGTGGAGTGCCGGGCGCTGGTGGTGGCCCCGCGGTTCACCGCCCGCGCGGGCGTCCTGACCAGCCTGGGCCTGCCGACCGCCGCGGTCGGGCGGGACGGCCACGTGATCGGCACCTGCGTCGAATCCGACCCGGACACCGGGGCCACCGCGCTGCCCGGGGTCTGGGTGGCGGGCAACGTGACCAACCCGATGGAGCAGGTCGCGGGCGCGGCCGCGCAGGGGGTGCGCGCGGCCGTCGCGGTCAACGCCGACCTGATCCAGGAGGAAACCCGCCGGGCCGTGGAGGCCCACCGGGCGCGTGCGGGCGTGGGCACGGCCTGAGTCGGCCGGCGTACGGTGCGACCTCGGACAACCGTGCGGGTTTCGGGCGGCTCCCGTCCGCGCAGGCTCTGGGCGGTGTGATCGTCGTACGGTCCAACGGTTCGGGGGGACGCTCCATGGCACATGTGCTGGTCATCGGCGGAGGTATCGGCGGGCTGGCCACCGCCCTGCTCGCGGCGCGGCAAGGACACACGGCGGAACTGTTCGAGCGCGACACGCGCGCCCCCGGCACCGCGCTCGACCGTGATTCCTTCGGCTGGCGGCGGCCGACCGTACCGCAGGCGGCCCAGCCGCACGTGCTGCTCGGGGCCGCCCGCAACGTCCTGCGCGGCGAACTGCCCGACGTCTACGAGGAGATGCTCCGGCTCGGCGCCCGCGAACGGCACGAGCTGGACTGGTTCGACGTACGTCCCCCCGAGGTCCCCGGCGACGAGGACCTCGTCATGCTCCAGGCCCGGCGCATCGTGCTGGAGAGCGCGCTGGTCACGGCGCTGCGCGCGGAAGCCGGGGTCGTCGTCCGGTACGGGGAGCAGGTCACCGGACTGACCACGGTCCCGGGCATTCAGGTGACGGGAGTGACCACCAGCGCCGGGAGTTACGAGGGGGACCTCGTGGTGGACGCGGGCGGGCGGCGCGGGGGTATCGAGCGCAGGCTGGCCGAGGCGGGCTGCCGGCCGCCCGTCGTGGAACGGCACCGCACGGGGCTCGCGTACTTCTGCCGCTGGTACCGGCTGCCCGAGGGCATGGAGGCGGGGCCGCGCCGGCCCTGGGCGGTGACCGGCGGGGCCTTCGCCGGGTGCGCGGTCTTCCCCGCCGACAACCGGGTGTTCGCCGTGACGGTGTTCGTGCACACCGCGGACACCACGCGCTCGGCGCTGCGCGACCCGGCCCTCTTCGAGGGGGCGGCCCGTGCCTTCCCGCCCGGCGCGGCCTGGCTGGCACTGGGCGCCGAGCCGCTCACGGACGTACTGGCCACGGCGAGCCTGGACAACCGATGGAGCGCGCTGGTCGACGAGCTGGGTCCGGTGGTGACCGGGCTGGTACCGGTCGGGGACTCGATCACGCACACCAATCCGACCCTCGGGCAGGGCACGTCGCTCGCCCTGTGGGCCGCGCGCAGGGTGGCCCGTACGGCGCACCGGGACCCGGGGTCGGCGCGGTTCGCCGTCGAGCACCACGCTTGGGCGGTGCGCACGCTGAAGCCGTGGTTCGACTTCCAGGTGGTCGCCGACGCGGCCGTCGGGGAGCGCTTCGCGACCAGGGCCGGGCGTACGGGGACGGCGCGCGAGGTGGCCGCGCTGTTCGACTGCGCGCTGGAGGACCCCGTGGTGATGCGGGCGCGGGCGAGGGTCCGGCACCTGGCGCAGCCGCCGGAGCGGGCGTACGCGGACCCGGAGGTCCGGGCCCGGGTGGCGCGCTGGCTGGCGGCGCGGCCGGATTACGCGCCCAACGCGGTGGGGCCGGACCGCGAGGAGTGGGAGAAGCTCACGGCGGGGTGAGGCGGGGCGGGGGCGGCGGCTGCTCGCCGGGGGCGGGGTGCCCGCCCGGCGCCCGAACCGGCGCCCGAACCGGCGCCCGAACCGGCGCGTCAGCCGGCGGTACCGGCGGCCGGGCCGAGCACCTCGGCGAGGTCGTAGCCCACGACCTCCTCCAGCTGGGCGTAGGTGCAGCTCTCCGGTGTCCGGTCGGGCCGCCAGCGGCGGAACTGGGCGGTGTGCCGGAAGCGGTCCCCCTCCATGTGGTCGTAGGCAACCTCGACGACCCGTTCGGGGCGCAGTGGTACCCAGGACAGGTCCTTCTTCCCGGTCCAGCGGCTCTGCGCGCCGGGCAGCCGGGCGCTCTCGTGGGCGGACTCCTCGGCCCAGGCCGCCCAGGGATGCCCGGTCGGGTCCGGCATGCGCAGGGGTTCGAGTTCCGCCACCAGCTCGGCGCGGCGCTTCATGGGGAAGGCGGCGCACACGCCCACGTGCTGGAGGGCGCCGTGTGCGTCGTACAGGCCGAGCAGCAGCGATCCGACAATCGGACCGCTCTTGTGGAAACGGAAACCCGCGACGACGACGTCGGCAGTACGTTCGTGTTTGACCTTGAACATGAGGCGGGCATCGGGCCGGTAGGGGAGATCGAGGGGTTTGGCGATCACCCCGTCGAGCCCGGCGCCCTCGAATTGCTCGAACCACTGCTGCGCGAGGGCGAGATCAGTGGTCGCGGGCGCGAGATGGACGGGGGGCCGAGCGGTGGAGAGGGAGCGGGCCAGGGCGGTACGGCGGTCGGCGAGCGGGGTGTCGAGGAGCGACTCGTCACCGAGGGCGAGCAGATCGAAGGCGACGAAGCTGGCGGGGGTCGTCTCGGCCAGCAGGGCGACGCGGGACTGCGCGGGGTGGATCCGCTCGGTCAGCCGGTCGAAGTCGAGGCGCCCGCCATGAACGATCACGATCTCGCCGTCCACGACGCAACGGCTGGGCAGATTGCTCTTCAGCGCCTCCACCAGCTCGGGGAAATACCTGGTCAGGGGCTTCCCTGTGCGGCTGCCGAGCTCGATCTCGTCGCCGTCGCGGTACGCGATGGCCCGGAAGCCGTCCCACTTGGCCTCGTACTGCATGCCGGGTGGGATCTTCGCCACGGACTTGGAGAGCATCGGTTTCACGGGCGGCATCACTGGCAGATCCATGCCTTCGATTCTGCGGTGGTACGTCCGGCCCCGCCCGGTGTGCGCGCATGACCGGGCCCGCCTACCGTGGCCCACATGGGTGCTGCCGGTAATGCGATCGAGCTGGAGGCGGGCGGGCGGACGGTACGGCTGTCCAGCCCGGACAAGGTGTACTTCCCGGAGCGCGGCCTCACCAAGCGGGACGTGGCCGAGTACTACCTGGCGGTCGCCGACGGCATCACGCGCGCCCTGCGCAACCGCCCCACGACCCTGGAGCGGTACCCGGACGGGGTGGAGGGCGAGTCCTTCTTCCAGAAGCGGGCGCCGAAGAACCTCCCCGACTGGATCCCGACCGCGCACATCGCCTTCCCGAGCGGGCGCTCCGCCGACGAGATCTGCCCCACCGAGCCGGCGGCCGTCCTGTGGGCCGCCAACCTGGGCTGCCTCACCTTCCACCCCTGGCCGGTGCGGCGCGAGGACACCGACCGGCCCGACGAACTACGCATCGACCTGGACCCGCAGCCGGGCACCGACTACCACCACGCGGTGGCGGCGGCCCATGAACTGCGCGCGCTGCTGGACGAGTTGGGTCTGCGCGGCTGGCCCAAGACCTCGGGCGGCCGCGGCCTGCACGTCTTCGTGCCGATCGAGCCGCGCTGGACGTTCACCGAGGTCCGGCGATGCGCGATCGCCCTCGGCCGGGAACTGGAGCGCCGGATGCCGGGCAAGGTCACGACGGCCTGGTGGAAGGAGGAGCGCGGCGAGCGGATCTTCGTCGACTACAACCAGACGGCGCGCGACCGCACGATCGCCTCCGCCTACTCCGTCCGCCCCCGCCCGCACGCCCCGGTATCGGCCCCGCTGCGCTGGGACGAGGTCGACGACGTGGAGCCGCGCGACTTCGACATCGTGACCATGCCGGCCCGCTTCGCCGAACTGGGCGACGTGCACGCGGACATGGACGAGCACGCCTTCGCCCTGGACGCCGTACTGGAACTCGCCTCCCGCGACGAGCACGAGCACGGCCTGGGCGACATGCCGTATCCCCCCGACTATCCGAAGATGCCGGGCGAGCCCAAGCGCGTCCAACCGAGCCGGGCCAAGCACGAGGACTGATACCGGCGGACCCCTGGCCGGCTTGCTCTCGGGCACATCGATCTCTCCAAAATTGCACGAACGATCGTGCTAATATTTCCTCATTGCCCGGCCGCGCCATCGGCGGTCGGCCACTCTGAGGAGATTCCGGAGAACCGCGCATGCATCCCATCGCTTCGCTCCTGAGCACCACCCTCAACGTCACCGCCCGGCTCGCCCCGGGACTGGCAGGGCCCCGGGCCTTCGACCTGTTCGTCCGGCCGCTCGGTCGGGTGCGGCTGCGGCCCGAGGAGGCGGAGGTGATGGCGCAGGCGGAGACCGCCCGGCTGGTCGTGCGCGGCGTCGCCGTCACCACGTACCGCTGGGGCGACGGGGACCGGCCCGTCCTGCTGGTGCACGGCTGGTCCTCGCGCGCCTCGCGGTTCGCCGGGCTCATCGAGGCCCTGCGGGCCGAGGGCCGCACCGTGATCACCTTCGACGGCCCCGGCTACGGGGAGTCCGGCGGCCGGGCCTCCACGATCCTCGACTACCGCGCCATCATCGGCCGACTGCACGCGGAGCACGGCGACTTCTCGGCCGTCGTGGCCCACTCCTTCGGCGTGCTGGCCACCTTCTTCATGCTGCGGGAGGGAGTACGGGCCGACCGCGTCGTCGGCATCGGGGGCGTCGCGGAGTTCGACTACCTCCTCGATCAGTTCTGTGCCCGGCTGGACCTGAGCGCAGCCGTCAGGCGCGCCCTGCGCACCCATGTCGAGCGCCGCCTCTTCCCCGGCGAACCGGACATCTGGCAGCGTCTCGACGCCGGCCGCCCTGTCGCCGGCATGAAGGCGCCGGTCCTCCTCGTCCACGACACGGACGACGACATGGCCGCCCCCACCCAGTCACGCGCGATCGTCGACGCCTACGGCCCTCAGGCCCGCCTCATCGAGACCACGGGTCTGGGCCACCGCCGCATCCTGGCAGACCCCGACGTCATAGCGACGGCGGTCGAGTTCGCGACATCCGCGTCCGCTTCGGCTTCCGCCTCCGTATCCCTGTCGCAATGACCGGGGTCAGGAAGGGAAGTTGAATTCAGGTGGCCGTTCCGGGAGCTCGTCCGGAGCGGCCGCCACCGCGCGCAGCCGGCCGAGGATGCCCCGCCCCGCCCGCTCGTACGCCAGCGGGTCCCCGTGCAGGACGGAGTGCGCGTTGGCCAGCTCCATCAGGGCGATCAACTCGAAGGCGAGCTGCGGTACGTCCGCTGCGTCGGCCGCGTCCCGGAACCCGCCCGCCAGCCGCGCCTCGTCCAGGACCCGCTCCATGTAACGCGTCCAGTCGGACCGCACCTTGGCGATCTCGTCACGTACGGGGCCGGGCCGCGCGTCGAACTCCGCGGAGACGGAGTAGAAGAAGCACCCGCCGGGAAAGACGCGGCGCCCGGAGTAATCGAGCCAGCGCTCACACACCCGCCACACCTTGGCGAGGCCGTCGGGCTCCCCGTGCACGGGCCGCACCACCTGATCGACGAACACGTCCACGGCGGCGCGGACGGTGGCGAGCTGCAGGTCCTCCTTGGAGCCGAAGAGCGCGAAGACCCCGCTCTTGCTCAGGCCGAGATCCGCGGCGATCTTCCCCAGGGACAGGCCTTCCAGGCCGTCCACGGAGGCGATGCCCATCGTCCGGTCGAGAACGGTTCGCCGCGTCTGGTTGCCGCGTTCCACGCGTCCGTCTGCCATGGCGCCATCTTACCGAACGCACGGTCGTTCACTCTGTGGAGCGCGAGCCCGCTGTCAGTGGGGGGTGCCATGCTCGAAGAGAGGACAGGACAGCTCCCGGCGGTATCGGTCGGAAGGAGTGCGGACCCATGCTCACCACGGACTACAAGGACGGCTCCCCGAACTGGGTGGACCTCGGCGCACCCGACATCAACGGCGCCGCCAGGTTCTATGAGGGACTGTTCGGCTGGGACTTCCAGGCGGGCGGCGAGGAGGTCGGCGGATACGGGATGTTCCACCTGGACGGCAAGACGGTCGCGGGCGGCATGACCGTCCCGGCGGAACAGGGCCCGGCTGCCTGGCAGGTGTACTTCCAAACCCCTGACGCGGACGCCACGGCGGCGGCCGTGACCAAAGCGGGCGGCACGGTGGTGTTCGAGCCGATGGACGTCCAGGACTTCGGCCGGATGGCGATATTCGCCGACCCGGCGGGGGTGGGCTTCGGGGTGTGGCAGCCCAAGAAGAACAGGGGCCTCGGCGCGGTCACGGACGTGGGCACCCTGTGCTGGACGGAGCTGTATACGGGCGACGTGGCCGGAGCGTCCGACTTCTACCGCACGGTCCTCGGCTGGGAGATCAGCGAGATGTCCTTCGAAGGCGGCACGTACACGATGGTCAAGCCGGCCGGTGCGACGGACGAGGCCGCCTTCGGTGGCCTCGTGCCGATATCCATGGACCCGGTGGAGGACGCCGAACGGCCCTACTGGACGCCGTACTTCGAGGTCAGCGACTGCGACGTGACGGCGGCGAAGGCGGAGGAGTCGGGTGGCAAGGTCCGTCTCACCCCGGTGTTCATGGAGGGAGTCGGCCGTTTCGCCAAGCTGGCGGACCCCTTCGGGGCGCGGTTCGCGGTCATAGCCAGCGCGCCGAGGCCGGGGCCATGACGGAGCGTTGATCAGGCGTTGATCGGACGTCCATCCGTGGCGGTCAGTATCTCCGGCATGTCGATGAACACCACTACCGCAGGTACTGACACCACCGCCTGGTACGACCTCGCCCTGTGCGCCCAGACGGGGCCGGGCTTCTTCTTCCCGGAGCCGGGCTCGTCGCTGCGCGACGCGAAGCGGCTGTGCGGGGCGTGCGAGGGGCGGGCGGCGTGCCTGGAGTACGCCCTGGCCAATGACGAGCGCTTCGGAGTCTGGGGCGGCCTCTCGGAGTCCGAACGCCTCGCGCTGCGTCCGCGCCGGAGCTGATCAGGTCCGCGTGCCCTTGCCGCTGCTCCGGACCAGCCCCACGCGCCGGGCAAGGTCGAACCCCTCGCCACCACACTCCTCGCGTCGCGGCGTGTGGGGTACGACCCGCACGAGGTAATGGCCCCCGACGGGCGACACGACCCCGCCGAAGCGCGGGTCTCCGGCGAACCAGATCCGGTCCGGGTCGTTGTTTTCCAAATCTGCGAGCGCGACGGGGAACGGGATGATCCGGAACGTGGCCGTGAAGTCCTCTCGGAACGGGATGGCGATGGTCGCGGGGTTCCCCGTCACGTAGCGAGGGTGCTGACACGGCCACTCGCGCCAGGGGTAACTCTGCAGCACGGTGGCGACGCGGCGCCGTCTGAAGTAGGCGATGATCACCCAGGGAAGAAGGGGCGCCGCGAGCATGGTGATCAGGGCGAAGGCCGTTCCTGCGTGGGGGACGAGGTCGATGCAGGCCAGGGCGATCAGTGGGGGACCGCCGAGGCTGAGTACCCATCCGAGGCGGCGGATGACCAACCGCTTGTAGCCGACAACGGTCGGAGGGTGGTCCCAGGCCACCTTGGTGAGTGCGAGGGTCATAGGAGCACCTCCAGGATGCGTGAGGTCCCGGCCGCCGTCGGCGCACTCGGGTCGGGATCGGAAAAGCTGAGGGTGTGCGCGACCGCTTCGAGGACGTCCGTGTACGCGTCGGCGTGCTGAGTGGAGGCGCTGGTCAGGTCCAGGACGAGCAGGTGGAGTCCATCCGGATGCACGGTCGCGACTCTGGCCTGAAACAAACGATGGTCCACATTGGGCACGGAAATGATCCCGGCGACCAGGCAACAGGGCAGAGCTGACGGAAGATCAATGAACCGGCGGATGGAGTCGGTCCACAGAGACGAACGTGCGATGGCCAGAGCCGTACGTGCCACGGTAAGCCGGGGGTTGGGCTGTTCGACAGGCCGGACCGTCAGAGAGAACAACGACGTGGTGACGCCAGCCGGCTCCTCGGGGTGAAAGCCGAGCGCGGTGTGTACGACATCGTGCCCTGCCAGTTCCTCAAGGACATCCATGAGCTGGGATAGCTCCCGTTGGGCGTCGGAGCTGCCCAAGGCCTCCGCGAACGAGTTCAATGCCGCCCTGTCGCCGGGGCCGACATTGTGGAAGCCCGGAGGCAGGCGGAACCAGACCGCCGGGACGGAGCTCCGATAGGTCATGGCCTCAGCACCGACCAGACGTGAGCGGACCTCTTGATGGCTGAGGGAGCGTCGTCGAGGACCCCTCGGGCACCGTCCACCGATGTCGAGCTGTGTTCGAGCGCTTCGTCGTCCGAGACGTAGTCAAGACCGGCGGTCAGAGCTCCTGTGCCTGCCACGGCCACACCTACCCGGTTTCTGGTGGACTGAGCCGATGTCTGTAATGCCCATCCGGTGAGCGGGCTCTCCACCTGTCGCAGGTCATCGGCGGTGGACCACGCCGTTTGTCTGAAGGCGGTGGCCCCAGGAGCGAGCGCGGTCAGCGCGCTGCCCTCCGGGGCGGCAGCCATCGCGGCGCGGGCAGCCGCCGTGCCGGCCTTGGCTCCGGAGGCGACCGCAGCCAGGCCAGGGACCGTGCCGGCGGCGTCGCCGATCAGGGTCACTCCGCTCTTCCAGAAGTCCGCGTCGAACTCGCCCTTGGTGAAGCCGTCCGTCAAGGACTTCCGGAACTTCGGGTCCGAGGTATGCATGGCCAGGGCGGCCAGGGACAGGCCGCTCCCGACGAGCATGATCGCGAGCCCGGCCGGCGGGCAGGCGAGTGCCACCAGGGCGCCGACGAAACCCAGCAGCGCCGACGCGTTCGACAACGCATCCGCCGGGTCGTCGACGATCTTCCGCCAGATCGAGGCCAGCATGCCCGGTTCCTTCGGGGCCAGCCGGTCCGTCGCGGCGTTCAGGGTCTGCGCCACCCGGCGGGCCGCCGCGGCGTGCTCGGTGGCGAGCTCGCGGGCCAGGCGGCGGGCGTCGGTGAGGGCCTCCTCCGTCTTGGCCGCGGCGGCCTGGGACTCGTACCGGGCCGCCAGCGCGCGGTGGGCGACCAGGGTGTCGTGCCACCCCGTGAGCCGGCGGGCGGCCTCCGCGAGGGAGGTGTGGGCCGCGCCGAGGTAGCGGGGGAGGTCCTGCGAGAGGGAGGCGCGGAAGGCGGTCGCGGCCTCGCCCTGCCACGCCGAGCTCTGGGCTGCCAGGGCCGTTACGACGCGGGAGGCCTCCCCGAGGGAGTTCGCCGAGGCGGCGAGCTTCTTGGTCAGGGCCAGGACCGCCGCGGGATTCCCGGGGGCGGGGTCGAAGCCCAGCGCCGCGTGCTCAGCCACGCCCGGCCGCCGCTGCCCGGCGGAAGGCCGCGCGGATGGCCTCCTCCAGTTCCGCGTACTCCGCGGCGCTGCGGTCCACGCCCTCCCGTACGGCCTTGACGCGCTTGGTCAGCTCCCGCGTGCCGTAGGCCCACCGTTCCTGGAAGCCGTCACACGCCGCGTCGAGATCCGCCGTGCCCAGCTGGTCGGGCCGTACGTGGTCCAGCGCCCGCCGGGCCTCCCGCAGGGAGACCAGCGAGGAGTCCAGAGCACGCGTCAAACGGGTCAGCTGGTCGATGTCCACCTGGAGCGAGGTCATGACGCGAAACCCTGGCAGAGCACTGCTCTGCCAGGGCAATCGGCGTCACTCGCCCGAGTGGGCTGAAACCGGTCAGACCGGGAGTCCCGGAGCCGGGAGCCCAGAGCCCAGGGAGGTCAGGCCTTGCGGGCCGCGATGCGGGCCGCGCGGGCGGCCAGGCGCTCGTCGAACTTGCGGGCCTCGCCGTCCAGGCCGTTCATGAACAGGCCGAGCTCTTCCTGGGCCTTCTGGCCCTCCGGGCCCAGGCCGTCGATGTCCATGATCTTCAGGAAGCGGATCACGGGGCTCAGCACGTCGTCGTGGTGGATCCGCAGGTTGTAGACCCCGCCGATCGCCATCTGCGCGGCCATCCGCTCGAAGCCGGGCATGCCGTGTCCGGGCATCCGGAAGTTGACCACGACGTCCCGCACGGCCTGCATCGTCAGGTCCGGGGCCAGCTCGAAGGCCGCGCCCAGCAGGTTGCGGTAGAAGACCATGTGCAGGTTCTCGTCCTGCGCGATGCGCGCCAGCATCCGGTCGCAGACCGGGTCACCGGACTGGTGGCCGGTGTTGCGGTGCGAGATGCGGGTGGCGAGCTCCTGGAAGGCCACGTACGCCACCGAGTGCAGCATCGAGTGGCGGTTGTCGGACTCGAAGCCCTCCGACATGTGCTGCATGCGGAACGCTTCCAGCTTGTCCGGGTCCACGGCGCGCGAGGCCAGCAGGTAGTCGCGCATCACGATGCCGTGGCGGCCCTCCTCGGCCGTCCAGCGGTGCACCCAGGTGCCCCAGGCGCCGTTGCGGCCGAAAAGCGACGCGATCTCGTGGTGGTAGCTGGGGAGGTTGTCCTCGGTCAGCAGGTTGACGACCAGAGCGATCTTGCCGATCTCGGTGACCTTGGACTGCTCCGGGTCCCAGGCCTCGCCGTCCTCGAAGAAGCCCGGGAAGTTCCGGCCGTCGCTCCACGGGACGTACTCGTGGGGCATCCAGTCCTTGGTGACCTTCAGATGGCGGTTGAGCTCCTTCTCGACCACCTCTTCCAGCGCGAACAGCAGCTTGGCGTCCGTCCACGCCTCCGAGCTGCCGAGGTGGGGAGAGGTGATCGTCACGGGTACTCCTGGGTGCAAAGCGAATTACCTACGGTTCCGTAGCCTACGGAGTCGTAGGTTAAGCGCGACATCAAGGCCAGCCAAGCCCCAGCCATGCCTATGTCCAGTTACATCCAGTTATCTGTGCAGTTTGAAGGGGGTCTGAGAGGGAAGCGCGGGGGCAAAATCACGCCACCAGGTGGTCCGCCGCTCCCGCCTTGACGGCCGAGACCAGTGCACGGAGGGTGTCGATCGGGCAGGTCCGCGCGCTCGGCGTGGCACGGCCCCCCTCTCGCTACGCTCCGTAGTGAATGTCTCACGTGCGTGGCGTGCCCTCGATGCCTCGTATGACCACTGACCACTCCTGCGGGGCCGGGGGGCTCACCCCCGTCCCGCGGTCATTCGTGCCACAGCGTCTCCCGGACCTCCTCGGCCGTGGTCGGCCGCAGTTCGCCGTCCAGCAGTAGCCACCGCGTGATGCCGATCGACTCCAGGAACGGCACGTCATGGCTCGCCACCACGAGCGCGCCCTCGTACGACTCCAGCGCGTCCGTCAACTGCCGCACGCTCGACAGGTCCAGATTGTTCGTCGGCTCGTCCAGCATGAGCAGCTGCGGAGCGGGCTCCGCCAGCAGCAGCGCCGCCAGTGCCGCCCGGAACCGCTCGCCGCCCGACAGCGTGCCGGCCGGCCGGTCCGCCCGGGCGCCCCGGAAGAGGAAGTGCGCGAGTCGGGCCCGGATCAGGTTGTTGGTGGCCTGTGGGGCGAACCGCGCCACGTTCTCCACCACCGAACGGCTGTCGTCCAGGACGTCGAGGCGCTGCGGCAGGAACCGCGTGGTCACGTGCGCCACCGCCGCCCCGGACACCGGCGGGAGCTGCCCCGCGACCGTGCGCAGCAGCGTGGTCTTGCCGGAGCCGTTACGGCCCACCAGGGCGATCCGCTCGGGGCCGCGCAGCTCCCACTCGCCCGGTACGGTGGCCCCGTGCGCCAGGCGCAGATCGCTCAGGGTCAGGACGCGCCGCCCCGGCGGGACCCGGGTGGAGGGCAGCTCGATCCGGATCTCGTCGTCGTCGCGCACCGCTTCGACCGCTTGGTCCAGGCGCTCCTTCGCCTGTGCCAGCTTCTCCGTGTGCATGATCCGGTGCTTGCCGGCCGACTCCTGCGCCGCCCGTTTGCGGGCGCCCATCACGATCTTCGGCTCGCGCTTGTTCTCGTACATCTTCTGGCCGTACCGCTTGCGCCGCGCCAACTTGACGTGCGCGTCGGCCAGTTCGCGCTTCTGTCGTTGTACGTCGGCCTCCGCGGCCCGGACCATCCGCTCGGCCGACTCCTGCTCGGCGGCCAGCATCTGCTCGTAGTCCGTGAAGTTCCCTCCGTACCAGCGGACTTCACCATCGTGCAGATCGGCGATCTGATCGACCCGCTCCAGCAGCTCCCGGTCGTGACTGACCAGGAGCATCACCCCCGACCACGACTCGACCGCCGCGTACAGGCGGCCCCGGGCCCGCAGGTCCAGGTTGTTGGTGGGCTCGTCCAGCAGCAGGACGTCGGGGCGCGCGAGGAGCAGGGCGGCCAGCCGCAGCAGTACGGATTCGCCGCCCGAGAGCTCGCCGACGGTGCGGTCCAGGCCGATCCGGGCGAGGCCGAGCTGGTCGAGCGTGGCCAGGGCCCGCTCCTCCACGTCCCAGTCGTCGCCCACGGCGGTGAAGTTCGCCTCGGTGGCCTCGCCCGCCTCGATGGCGTGCAGGGCGGCGCGGGCGGTGTGGATGCCGAGCGCCTCGTCCACGCGCAGCGCGGTGTCGAGGGTGACGTTCTGCGGGAGGTGACCGACCGAGCCGGCGACGGACGAGTGACCCTCGGACGGGGTCAGTTCGCCGGCGATCAGCTTCAGCAGGGTGGACTTCCCGCAGCCGTTGAGCCCGATCAGACCGGTGCGGCCGGGGCCGACGGCGAGCTGGAACCCGTCGAAGACGGGAGTGCCGTCGGGCCAGTCGAAGGAGAGGTCGGAGCAGGTGATGAAAGCAGGGGCGTGACTCATGGAGGCCTCCAGGTTGCGTGAGTGGTGCGTGCAACGCGGGGAGACAGCCGACGCTCAGGCGGTGACGGTGGTGAAGGTCACGGCGATGGTGAAGGTCACGTGGTCGGTGTCTCGAACCTCAGACGAGCAATGTCCTGCTCCGTTTCGACGGCAGTGGGGCGTCTACGAAGCTACGGGCGGCCGCAGCCGCCCGCAATCGAATAACGGGCGGCGGTCAGCAGGTGTCGCGCATCAGCTCGGCCAGGCTGTGGTCCATGTCGAGGTAGAGGTGTTCCAAGCCCGGTGGGACCACGGTCGCGGCCCGCTCCAGGAACCGGTGGAGCTCGGCCGTCAGCATCAGCACGACCGCGACGCCCTCCGCCGCGTGGAACTCGATCGTGGTCCGATCGCCGTCGTACGGGCGTACGCGCACGTCGCCCCAGCCCGACGGGCGGTCCAGCCCGGACTCCAGCAGTTCGCGCGAGAAGGTCCACGAGACCTCGACGCCCTCCAGCGTCGCCGGGGCCGGGAAGGCCATGCGCACGGCGAAAGGATCCGCACGGTCGTAGCAGAGGGTGACGGGAACGGTCTCGACCTTCGGCGCGGTGGCGACCAGACGGGCCTGTGCGGCCTGCTCGATGACAGTGATCAAGGCTCACTCCCTTGCGGCGGATCTGCTGCCGGGCCGTGGGGTGGAGCCCGGCAACCCGATAGACGCCGGAATCGGCAATTCCGTGCATGGAGGGTTGCGTGAGCTGTGTCACCGATTGGCCTGAACCCGTCTGTGTGATCGCACAGAGTGACCGAGTGAGGGATGCGGGCCAAGGCGGGGCAGTGAATTCCGCAGAGTTCGGAAGGTCGCAGAAGGGCTGGTTACCGATCACTCCACAGGCGCAAAGCGCGGCCCGCGTACGAGGGTGGCCGGCCGGTCCGGCTCCTGGGAGACGGCGGCGGGGACGCACTCGGGGACGCACTCTGGACGGCGGAACGAGGGTGCGTTAGCTTCCGGCGCCATGAGACTTCGGGATGTTGGAGTTGGCATGTGCGCGGCAGCCCTGGTGGTGGGGGTGCTGGCCGGCCCGGCCCGGGCCGACGCGGGCCCGGGCGCCCCGGACCCCGCGGGCCCGGCCCCGGCGGCGCAGGATTTACGGGGCGCCGCCTGGGCCCTGAAGGAGACCGGAAAACCCGCGCGCTTCCGTGGCCTGGCGGCGGTCAGCCGGACCACGGCCTGGGTGGCCGGTTCCCGGGGGACCGTGCTGCGCACGCTGGACGGCGGCCGCAGCTGGCAGGACGTCTCGCCGCCCGGCGCGGTCGCGGAAGGCCTGGAACTGCGCGACATCGAGGCCTTCGACGCGCGGCGCGCGGTGGCCCTGTCCATCGGGGAGGGCGAGGCGTCCAGGGTGCTGCGCACCGAGGACGGCGGCGCCACCTGGACCGAGACGTTCCGCAACCCCGACCCGCGCGCCTTCTACGACTGCCTCACCTTCTTCGACGCCCGGCACGGACTGGCGATGAGCGACCCGGTGGAGGGAAAGTTCCGCATCCTGTCCACCGACGACGGCGGGCGGAACTGGCGGGTGCTGCCGAGCGAGGGCATGCCCGATGCGCTGCCGGGCGAGGCGGGCTTCGCCGCCAGCGGCCAGTGCCTGGTCAGCGCGGGCCCACGCGACGTCTGGCTGGCCACGGGCGGCGGGGCGAGCGCGCGGGTCCTGCACTCCGCGGACCGCGGCCTGACCTGGCGGGTCGCCGAATCCACCGTCCCGGCGGGCGACCCGGCGCGAGGGGTCTTCGCCCTCGCCTTCAGGGACCGTACGAGGGGACTCGCGGTCGGCGGCGACTATCGCACCGGCCAGGCCTCCCCGCAGGCCGCCGCGGTCTCCGTGGACGGGGGACGCACCTGGCACCAGGCGGCGACCCCGCCGCCGGCCTACCGCTCGGGCGCGGCCTGGTACCCGTACTCCTCCAGGACGGCCCTCGCGGTGGGACCGACGGGCACGGACGTGACCACGGACGGCGGCCGCAGCTGGCGGTCGCTGGAGCCGGGATCCTTCGACACGGTCGACTGCGCGCCGGACACGGGGTGTTGGGCGGCGGGGGAGAAGGGCCGCGTGGCCCGGCTGGAGCGGCGCTGATCGGGTAGGGGGCGGGGCGGGCGGCGGCTTCGGTGGCCGGGGGCTCGCTGGCCGGGGGTGGGGCGTTCGGCGGGGCTTCGGCTGGCAGGGAGCTCGCTGGCCGGCACCCCCTACACCACCGGGTTCTCCCGTACCGTCGCCAGGTCCGCCGAGGTCTTCGTGGCGATGAACTCGGTGATGCGGTACTCGCAGACGCCCGCCACCGTGAAGGGGTCCTCGGCCGCGATCTTCTCGATCTCGGTCCGGGACACCCCGCCGGCCAGGATCACGCCCCCGTCGCGCGGGACCTTGCGCCCCGACGCGAGGAAGACGCCGGCGGCGTAGTAGCCGTCCAGCCAGGCGATGTGGGCGTCCATCTCGTCTTCGACGGCTTCGATGGGCGCGATGTAGGTGAGCTCCATGACGAACATGATCGCCAGGCTACTCTCGCACCATCATGACGAGTGTGAAGACCCCCGCCGACGAGGCCGAGGCCCGGGCGATACAGGACGAACTGCGCCATCAGGTCGTGCTCACCGAGCCCGGCCCCCCACCCGGCCGCGGGCTGGTCGCGGGAGTGGACGTCGCCTACGACGACGCACGCGACCTGGTCGCCGCCGCGGCCGTGGTGCTCGATGCCGCCACCCTAGAGGTCGTCGAGGAGGCCACCGCCGTCGGGCACGTCAGCTTCCCGTACGTGCCCGGGCTGCTCGCCTTCCGCGAGCTGCCGACCGTACTGGCCGCCCTCGACGCCCTGACCACCGCGCCCGGCCTCGTCGTCTGCGACGGCTACGGCCTCGCCCACCCCCGCGGCTTCGGCCTCGCCTGCCACCTCGGCGTGGTCAGCGGGCTCCCGGCCATCGGCGTCGCGAAGAATCCCTTCACCTTCACCTACGAGGAACCGGGCGCCCGGCGCGGCGACGCCGCCCCGCTGCTCGCGGCCGACGGGGCCGAGGTCGGGCGGGCGCTGCGGACGCAGGACGGGATCAAGCCGGTCTACGTGTCCGTCGGGCACCGGGTCTCCCTCGACAACGCCTGCGCGCACGCCCTGGCCCTGAGCCCCCGCTTCCGGATCCCCGAGACCACCCGCCACGCCGACTCCCTGTGCCGCCGCGCCCTGCGCGAAGCCACGGGCTGAGTCAGCGGGCCTCCGTCGTCCGGGCCTCCCCCATCCGGGCCTTCGCCGCCCGGGCGTCCGCCACCCGGAAGGAGATGCCCGCCTTCTGGAGGCGGGGGATGAGGGCGTCGCCCATCGCCACGGCCGTCGTCAGCTGCCCGGCGGCCTCCGGCAGGGCGTCGTAGGCCAGGCAGAGCGCCGACTCCGCCAGCATCTTCGCCGTCTCCCCGTAGCCCGGGTCGCCGCCCGACACCTCGGTGAGCACGCGCCGGCCGCCGCCCTCGCCCACGAACCGCACGGTGAACCAGCTGCGCGCGCGGCGCTCCGCGTCCGGCCCCTGGCCCGGCTCCCAGCGGTTCATCAGCCACCGCCGGGCCGGCGGCACCTGGGCCAGGGCCACGGTCGCGGCCAGGGCCGCCGTACCGCCCACCGCGACGGGCAGGTGTTTGACGGAGGCGTAGTGCCGGTAGCGGAAGTCCGGGCCGTACCGCTCCAGCGCGGCCGCCGACCGGGCCACGATCCGCGGGTCCAGCGTGGGCAGCGGCAGCGCCCAGGTGCCGGTCTCCCGGCTGAACCGCGGCGCCCCCACCGGCCCGCGCGCCCGACGCCCCAGCAGCCGGGGCTCGTACAGCCGGCGCGCGTGCGCGGCGGCCAGGGTCTGGGGGCCGCGGCCCAGGGCGGTCAGCGCGGAGGCCAGAGTTCCGCCGGAGAAGAGGGCGTTGGACCGCATGAATCCGTCGACCGTCAGCGGGACCCCCTCCGGCAGCTGGCGGACCGTGAAGTACGCCCCGAGGTCGGCCGGGATCGAGTCGAAGCCGCAGGCGTGGACGAGCCGCGCCCCCGTCTCCCGGGCCCGCGCGTCGTGCTCGACGTACATCCGGTCCACGAACTCCGGCTCGCCGGTGAGGTCGACGTAGTCCGTGCCCGCCTCGGCGCAGGCGGCCACGAGCTCCGCCCCGTACCAGACGTACGGCCCCACCGTCGTGGCCAGCACCCGGGTGGACGCGGCCAGCTCGCGCAGGGCCCCCGCGTCCTGGGCGTCCGCCCGGAGCAGCGGCAGCCCCGCGCACGCCGGATCGATCGCGGCCAGCCGCTCGCGCAGCCGCTCCAGCTTCGCGGTGTCCCGGCCCGCGAGGGCCCACCGGCAGCCGACGGGCGCGTGCGCGGCGAGGTACTCGGCGGTCAGCGCCCCCACGAACCCGGTGGCGCCGAACAGCACGACGTCGTAGGCGCGTTCCGGATGGTCCTGCCGAACCGTTGCGTTCATGACCGCTCCTCCCAGCTGGTGTCGGTGGCTGAGGCTAGCGTGAGGATCGACTGTCCGTGCGGGCAGGTGTGACCTGCGGTGGTGGAGGCGTCGATGAAGGCTGGAAAGGCTGCGGTGCGCAAGTGGGAGGCGGTGCGGGAGTTCGCCCTCGGGCTGCCGGAGGCCGTGGAGGACTACCCATGGGGTCCCGAGGACTGCGTGGTGAAGGTCAACAAGAAGATCTTCGCCTTCCTGGGCAACGCGGACGGCCCCGAGCCGCCCGGCCTCTCCGTGAAGCTCAAGGACGAGGCGCTGCACGGGCATGCGATGACGGCGCCCGGCGCGGAGCCCACCGGCTACGGCCTGGGCCGGTCCGGCTGGGTCTCCGTTCCCCTGGGAGAGAAGGGGGCGCCCTCCGTCGATGTGCTGTGCGAGTGGGTGGAGGAGAGCTACCGGACCGTGGCCCTCAAGCGGCACGTCAAGGAACTGGACGACCGGATCCGGGCAAACGGCTAAGCGCTTGCTCTTGTGCTGAGTGGAACACGTTCCTAGCATCGCTGGTGTTACATCAGTTGTGTCACACAGTCGGACACCGTGCACACCGTGCACACCGTGCACACCGTGCACACCGTGCACACGTGCACACCAGGCACCGCACGCACACCGCAGACGCTGGGGGCTCGATGGCAGTGACAGGAGACGGGACCGCGAGCGGGACCGGGCATGCGACCGGGCACGTGACCGGGACCGGCCCGCTTGCGGGAGTGCGCGTCGTCGAACTGGCGGGCATCGGACCCGGCCCGTTCGCCGCCATGCTCCTCGCCGACCTGGGGGCCGACGTCGTACGGGTGGACCGGCCCGGCGGTGGCGGGCTCGCGGTCGATCCGGCCTACGACATCACCAACCGCAACAAACGGTCCGTCCTGGTCGACCTCAAGTCGCCCGACGGGCCCGCCCGCGTCCTGGACCTCGCCGAGCGGGCCGACGTCCTCATCGAGGGGTTGCGCCCCGGGGTCGCCGAGCGGCTCGGGGTCGGCCCGGCCGAGTGCCGCGCCCGCAACCCGAAGCTGGTCTACGGGCGGATGACCGGCTGGGGCCAGGAGGGCCCGCTCGCGCAGAGCGCCGGACACGACATCGCGTACATCGCCGTCACCGGCGCCCTCGGCATGATCGGCAATCCGGGAGAGCCCCCGGCCGTCCCCGCCAACCTGGTCGGGGACTACGCGGGCGGCTCCCTCTACCTGGTGATCGGGGTCCTCGCCGCCCTCCAGCACGCCCGTGCCACCGGCACCGGCCAGGTCGTCGACGCCGCCATCGTCGACGGCACCGCCCACCTCACCGCCATGATCCACGGAATGATGGCGGCGGGCGGCTGGCAGGACCGCCGCGGGGCCAACCTCCTCGACGGCGGCTGCCCCTTCTACGGCACCTACGAGACCTCCGACGGCCAGTACATGGCGGTCGGCGCGCTGGAGCAGCAGTTCTACGACACCTTCGTGGAGCTCCTCGGCATCAAGGACCAGGCTCCGGCCCGCAAGGACCTCGCCCGCTGGAGCGAGCTGCGCGAGACCGTCGCCGCGCGTTTCAAGACCCGTACGCGCGAGGAGTGGACGGCGGTCTTCGAGGGGAGCGACGCCTGCGTGGCGCCCGTGCTCTCGCTGCGCGAGGCCCCCGGCCACCCGCACCTCGCCGCCCGCGGCACCTTCACCGACTTCGGCGGGATCGTCCAGCCCGCGCCCGCGCCGCGGTTCTCGGCGACCCCCGTCGCGGTGACCAGCGGCCCGGCCCAGCCGGGTGCGCACGCCGAGTCGGTGGCCGCCGACTGGGACGTACCGGCGCTGCTCGGGAAGGAGGGCTCCTGATGGAACTGTCCATGATGCTCGACTACGCCGGAGATCCGCGCCGGGCCGCCGACGAGGCGGCGGCGCTGGAGTCGGCCGGGCTCGACGCCGTGTGGGTGGCCGAGGCCTGGGGTTTCGACTCCCCGACGATCATGGGCTATCTCGCCGCCCGCACCGAGCGGATGAAGATCGGCTCGGCCATCCTCAACGTGTACTCGCGCACCCCCGGCCTCATCGCCCAGACCGCCGCCGGACTGGACGCGCTCTCCGGCGGCCGGGCCATGCTCGGCCTCGGCGCCTCCGGCCCGCAGGTCGTCGAGGGCTGGCACGGGATGCCGTACGACAAGCCGCTCGGCCGCACCCGCGAGACGGTCGAGCTGTGCCGCCGGATCTGGCGCCGCGAGACCATCGACCACCACGGCATCACCGACATGCCGCTGCCGCCTTCGAAGGGCGGCCGGCACGGCAAGCCGCTGAAGATCCTCACCCGGCCGGTCCGCTCCGCGATCCCGGTCTACATCGCCTCCCTCGGCCCGGCGAACGTGCGGATGACCGCAGAGATCGCCGACGGCTGGCTGCCCACGCTCTTCATTCCCGAGAAGGCCCGCGCGGTCTGGGGCGGCCCCCTCGCCGAGGGCGCGGCCAAGAGGCCGCCGGAGCTCGGCCCGCTGCAGACCGTCGCGGGCGGCCTGCTCGCCATCGGTGCGGACGCGGCCGCCGTACGGGAACGCGCGCGCCCGCAGATCGCGCTGTACGTCGGCGGCATGGGCGCGGTCGGCAAGAACTTCTACAACGACCTCGCCGTCGCCTACGGCTACGAGGAGCAGGCCCGCACGATCCAGGAGCTCTACCTCGCCGGACGCACGCGCGACGCCGCGGCCGCCGTCCCGGACGAGTTCTGCGAGCTGATGACGCTGTGTGGGCCCGAGGGCTACGTACGCGAGCGGGTCGAGGCCTTCCGCGAGGCGGGCGTCACCATGCTCAACGTCACACCCGTCGGCCCCGATCCGGCCCGGCTGATCGAAACCGTCAAGAACTGGCTGTAGGGAGCCCACTGATGAAGCGCCAGATCTTCGACGCCGACCACGAGGCGTTCCGCGAGACCGTACGCACCTTCCTCACCAAGGAGGTGCTGCCCCACTACGAGCAGTGGGAGAAGGACGGCATCGTCAGCCGCGAGGCCTGGCGGGCCGCGGGCCGCCAGGGGCTGCTCGGCCTCGCCGTCCCGGAGGAGTACGGCGGCGGCGGGAACACCGACTTCCGCTACGCCGCCGTGATCGCCGAGGAGTTCACCCGCGCGGGCGCCCCGGGGCTCGCCATCGGCCTCCACAACGACATCATCGGCCCCTATCTGACCTCGCTGGCCACCGAGGAGCAGAAGCGCCGCTGGCTGCCCGGCTTCTGCTCCGGGGAGACCATCACCGCCATCGCGATGACCGAGCCGGGGGCGGGCTCCGACCTCCAGGGGATCCGGACCAGCGCCGAGGACCGCGGCGACCACTGGGTGCTGAACGGCTCCAAGACCTTCATCTCCAACGGCATCCTCGCCGACCTGGTGATCGTGGTCGCCAAGACCACCCCCGAGGGCGGGGCGCACGGCCTGTCGCTGCTGGTCGTCGAGCGCGGCACGGAGGGCTTCGAGCGCGGCCGCAACCTCGACAAGATCGGCCAGAAGGCGCAGGACACGGCCGAGCTGTTCTTCCACGACGTACGCGTCCCCAAGGAGAACCTGCTCGGCGAGCTGAACGGCGCCTTCGTCCACCTGATGACCAATCTCGCGCAGGAGCGGATGGGCATCGCGATGGCCGGCATCGCCGCCGCCGAGTACCTGCTGGAGATCACCACCCAGTACGTGAAGGAGCGCGAGGCCTTCGGCCGTCCGCTGTCCAAGCTCCAGCACATCCGCTTCGAGATCGCGGAGATGGCCACCGAGGTCGCCGTCACCCGGACCTTCCTCGACCGGTGCATCACCGACCACGCGAACGGCGAGCTGGACCACGTACACGCCTCGATGGCCAAGTGGTGGGCCACCGAGCTGCAGAAGCGCGTCGCCGACCGCTGCCTGCAACTGCACGGCGGCTACGGCTACATGACCGAATACCGGGTCGCGCGGGCCTTCACCGACGGCCGCATCCAGACCATCTACGGCGGTACGACCGAGATCATGAAAGAGATCATCGGCCGCTCCCTCCTCGGCTGAACCTCCCTGGAACCTCTCCGCCCAGAACACTCCGAAAGGCTTGACCAGTGAGCACCGAAGCTTACGTATACGACGCGATCCGCACCCCGCGCGGCCGCGGCAAGGCCAATGGCGCCCTGCACGGCACCAAGCCGATCGACTTGGTCGTCGGTCTCATCCACGCCCTGCGCGAGCGCAACCCCGGCCTGGACCCCGCCACCATCGACGACATCGTGCTCGGCGTCGTCGGCCCGGTCGGCGACCAGGGCTCCGACATCGCCCGCATCGCCGCCATCGCCGCCGGTCTCCCGGACACGGTGGCCGGCGTACAGGAGAACCGCTTCTGCGCCTCCGGCCTGGAGGCCGTCAACCTGGCCGCCGCGAAGGTCCGCTCCGGCTGGGAGGACCTGGTCCTCGCCGGGGGCGTGGAGTCCATGTCCCGCGTCCCGATGGCCTCCGACGGCGGCGCCTGGTTCAACGACCCGATGACCAACTGGGACGTCAACTTCGTCCCGCAGGGCATCGGCGCCGACCTGATCGCCACCATCGAGGGCTTCTCCCGGCGCGACGTCGACGAGTACGCCGCCCTCTCCCAGGAGCGCGCCGCCGCGGCCGTCAAGGAGGGCCGCTTCGCGAAGTCCGTGGTCCCCGTCACCGACCGCAACGGCCTGGTCGTCCTGGACCACGACGAGTTCATCCGCCCCGGCACCACCGCAGACACCCTGGCCAAGCTGAAGCCGTCCTTCGCGGACATCGGCGACCTCGGCGGCTTCGACGCGGTCGCGCTGCAGAAGTACCACTGGATCGAGAAGATCGACCACGTCCACCACGCGGGCAACTCCTCCGGCATCGTCGACGGCGCCTCGCTCGTCGCGATCGGCTCCCGCGAGGCGGGGGAGCGGGGCGGTCTCACGCCCCGCGCCCGCATCGTCTCGGCGGCCGTCTCCGGCTCCGAGCCCACCATCATGCTCACCGGCCCCGCCCCGGCCACCCGCAAGGCCCTCGCCAAGGCCGGGCTGACCATCGACGACATCGACCTGATCGAGATCAACGAGGCCTTCGCGGGCGTCGTCCTGCGCTTCGTCAAGGACATGGGCGTCTCCCTCGACAAGGTCAACGTCAACGGCGGCGCCATCGCGCTCGGCCACCCGCTCGGCGCCACCGGCGCGGTGATCCTCGGCACGGTCGTGGACGAACTGGAGCGCCAGGACAAGCGCTACGGGCTCGTCACCCTCTGCGTCGGCGGCGGCATGGGCGTCGCCACCATCGTCGAGCGACTCTGAACCGTCCTGTCCCCAGACCCTCCTCCGCACGGACCGACACGAAAGCAGTGACCATGAGCGAGTCCACCACGATCCGCTGGGAACAGGACGAGACCGGCGTCGTCACCCTGGTCCTCGACGACCCCGACCAGTCCGCCAACACGATGAACCAGGCCTTCAAGGACTCCATCGCGGCCGTCGCCGACCGCGCCGAGGCCGAGAAGGACTCCATCCGCGGCATCATCTACACCTCCGCCAAGAAGACCTTCTTCGCGGGCGGCGACCTCAAGGACATGATCCGGCTGCGCCCCGAGCACGCGCAGCTGGCCTTCGACACCGGCACCGCCATCAAGCGCTCGCTGCGCCGCATCGAGACCCTCGGCAAGCCCGTCGTCGCCGCGATCAACGGCGCCGCCCTGGGCGGCGGTTACGAGATCTGCCTCGCCTCCCACCACCGTGTCGCCCTCGACGCGCCCGGCTCCAAGATCGGCCTGCCCGAGGTCACCCTCGGCCTGCTCCCGGCCGCCGGCGGTGTCACCCGTACCGTGCGCCTCATGGGCATCGCCGACGCGCTGCTCAAGGTGCTGCTCCAGGGGACCCAGTACAACCCCCAGCGCGCCCTGGAGAACGGCCTGGTCCACGAACTGGCCGCGACCCCGGAGGAGATGCTCGCCAAGGCCCGCGCCTTCATCGACGCCCACCCCGAGTCCAAGCAGCCCTGGGACGTACCCGGCTACCGGATCCCGGGCGGCACGCCGTCGAACCCGAAGTTCGCCGCCAACCTCCCCGCCTTCCCGGCCAACTTGAAGAAGCAGCTGAACGGGGCCCCGTACCCGGCGCCGCGCAACATCCTGGCCTGCGCCGTCGAGGGCTCCCAGGTCGACTTCGAGACCGCGCTGACCATCGAGGCCCGCTACTTCACCGAGCTCGTCACCGGACAGACCGCCAAGAACATGATCCAGGCGTTCTTCTTCGACCTCCAGGCCGTCAACGCGGGCCGCAGCCGTCCGCAGGGCGTGGAGCCCCGCGAGGTCCGCAAGGTCGCCGTCCTCGGCGCCGGCATGATGGGCGCGGGCATCGCCTACTCCTGTGCCCGCGCGGGCATCGAGGTGGTGCTGAAGGACGTCACCGCCGAGGCCGCGGCCAAGGGCAAGGCGTACTCCGAGAAGCTGCTCGACAAGGCGCTCGCCCGCGGCCGGACCACCGAGGCCAAGCGCGCCGAACTGCTCGCCCGGATCACCCCGACCGCAGACGCGGCCGACCTCGCGGGCTGTGACGCCGTCATCGAGGCCGTCTTCGAGGACACCGCCCTCAAGCACAAGGTGTTCCAGGAGGTCCAGGACGTCATCGCGCCCGACGCGCTGCTGTGCTCCAACACCTCCACCCTGCCGATCTCCGGGCTCGCGGAGGGTGTGGAACGGCCCGCCGACTTCATCGGGCTGCACTTCTTCTCGCCCGTCGACAAGATGCCGCTGGTCGAGATCATCAAGGGCCAGCAGACCGGCGACGAGGCCATCGCCCGCGCCTTCGACCTGGTCCGGCAGATCAACAAGACCCCGATCGTGGTCAACGACTCGCGCGGCTTCTTCACCTCGCGCGTCATCGGCCAGTTCATCAACGAGGGCGTGGCCATGGTCGGCGAGGGCATCGAGCCCGCCTCCATCGAGCAGGCCGCCGCCCAGGCGGGCTACCCGGCCAAGGTGCTCTCGCTGATGGACGAGCTCACCCTGACCCTGCCGCGCAAGATCCGCAACGAGACCCGCAAGGCCTTCGAGGCCGAGGGCCTGGCGTGGGCCGAGCACCCCGCCGACACCGTCATCGACCGGATGGTCGACGAGTTCGGCCGCCCCGGCCGCAGCGGCGGGGCCGGCTTCTACGCGTACGACGAGTCGGGCAAGCGCGCCGGCATCTGGCCGGGCCTGCGCGAGCACTTCACCAAGCCCGGCTACGAGATCCCCTTCGCCGACATGAAGGAGCGGATGCTCTTCTCCGAGGCCCTGGACACCGTCCGCTGCCTCGACGAGGGCGTCCTCACCTCGATCGCCGACGCCAACATCGGCTCCATCATGGGCATCGGCTTCCCGGCCTGGACCGGCGGCGTGATCCAGTACATCAACGGCTACGAGGGCGGCCTGCCGGGCTTCGTCGCCCGTGCTCGTGCGCTGGCCGCGCGGTACGGCGACCGCTTCACCCCGCCGGCGTCGCTGGTCGCGAAGGCCGAGCGGGGCGAGACCTACGCGGACTGAGCGCGGCCGCCCCGGGCCCGCCCACGAGCGGGCCCGGGGCGCCTCGCACTTACCGGTCGCCGTCGCGCAGGAGCGCGAACACCCCGCGCTCCTCGGTACCGTCCGGCGCGGACCACCGGGCCAGCACCTGCCCCCGGACACCGTCCCCGGCGGCGGGCCCGGGGCGCAGCACCCGGGACATGGTCACGGCCGACACCGGCCGTTCCCGGCCCGCCGGGCCCACGGTGAGGACGGTGGCGTCGGCGGTGTCCGTCACGGCCCCGGGCCCGGTCAGGTCCTGCGGTACGCCGCCCGCCTCGGTGCGCACCTCGACGGTCGGGTCCGGGGCGTTGCTCGCGTTCTGGTCCTGCGCCGTGGTGCGGCCCGCCAGCAACGCCAGCAACCGGTCCACCAGGACCGGATCGTGGACGCCGTCGTAGATCCAGCGACGCCCCAGCACACCGTGCTCGGACGTGCCGATCAGGCCGGCCTCGGCGCCCTCCAGCGGCGCCCCGCGGTAGGTCAGCGGGACCTGGTAGGTGACGGGGGAGCCGCCCGAGGTGTCGGTGACCACCATGAACTCGATGCCCACCTCGCCCTCGGGGTCGTCGAGCCGGAATCCGCCGGCCCTGGTGAGGCGCACGGCGCCCTGCCCGCCCCGGTACCAGGGCCGGGCCGGCATCCAGGCGGCGAGGAGTTCGAGCTTGCCGGGTGACATCGTGGTGCGGTGAATGACTGCCATGTACCGTGAACCTACCCGGCCTCCGAGGCGAACGCCGCCCGCAATTCCTCCCTCAGCGACCGCTGGAAGGCCGTCACCAGCGCCTGCACCACCATCGGTTGCATGTGCGCCGACAGCGCCTTCATCGACTCCACCCGCTCCGGATCGCTCTCGCCCCGCGTGAACGGCCCCCACACTTCGTCCCGGAACAGCGCCGTCAGCTCGTGCGCCGCCGACCTGGTGTGCTCCATCAGCACCGTGCGCGCCGCCAGGATCGTCTCGTGCGCGATCGGCACGTCGAGCAGAGCGACCCCCAGCCGCAGCAGCCCCACGTCCACCCGGAACCGGTCCCCCGAGGCGGCGACCACGTTCATGGCCGTCAGCCGCCGCAGGTCGGTATCCGACAGGCTCCGCCCCGCCCGCTTCTCCAGCTCCTCCCGCGAGACCTCCTGGGCCGCGTCCGGCGCCCAACTGGCCACCATGGCGCGGTGGATCGCGAGGTCGTGCGCGCTCAGGTCGTCGGGCAGCGCGTCCAGATAGCGCTCGATGGCCGACAAGGTCATGCCCTGGTGCTGCAACTCCTCGATGAGAGCCAGCCGGGACAGGTGTTCCGGCCCGTAGTGCCCCACCCGACGAGGGCCGATCACGGGAGGGGGCAAAAGCCCGCGGGTGCTGTAGAACCGTACGGTGCGCACGGTGACGCCCGCCCTGGCCGCCAGCTCGTCGACGGTGAGCATCGGCTCGGGTGCCTGGTCGGCCATCGTCTGCGCCTCGCTCTCTGCTCCACAGCTTGGGTTCAACAGTATTGCTGTCGCACCAACGATGTGAAACGGCCAGGAGCTGCCCATGACCACGAACCTGCGACTGCCCGGACGACCCGAAGAGATCACCCTCCCCGCCCTGCTGGCCCGCAACGCCGCCGAGTGCGGGGACCTCCCCGCCCTCTCGTGGCGCGCCGGCCCCGACGCGGCCGACTGGACGACCCTCACCTGGGGCGAGGTGCGCCGCAAGGTCGCCGTCCTCGCCTCCGGATACGCCGCCCTCGGCATCGAGCGCGGCGAGCACGTCCTGCTGATGATGGGCAACCGCCCCGAGCACTGGCTCAGCGACCTCGCCCTCGTCCACCTCGGCGCCGTGCCCGTCACCGTCTACGGGACCTCCGCGCCCGGGCAGATCGCCCACATCGCCCGCCACAGCCGGGCCAGGGTCGCCGTCGTCGAGGGCGCCCGCGAGCTCGTCCGCTGGGAACCGCTGCTGGCCGACGAGGACGTGCCCCTCCAGCGCCTCGTCGTGGCCGAGGCCGCCGACGCGGGCGGGCACCCCACCTACGCCTCCGTGTACGCGAGCGGCGCCCGGCTCCACCGAGCCGACGCCTTCGAGAAGGCCTGGCAGGAGGCCCGCCCCGAGGACCCGCTGACCGTCGTCTACACCTCGGGCACCACCGGCGACCCCAAGGGCGTGCGGCTGACCCACCGCAACCTCATGCTCCAGGCGGTCCGCCTCGACCGGCACGTGGAGCTGCCCGAGCACGCCGAGCACATCTGCTACCTGCCCTTCGCGCACATCGCCGAGCGGGTCCTCGGCATCTACCTGCCCCTGCTGCGGGCGGCGCACGTGCGGCTGTGCGCCGACCCCACCGCCGTGGCCGCAGCGGTCCGCGAGCTGCACCCGGTGCAGTTCTTTGGCGTACCCCGGGTCTGGGAGAAGCTCGCCGCCTCCGTACGGGCGGTCCTCGCGCAGCTGCCCGAAGCGCAGCGCGGCGCCATCGAGGCCGCGAACGACCTCGCCCGCGCCCGGGCCGGCCACCGGGAGCGCGGCGAGGAGGTACCGGCCGCGCTCGAAGCCTCGTACGCCCGGGCGAAGGAGCAGGCGCTCGACCCGCTGCTGCGCCTCGCGGGCCTGGACCGGCTGGTCTGGACGGCCAGCGCCACCGCGCCGATGCCGATCGACGTGGTCCGCTTCTGGGCCGGCTGGGGCATCACCATCATGGACGCGTGGGGGCTCACCGAGACCGCCGGCGTGTGCACGGTCAACAGCCCGGACGGCTTCCGGCTCGGCTCGGTGGGCCGCCCGATCGAGGGGCTGGAGCTGCGGCTCGCCGAGGACGGGGAGATCCTCACCCGGGGCGCGACCGTCTTCGGCGGCTATCTGCGGCCCGACGGTTCGGTGGAGAGCGCGTCGGACGCGGAGGGCTGGTTCCCCACCGGGGACATCGGCCGGCTCGACGAGGACGGGTTCCTCTGGCTCACCGACCGCAAGAAGGAGCTGATCATCACCTCCACCGGCAAGAACGTCTCGCCGGCGCTGGTGGAGAACACGGTCAAGGAGCACCCCCTCATAGGCCAGGCGCTGGTCCACGGCGACGGCCGCTCCTACCTGGTCGCCCTGCTGGTCCTGGACCCGGAGCTGGCCCCGGTCTGGGCCGCCGCCCGGGGCATCGAGACCGCCTCCCCGAGCGCGCTCGCCGAGCACCCGGTCGTCCGGGAGGAGATCGCCCGCGCGGTCGAGGCGGCCAACGCCCGGCTCAACCGGACCGAGCAGATCAAGCGCTACCGGCTGCTGACCGAGGAGTGGGGCCCCGAGACCGGGGAGCTCACCCCCTCGCTGAAGCTGCGCCGCCGGGTGGTCCGCGAGAAGTACGGCGCACTGATCGAGGGACTGTACGAGGAACCGTACCGGGCGGTGTGACCCGGACCCCGACGGCCCGGTCCGGTGGGCGGCACAGCGCTCACCGGACCGGGCGGGCCCGCCGGAATCAGCGGCCGATCAGCGGCCGATCAGCGGGTAGTGGTCGGAGAGGTTGGTGTAGGTGTAGGAGGTGCCCCAGCTGGAGACAGTCCAGGGCGCCGACTGCTCCAGGACCACGTTGTTCTCCCAGCCCGCCGGGCGGGCGTTGCCCTTGCGGTAGAGGACGTAGTCCAGGTCCTCGCGCGGGTCGCTCGGGTAGCGGTACTTCGCTATCGAGTTCAGGGCGGTGTCGAAGGAATACGGGTGACCCGTGCGCGTGTCGGTGTCGGCGAGGTCGGCGTTGGCGAGCAGGGTGGCGTACTCGGGCGTGCGCGAGTCGACGTTGAGGTCGCCCGCCACGATGACCTGCTCGTCCGCCGGGATGTTCTTCCCGTCCAGGAAGGCGTCGACGGCCCGGAACTGACGGGCACGCATCTCCGCGGCCTCGCCCGCGCCGCAGCCCGGGTCGGTGGACTGCGCGTGCGTGCCGACCACGTGCACCCTGGCGCCGTTCACGTTCAGCACGACGTAGGCGAAGCCCTTGTTGGACCACCAGTCGGCGCCGCAGGCGTCCTTGTAGACCACCTGCTCCTTGCGGACGATCGGCCACTTGCTGAGGATCGTGACGCCGCCGTCCTCCGGGGTGGTGGAGGAGTACGCGCCGCCCGTGGCGTCCCAGCCGGTCCTGCTGCGGCCGACGACCGGGGTCTGGTACGGGTACTGCGCGGCGGAGTTCGCCTTCAGCGCGTCCGAGGCGGCGTTGTCGAAGGCCTCCTGGAGCACGACCACGTCGTGGCCCCGGTAGAAGGGGGCCTGGGGGATCTGCGCCGCCCGGTGGTCCTGGCCCCAGTTCGGGTAGAGGTTCTTGCTCATCAGGAAGACGTTGTACGACAGGACGCTGAGCCGCGGGGCGGCGGCGCTCTCCGCGGCCGCGGCGGCGGGCGCGGTGGTGGCGGCCAGGGTGCCGGCGGCGATCGCCGCGACGGTCGCGGCGGCGGCGCGGTGGCGGCGGTGGGAGGTGGGCAGCATGAGGTCTCCATCATTCCTGCGGGGGAAGATCGGCTCCGTCATCCAAGCAGCCGCGGTTACCTCTGGGTAACACCCGTGACAAGACTTTCTGTCCGGCTCGGGGCCATCTGGCTCTCGCATACTTGGCATATGACGAACACGGCCCGGCACCCATCGGAAAGCCGCCCCGCGGGAGGCCGCACCGACCCCGTGCCACCGCCGCCCGGCGGGGTGCTGTGGACCATCGCCGGCGACGTCCGGGCCCTGCTGATGCTGCCCGCCGCCTTCACCATGCAGGTGGCGCACCCCGCGATCGCGGCCGGCGTCGACGAGTACTCCGTCTTCCGCACCGACCCGTGGGGCCGCGGCGAGCGTTCGCTGCGCTCGGTCCAGCTGTGGGTGTACGGCGGGGAGGGCGCCGCCGAGGAGGGCCGCCGGGTACGCCGCCTGCACAAGGACATCCAGGGCACCGACACCCGCGGCCGGCGCTACCACTCCCTCGACCCCGCCTGCTACGCGTGGGTGCACGCCACCGGTTTCCCGGTCTACCTGTACGCCGGGCGCTACCTGCTGCGCCGTTTCACCCCCGCCCAGGAGCGGCAGCTCTACCGGGAATGGCTCCAGGTGGGCCGGATCCTCGGCCTGCGCGACCAGGACATGCCGCAGAGCATCGAGGAGTACTGGACGTACTGGGCCCGGATGCTGGCCGAGGAGATCGAGCCCACCGAGGTGGCCCGCGAGCTGGTCGCCACCGATGTGCCGCTGCCCCGGCCCGAGATCGGCCCGCCCGCCGTGCGCCTGCTGCTGCGGCTCACCTGGCCCGTGCTGCGGGTGGCGTTCCTGCGCCTGCGGGCCTTCGTCACCGTCGGGTACATGCCGCCCGAGGCGCGCGCCGCGATCGGGCTCGACTGGAGCCCGGCCCAGGAGCGCAGGCTCCGGCGGTTCAGCACGGCCGTACGGCTCCTCGTACCGCTGCTGCCGGAGCGGCTGCGGTACCTGCCCATCGCGCGGGCGGCGCGGGCCCGATGGCGCGCCGCCGCCCGCTGACGGACCTCAGTGCGCGTCGTGCTCTTCGTGCTTGCCGTGCTGGTGGATCGTGTTCGTCTCCGCGATCTTCTTCCACGACTTGGGCTCCGCCGACGGCACCGGGGCGGCCCGCAGTGAGCGGGCGCCGGGGAGCGCGGTCCCGGGGTTCAGGGCGGAGGCGTCCGGCTTGCCCGGGGTGTAGAGCCAGGTCTCGAACAGCTGGGCCAGCGGCTTGGCGGAGACCTTCTCGGCGTAGCGGACGAAGTCCCCGACCTTGGCGTTCCCGTAGGCCCGCTCGGTCGGCCAGCCCTTGAGGATCTGGAAGAAGCTCTCGTCGCCGATCTCGTTGCGCAGCGCCTGCAGGGCGATGGCGCCACGGTCGTAGACGGCTCCGTGGAACTGGTTCTCCGGACCCGGGTCACCCGGCTTGACCTGCCAGAACGCGTCCTCGGCCGGGCGTACGGCGTAGGCCCAGTCGGCGAGCTCCTGCGCGGTGCCCTCGCCCTCCTTCTCCGACCACAGCCACTGGCTGTAGCGGGCGAAGCCCTCATTGATCCAGATGTCCTTCCAGCCCTCGACGGACACGCTGTCGCCGTACCACTGGTGGGCCAGCTCGTGCACGACCACCGAGACGTTGGCGCCGTTCTGGAACTGGCGCGGGCCGTAGAACGGCCGCGTCTGGGTCTCCAGGGCGAAGCCGGCGCTCACGTTCGGAACGTAGCCGCCCAGGGCGTTGAAGGGATACGGCCCGAAGACGCCCTCCAGCCACTCGGTGACCTCGCCCGTCCGCTCCACGCTCGCCCGCGCCGCGCCCGCGTTGTCGCCGAGGTCCTTGCTGTAGGCGTTCAGGATCGGCAGCCCGCTCGCCGTCTTGTCGGTGGTGATGTCGAACTTGCCGACGGCGAGGGTGGCGAGGTACGTGGCCTGCGGCTTGTTGGAGCGCCAGTTGTACCGGGTCCAGCCCAGCCGCGAAGTCTGCGACTGGAGCACGCCGTTGCTGATCGCCTGGGTGCCGTCGGGGACGTTGACGGACACGTCGAAGGTGGCCTTGTCCAGCGGGTGGTCGTTGCTGGGGAACCACCAGACCGCCGAGTCCGGCTCCTGCGCCGCCACGCCGCCGTCGGGCGTGCGGTGCCAGGCCGTCCAGCCGTCCACCTTCAGCTCGGAGGGCTTTCCGGCGTACTTGACGACGACGGTCAGCGGGGCGTTGCGCGCCAGCGGCTTGGCCGGGGTGACCTCCAGCTCCTGGGTACCGGACGTGGCGAACCTCGCCTTGACGCCGTTGACCCGGATCTCGCTGACCTGGAGGCCGAAGTCGAGGTTGAAGCGGGACAGGTCCTGCGTGGCGGTGGCGAGGAGGGTGGCGGTGCCTTCGAGCAGGTCCGTCTGCGGCTGGTACTTCAGGCGCAGGTCGTAGTGGGACACGTCGTATCCGCCGTTGCCGCTGGCCGGGTAGTAAGGATCGCCGATACCCGGGGCACCCGGACCGGAACTCGCCGCCGACGCCGGGATCACCAGCAGCAGGGAGGCGGCGAGCACGCTCGGGGCGATGACTTTGCGGTGCACGAATGGCTCCAAGTGGTAGGGGAGACAGATCGGTTCGAGTTCGTCGACCGTATTCACCCGTGGCCGCTCACGTCATGTCCATGGCCCCTGCTGTCACACGATCGCCATTCGGCCGTCACGGGCCGGCGGTCAGCGCGGTGATGAGGCGGGGCGCCGAGCGGTGGGCAGACCCCGCCGACGGACCGGCGCTGCCGGGCCGGGGGCCCCTGGCCTGCGGCGCAGCCGGCGGCTCACGGCACGCCGGTGCCCGCGCAGCCGATGCCGAACGGCGCGCCGGGGACGGGAACACCAGTTCCAGGGGTCGGATCCGGCCGTGAGGATCGGCTGAATCGAGCGCCGCGCACCGCCGGTTTCGGTGGGGTCGGGTGTGTGTCGGGGCGATCCCCGCAGGGCGTCGAACGCAACCACGCCGCACTCCCCGACCCCTCGCCGCGTTCGGCACCCGAGGAGACGCCCCGGCGCGCGCCCGCCCTCGCCGAAACCGCCCTCGCCGAAACCGGCCTCGCCGAAACCGCCCTCGCCGAACCGCGCCCGCCGAAACCGCGCCCGCCGAAACCGCGCCGCCGACGCGCGGTCACGGCCCGACGGCTCGGGGTCGCCTTCGCCGTGAGACCCGCAACACGGGCCCCGCCCCTACCCGGCATACCAAGCAGTCGGTAACCTGCGGCGCATGACGCTTCCCCCGCTCGCCGCCCGTCGCTGCTGGCACGCCGCGATCAACCCGCTGCACGCCACCGCCTACTTCTCGCCGGACACCGCCAAGGAGTTCGCCGCCCTCGGGATCACCCACCCCGTCGCCGTCAACCTCTCCGCCCGCTCCGCCGCGATGGGAGCCGTCGGGGCCGGCGCCGTCACCTCCACCTTCTACAACTACCGCCACGACCTCATCGCCCGGCACCTGCCCGCCGTCTGGGACACCGCCACTCCCGAGCAGGTCCTCGCCGCCCGGCTGCGGGGCGTGGACGCCACCCTGCGCCGGCTCCTCGGCGCCGACACCATCGAGTCCCCCGAGCTGTCCGAGGCCGCCGACCTGGCGATGCGCGCCACCGAGGCCTGCACCCGGCACGCCCGCACCCTCTACGCGGCCCACGCCGACCTCCCCGTGCCCGAGGAGCCGCACCTGCGGCTGTGGCACGCCACCACCCTGCTGCGCGAGCACCGCGGCGACGGCCACCTCGCCGCGCTGCTCCTGGCGGGCCTGGACCCGGTCGAGGCGCTGATCAGCCACACCGCCACCGGCAAGGGCATGACCCCGAAGTGGCTCAAGGGCATGCGCGGCTGGGACCAGGCGGACCTCGACGCCGCCACCGACAGGCTGCGCGAGCGCGGCGTGCTCGACGCCGCCGGTGAGCTGACCGAGGAAGGCGTCGCCCTGCGCGAGCGGCTGGAGACCGACACCGACCGCCTCGACGCCGCCCCCTACGAGCACCTCGGCGCGGCCGCTCTGGCCCGCCTCACCGAGCTCGGGGGCGGCTTCGTGGTCCGGGCCGTGACCGCGGGGGCCTTCCCCGCGGACCTCATGGGCAAGGCCTGACGGAAGGGCTCCCGCGCTCCGTCACCGCCACCTGCCACAATTGGCAGCCTTCCAGTGCAAACGAAGGCAGGCGGGACCCGATCGTGACGACGTCCATCGAAGGCAGGATCGCCGAGGAGCTCGGCGTACGGGAGCAGCAGGTCAAGGCCGCCGTCGAGCTGCTCGACGGCGGCTCCACCGTGCCGTTCATCGCGCGCTACCGCAAGGAAGCGACCGAGATGCTCGACGACGCCCAGCTGCGCACCCTCGAAGAGCGGCTGCGCTATCTGCGCGAGCTGGAGGACCGGCGCGCGGCGATCCTGGACTCCGTCCGGGAGCAGGGCAAGCTCGACGCCGAGCTGGAGGCGCGGATCAACGCGGCCGACACCAAGGCCCGGCTGGAGGACATCTACCTGCCCTTCAAGCCCAAGCGGCGCACGAAGGCGCAGATCGCCCGGGAGGCCGGTCTGGAGCCGCTCGCCGAGGGCCTGCTGGCCGACCCGTCGGTGGAACCGGCCGCCGCGGCGGCCGCGTTCGTCGACGCCGACAAGGGCGTCGCCGACCCGGCAGCCGCCCTGGAGGGCGCCCGGGCCATCCTCACCGAGCGGTTCGGCGAGGACGCGGACCTGATCGGCGAACTGCGCGAGCGCATGTGGGGCCGCGGCCGGCTCGCGGCGAAGGTCCGCGAGGGCAAGGAGGAGGCGGGCGCCAAGTTCGCCGACTACTTCGACTTCGCCGAGCCGTTCACCGCGCTGCCCTCGCACCGCGTCCTCGCGATGCTGCGCGGCGAAAAGGAGGACGTGCTCGACCTCACGCTGGAGCCCGAGGCCCCCGAAGACGCGGTGAGCCCCGGCCCGTCCACGTACGAGGGCCTGATCGCCCGCCGCTTCGGGGTGAACGACCGCGGCCGCCCCGGCGACAAGTGGCTGGCCGACACGGTCCGGTGGGCCTGGCGCACGAAGATCCAGGTGCACCTCGGCATCGACCTGCGGATGAGGCTGCGCCAGGCCGCCGAGGACGAGGCCGTACGGGTCTTCGCGTCGAACCTGCGCGATCTGCTGCTCGCGGCGCCCGCCGGCACCCGGGCCACGCTCGGCCTGGACCCGGGCTTCCGTACCGGTGTGAAGGTCGCCGTCGTGGACGCGACCGGCAAGGTCGTGGCCACGGACGTGATCTACCCGCACGTGCCCGCCAACAAGTGGGACGAGTCCCTCGCCAAGCTCGCCCGCCTCGCCGAGCAGCACGCCGTCGAGCTGGTCGCCATCGGCAACGGCACGGCGTCCCGCGAGACCGACAAGCTGGCCGGGGACCTCATCACGCGCCATCCCGAGCTGAAGCTCACCAAGGTGATGGTCTCGGAGGCGGGCGCCTCGGTGTACTCGGCCTCGGCGTTCGCCTCGCAGGAACTGCCGGACATGGACGTGTCGCTGCGCGGCGCGGTGTCGATCGCCCGCCGGCTCCAGGACCCGCTCGCCGAGCTGGTCAAGATCGATCCGAAGTCGATCGGCGTCGGCCAGTACCAGCACGACCTGTCCGAGGTGAAGCTTTCGCGCTCGCTCGACGCGGTCGTCGAGGACTGTGTGAACGGCGTCGGCGTGGACGTCAACACCGCCTCCGCGCCGCTGCTTTCGCGCGTGTCGGGCATCAGCGGCGGACTCGCCGAGAACATCGTGGCCCACCGCGACGCCAACGGCCCCTTCCGCAGCCGCAAGGGGCTCAAGGACGTGGCCCGGCTGGGCCCGAAGGCGTACGAACAGTGCGCGGGCTTCCTGCGGATCCGCGGCGGGGACGACCCGCTGGACTCCTCGGCCGTACACCCCGAGGCCTACCCGGTCGTGCGGGCGATGGGCAAGACGGCGGGCGGCGAGGTGGCGGCCCTGATCGGCAACACCGGCGTCCTGCGCTCGCTGCGGCCGGAGCAGTTCGTCACCGAGGCCTTCGGCCTGCCCACGGTCACGGACATCCTGCGCGAGCTGGAGAAGCCGGGCCGCGACCCGCGCCCCGCCTTCAAGACGGCGACCTTCAAGGAGGGCGTGGAGAAGATCGGCGACCTGGCCCCCGGGATGATCCTGGAGGGAGTGGTCACCAACGTGGCCGCCTTCGGCGCCTTCATCGACATCGGCGTCCACCAGGACGGGCTGGCGCACGTCTCGGCACTGTCGAAGACCTTCGTCAAGGACCCGCGGGACGTGGTCAAGCCGGGCGACATCGTCCGCGTGAAGGTCATGGACGTGGACATCGCGCGCAAGCGCATCTCGCTGACCCTGCGACTGGAGGACGAGGCCGGGGCGGAGCGCGGCGCCGGCGCCCCCAGGCAGCGCGAGGACCGGCAGGAGCGGCGCGGCGGTGGTGCCCGTCCTCCGCAGCAGCGCGGCGGGGCGGGGGCCCGCGAGGGCGGCGGCGGCCGGAACCAGGGCCAGGGCGAGCGTGGTCAGGGCCAGCGCGGTCAGGGCCAAGGCGGCCAGGGCCAAAGCGGTCAGGGCCGGCGTCAGGGAGGCGGCAGCGCGCCCGCCCCCGCGAACAGCGCGATGGCGGACGCCCTGCGCCGGGCGGGCCTCACCGTCCCCGAGGAGCGCCGCAAGCGCTAGCAAGCGCTGGGGGGTGTCTTGCAAGGGCGGCTTGCAGCCACCCGACGCGTGAAGATCTTCGTACAGGATGGCTGAATAGGTCCCTCACCTGGGGACTTGCCTTGCCAACTCGCGTACAAGATCTGTAGGCATGGTGGAACGCCCGTTCGTCACCCGGCGGACGGGCTTCCGCATTTCCCCCTCAGGACCGCACTCCCCGAGGCCGCCTTGAAGGCACAGGACGCCATGCCCATGCCCACACACGCCTACCGACGCTGCCCCGGAAAGGGTCCGAAGAGGGATCACATGCCCCACCGGCAACTCAGCATTCGCAAAAGGTGCGAGAACATTCTCGGCCATCTGGATCTCACCCACCCGTTCTCCCTCGATGTCCTGTGCCATCGGATAGCCGAGCAGCGCGGCCGCCCCATCCAGCTGCACCCGCTGCCCAAAGAGGCGGCGGAGTCCGGAGTCTGCGGACTGTGGGTGGGCACCGCCAGCGTCGACTACGTCTTCTACGAGGCGCAGACCACGCCGCTGCACCGGGAGCACATCGTCCTCCACGAGCTCGGCCACATCCTCTTCGGCCACCACTCGCTGGAGGGCGAGGAGAACGACGGAAACGCCCCCACCGTGCTCGGGCGCACCAACTACACCACCCGCCAGGAGCAGGAGGCGGAGATGCTCGCCAGTATGATCCGCATCCGCACGGCGAACGCCGGCCCCCGCTCGGCCGCCCCGGCCCGGGGCACCCTGGCCCGCCTGGAGTCCGCCATGGGATACGAGCGGGGCAACGATGGCAACTGACCTGACCGACTTCGGCAACTGGCTCGCCGTGCCGAGCGTCGTGTGCCTGTGGATCGCGGTCCTCCTCCGCGCCCCCGGTGCCCTGCGCTCCCCGCAGCAGCGCGGGCTGTGGCTGGCCGTCGCCACCGCCGCCGCCGCGATGACGCTCAACCTCCCCGACGTCGTCTCGTACGCGATGAGGCGCGGCGCCGAATACGCCCACGCGATCGGGCTCTACCGCAACTTCATCGGCGTGCTGTCAGCGGGAGCCGTGCTCTACTTCGTGGCCGCGGCCACCCGCGGCCGCCGGCTCCAACTCGCCTCCTGGATCGCCACGATGGCCTGGCTGGGCACACTGCTGGCCCTGGACGCGGCCGCGCCCTCGCACGGCACGCACACCATGCCGCCGGTCGGCGATCCGGTGCCCTCCCTCGCGTACTGGCTGGTGCTGATCTCCGCGCACGTGATCGCCAACGTCCTGTGCGTCGCCCTGTGCTGGCGCTACAGCCGCCGCACCGAGAGCCGGGGCCTGGCCGCCGGACTGCGGCTGTTCGGCCTCGGTACCGCCCTCGCCGGGCTGTTCTGGCTGGCGTACCTGCTCAAGGCCCTCTTCGGCAGCACCTGGGCGATGCCCGCCCTGCCGCTGCTGATGAACCTGCACGGCCTGTTGCGGGCCGCCGCGATCCTCGTGCCGACCCTGTTCACCCTGCGCCGCACCGCCGCCGACACCACCACCGCCTGGCGGCTGTGGCCGCTGTGGCGCGACCTGGTCGAGGCGGTCCCGCACGTCGCCCTCAACAAGCCCCGGGCCGGCCGGGTGGTGGAGCTGCTGTGGCCGCCCGTCCCGCGCAACCTGCTGGTGTACCGCAAGGTCATCGAGACCCGCGACGCGATCCTGATCCTGGGTGAGTACGTGCCCCCGGGCGCCCTGGAGCGCGCCCGCGGCCAGGTCGCCGGAAACGGGGTGCCCGAGCAGCGCCGCACCGCGGCCGCGCTGGCCCGCGTACTGAAGGAGGCGCGGCAGGCCAAGCTCGACGGACTGCCCGGGCAGGCGGGCGAGGCGGCCGCGCTGGAGCTGCCCGCCGCCATCCACACCTCGCAGGAGGGCGGCGACCTGGCGGACGAGGCCCGGTTCCTCGTCGATGTCGCCCAGGCGTACGCCGCGCCCGCCACCACAAGGAAGTGAAGCCGTCGTGACGACCGTACCGACCACCGTACTGATCACCGGAGCCAGCGCCGGACTGGGCGCGGCCTTCGCCCGGGGCTTCGCGGCCAAGGGCTGCGACCTGGTCCTCGTCGCCCGCGACAAGGACCGGCTCGAAGCCGTCGCCGACGAGCTGGCCCGGGAGTACGGCACCGCCTCAGAGGTGCTGGCCGCCGACCTGCTGGACGCGGGGGACCGCGCGGCGGTCGCCGAGCGGCTCGCCGACCGGACCCGGCCCGTGGACATGCTGGTCAACAACGCGGGCTTCGGGCTGCCCGCGCCCTTCCCGTACAGCCCGGTCGAGGACGAGGAGCGGATGCTCGACCTGCTGGTCAAGGTCCCCCTCCGGCTCACCCACGCCGTGCTGCCGGGCCTGCGCGAACGCCGCCGGGGCGCGATCCTCAACGTCTCCTCGGTGGCGGGGCTCCTGCCGACCGGGACGTACGGGGCCGCCAAGGCCTGGGTCACCGCGTTCAGCGAGTCGCTCCGGGTGGACATGGAGCCGTACGGGATCCGGGTCCTGGCGGTGGTCCCCGGGTTCACCCGCACCGAGTTCCAGGCGCGCGCCGGGATGGACGTCAGCGCGCTGCGCGACGCGGTGTGGCTGGAACCGGAGGCCGTGGTCGCCCAGGCGCTGAAGGACCTGGCCCTGCGCCGACCGGTCAGCATCACCGGCCGCCGCTACCGGGCGTACGCCCTGGCCGCCCGCCATCTCCCGCGCGGCTTCGTGGCCCGCAGGATGGCCCGCACCCGGCGCGCTCCCGGGGAGCGGCCGGCCGAGCGCTGAAGCCGACGCACGCGGCAGCACGGTGCGCGGACCGGTGACCGGTCCGCGCACGGTGTGCTCCGAGAGGGGATGCCCCTGATCAATGGCCGTGGCCGTAGCCGTGGCCGTGGCCGTGGCCGTAACCATCGCCGTGACCATGGCCGTGGCGGTGTCCTCCATAACCGTTGTCGTCGTCATCGTGGTCCCCGCCGCGGTGGTGCCCGGCGTAGCCCTTGTCGTCATCGTCGTTCCAGCCGCGGTTGTGCCCGCCGTAGCCCTTGCCGTCGTCGTCGCAGCCGCCGCCGGCCACGTAGGAGACGGGTTGGGCCGGGGCCGCCGCCGATGCGGTGCCTGCCGTGCCGAGCGCGGCCCCACCGGCCATCAGGAGACCGGCCGCGGAGGCCACGAAAAGGCGCTTCGCTCTCTGTGCATGCATGGGAGTTCCCTTTCCTTCCACCCTCTCGCACCTCGTGGGAGGCACAAGGGGGCGGAACCGCAACCGCGAGGAAGATGTGCGGCGCGGATCGGTACGGGGCCGCCGGAAGTGCGGAGACATGTCCGGCCACGAGGCCTGGGGCGCCCCATGGGTCCCGGAACGGGGCACGCGTCAGAGGTCCAAACCCTGGTGACGCACGGCTCCGGGCACGGGAGCGTGCTCCGCTGTTGCGGCTCTCACTAACCAAGGCTAGTCGCGCCCGGGCCGGTCGGCACCTCGGGACGCCGACCCACCCGCGTGAGCGGGGCCGCCAACTGCCCGTCCGTGCACGTCCGCTCGCCGTCCGCAACGTCCGCAGGTGCCTGCGGTACGGACCCTGCTAGAGCTCGACGACCTTGCCGCCCGAGACCTCGAGGCGGCGGGTCACGTGCACGGCGTCCAGCATGCGGCGGTCGTGCGTGACCAGGAGGAGCGTGCCCTCGTATGACTCGAGGGCGGATTCCAGCTGCTCGATCGCCGGGAGGTCGAGGTGGTTGGTGGGCTCGTCCAGGACCAGCAGGTTCACCCCGCGGCCCTGCAGCAGCGCCAGGGCGGCACGGGTGCGCTCGCCCGGGGACAGGGTGGCCGCCGGGCGCAGGACGTGAGCCGCCTTGAGGCCGAACTTCGCCAGCAGCGTGCGGACTTCGGCCGGCTCCGTCTCCGGGACCGCCGCGCAGAAGGCCTCCAGCAGCGGTTCGTCGCCGAGGAACAGGCCGCGCGCCTGGTCCACCTCGCCGACCAGGACGCCGGAACCGAGGGCGGCGGAGCCGGAGTCCGGGGTCAGCCGGCCCAGCAGGACGGCGAGGAGGGTGGACTTGCCTGCGCCGTTGGCCCCGGTGATCGCCACCCGGTCCGCCCAGTCGATCTGGAGGCTGGCCGGGCCGAAGTCGAACTCCCCGCGCCGGACGGCCGCTTCGCGCAGGGTGGCCACCACCGAGCCGGAGCGCGGGGCCGCCGCGATCTCCATGCGCAGCTCCCACTCCTTGCGTGGCTCCTCGACGACCTCGAGCCGCTCGATCGCCCGCTGCGTCTGGCGGGCCTTGGCGGCCTGCTTCTCGCTCGACTCGCCCCGCAGGTTCTTGCCGATCTTGTCGTTGTCGGACGCCTTGCGACGGGCGTTGCGCACGCCCTTGTCCATCCAGTTGCGCTGCATCTGGGCCCGGCCCTCAAGGGCGGACTTCTTGCCCGCGTACTCCTCGAACTCCTCGCGGGCGTGGTCGCGGGCGCGCTCGCGCTCCTCCAGGTAGGACTCGTAGCCTCCGCCGAAGAGGTTGATCTGCTGCTGCGCCAGGTCCAGTTCGAGGACCTTCGTGACGGTCCGCGTCAGGAACTCGCGGTCGTGGCTGATCACGACCGTGCCGGCGCGCAGCCCCTTGACGAACCGCTCCAGCCGTTCCAGACCCTCCAGGTCCAGGTCGTTGGTGGGCTCGTCGAGCAGGAAGACGTCATAGCGGGATAGCAGCAGCGAGGCGAGGCCCGCGCGGGCCGCCTGGCCACCGGAGAGCGCGGTCATGGGCAGGTCGAGGCCCACCGTGAGGCCGAGCTCGGCGGCGACCTCCTCGGCCCGCTCGTCGAGGTCGGCGCCGCCGAGGTCCAGCCACCTGTCCAGGGCCGTCGCGTACGCGTCGTCCGCGCCCGGGGTCCCGTCCACCAGGCCCTGCGTCGCCGCGTCGAGCTCCGCCTGAGCGGCGGCCACGCCCGTACGGCGGGCCAGGAAGTCCCGTACCGACTCGGCGGGCCGGCGCTCGGGCTCCTGCGGCAGGTGGCCGACGGCGGCGGTGGGCGGGGAGAGTCGCAGCTCCCCGGTCTCGGGGGTGTCCAGCCCGGCGAGCAGGCGCAGCAGGGTGGACTTCCCGGCGCCGTTCACGCCGACGAGGCCGATGACGTCGCCGGGGGCGACGACGAGGTCGAGATCGGCGAAGAGCGTGCGCTCACCGTGCGCGGCGGTGAGCTTCTTGGCGACGAGGGTTGCAGTCATGATGGGCCGATCCTATCCGCGCGGGGACCGGGCCCCGGATGACGGAGGCGGCCCGTCACCCCGTGTGGTCGGACCATCGCGAAACGTGTTCGTCGCCGGAGGGAGCCGCTTCAGCCTGGGGTGATCCGCTTCAGCCCGCGGTGGTCCACGTGAAGCGGGGCGCCCGGCGCTCCAGGAACGCGGCGACCCCCTCGGCGGTGTCCGCGCTTGCGGCGGCCTGCTCCTCCCAGTGCCCGTCCCGGTCCGTCCGGCCGTCCGTGAACTCCTTGGCCGCCGCCTGGGTCAGCTGCGAGCGCGAGGCCAGGATCCGGGTGAATCCGGCGACGCGCTTGTCCAGTTGGCCGGCCGGTAGCAGCTCGTTCAGGAAGCCGGCCCGCAGCGCCTGGTCCGCGCCGATCAATTCCGCCGAGAAGAGGAGGTACTTGGCCCACGCCGGGCCGACCAGAGCCGCCAGCCTGCGGGTGGAGGAGGCCGGGTAGACGATGCCCAGCTTCGCCGGGGTCACCCCGAACGACGCGCCCTCCTCCGCGAAGCGCAGATCGCAGGCGGCCGCCAGCTGGCTGCCGCCGCCCACGCAGAACCCGCGGATCGCCGCCAGCGTCGGCTTCGGGAAGGCCGCCAGGGCCTCCTCCGCCGTCACGGCGAGGGCCCGAGGGTCCTCGTCCCCGGTCAGCGAGGAGATGTCCGCACCCGCGCAGAAGGTCGGTCCGGCCCCGGTCAGTACGAGCGCCCGTACGGCCGGGTCGCCCGCCAGGCCCGTCAGCAGCTCCGGGAGCGCCCGCCACATCGAGGCGGTCATGGCGTTGCGCTTGGCGGGATGCGAGATGACGACCGTGGCCACCCCGTCGGCGACCGTGTGCAGGAGGGTTGCTTCCAGGGCTGCGTCCATGCGCCGGATGCTATCCCGGGCGCTCAAACCTATGATCGAGGGAGTCCGTCCGGGGGTGCGAGGAGGTGGCGCGTCCATGGGCACAGACCGTGCAGCCCGTACCGAGGCCAAGGCCGGGGCCAAGGCGAGGAGCCGGGAGCCGCAGCGGGAGAAGAAGAAGCTCAGCCGTAGTTTCGGGTTGCTGGCGCTGCTCGGCGTGATCCTCGTGCTGGCCGGTCTGGTCGGCCTGGTCTACACCGGCGTGGCCACGCTCACCTCGATGTTCCTCTTCGGCTGGCTGCTGCTGATCGGCGGTGTGGTGGGTCTGCTGCAGGCCGTGCAGTCGCGCGGGAGCAACTACTTCTGGCTCGCCGTCATCGTCGCCGCGATCAACCTCGCGGCGGGGTTCGTGATCCTGCGCCGCCCCGAGGCGAGCGCCGAGGCGCTGACCATGTTCGCCGCGCTGCTCTTCCTCACCGGCGGGGTGTTCCGGCTGGCCGGAGCGCTGGTGGTGCGCGGCGGCAACTTCGGGCTCGCGCTCGTCCAGGGCGCCTTCGGGGTCCTGCTGGGGATCTTGATCCTGTCCAACTGGCCCGGCAACAGTCTGTACGTGATCGGAACCTTCTTCTCCCTCGCCCTCCTGTTCGACGGCCTGAGCCTGGTCGCCCTGGGCATGGGGGCCCGGCGCATCCTGGGGTTGGTCAGGGAGGACGAGCTGCCGATGGAGGCGGCCGCGGCGGACGGGACGCGCGAGGCGGCCGAGAAGCGTCCGACAGAAGATCAGGAACAGTCGAACAACTGACTCTGTCATACGCCAGTGGTCAGAAAGTGTCCGATTGACGCTGACTTCTGGTCAGCAGTCCGGCCCGGACGGGCCCGTTCCCCACTCTTGACGCGTGGAGACGATCGAGCGTGAAGACGGGGGACGGAAGATGGATGTCAGCGGGAGCGTCCCGCCAGCCCGGGAGGGGGAGCCGGAGGCTCCGGCCGACCCCCTCGCCTACGAGGGAGTGTGGAGGTTCACCGCGCCCGCAGTAGAAGAATCCGTTCCGCAGGCCCGCCGGGCGGTCCGGGACCTGCTCGGGCGCCAGGGGGTGCCGGCGCCCCAGGACCTCGTGTACTCCCTGCTCCTGATCGTCTCCGAACTGGTGACGAACTCGGTCCGGCACGCCGCCCTGCTCTCGCCGGAGGTCGCGGTCGAGGTCGCGATCGGCCGTGAGTGGGTACGGGTGGCCGTCGAGGACAACCACCCCTACCGCCCCAAGGCGCTGGAGGCCGACTTCGGCCAGACCGGCGGCCGGGGTCTGCTCCTGGTACGGGAGATCACGCGGGAGGCCGGCGGGGTCTGCGACGTCGAGCACACCTCGACCGGCGGCAAGGTCATCTGGGCGGCCCTGCCGCTCACCGCCCGGCCGCTCGCCACCCCGCCGACCGTCGCCCCGCCGCTCGCCGCCCCGCCGACCTCCGGCTGAGCGGCGGACGGCGGCTCGGCGAGGCGGACGGCGGGACAGACGGCGAGGCGGACTGCGGGACGGCGTACGGGCTACCAGCCCGCCGCGTCCCCGGTCAGCTCGCGGATCGCGGGCCGCGCCGCGTCCAGTACGGTCATGAACCAGGCCGAGAACGGCACTTCGGCATGCCGCTTCGCCAGCTCCTCCGCGGTGACGAAGGCGGTGTCCTCGACCTCCTCCGGATCCGGCCGCACGGCCGCCTGCGCGAGTCCCACGAACAGGTGATTGAACTCCTGCTCCACCAGACCCGACGCGGGGTCCGGATGGTTGTAGCGCACCGTCCCCGCCTGCGCGAGCAGCGAGGGCGACAGCCCCAGTTCCTCGTGGGTCCGCCGGGCCGCGGCCGCGAACGGGGACTCCCCGGGATAGGGGTGACCGCAACAGGTGTTCGACCAGACGCCGGGGGAGTGGTACTTCCCGAGGGCCCGCTGCTGGAGCAGCAGACGGCCCTGCTCGTCGAAGAGGAACACGGAGAACGCCCGGTGCAACTGCCCGGGCGCCTGATGGGCGGAGAGTTTCTCCGCCGTGCCGATGGTGTTGCCGGACTCGTCGACCAGTTCGAGCATGATCGGTTCTTGAGTTCCGGTGCCGTTGGACGCGCTCTTCGCGGCGGTGGCTGGTGTGGTCGGCATACCCATCCTTCGCTTCGGACTCCGGCCTTCAGTCTGCCGTACAAAAGGGGCTTGTCCCTACTTCGGAGATCCGCGCATGTCCGCCCCGCGCCGCGTGGTAGGCGACGAGGGGCGGATCACCTCACCTGCTTCGCCCGCGCGTCACACTCCGAACGGGGCGGCATATCCGATCGTGCCCGCCGGGACCGGAACGGAATCGTCCAGCACCAGCGCCATCATGGCCCCGTCCGGGACCTCGAAGGGCGCCCGGATCCCGAAGTGCGACGCCGGTACGAAACCGAAGCGCGGGTAGTACGCCGGATGCCCCAGCACGAGCACCAGCGACTCCCCGCGCTCCTTGGCCGCCGCGAGCAGCGCCCGTACGACCGAGCTGCCCGCGCCCGAGCGCTGGTGCGCGGGGTCGACGGCCACCGGGGCGAGCGCGAGCGCCCGTACCCCGTCGACCCGGCACACGGTGAGCAGGGCGTGCGCCGCCACCGACCCGTCCGGGGCCTCGGCCACGTACGACAGCCCGGGCAGCCAGGACTCGTCCGTGCGCAGCGCGTCCACGAGGTCCGCCTCGAGCGGCGTCCCGAACGCCGCCAGGTTGACCTCCCGTACGGCGGCCGTGTCGGCCGCGGTCTCCGGGCGGGCCGGCCAGGCGGCGCCGTCCCCGGCGGTCACCGGGCGCAGGACGTAGCCCGTGTAGCCGTACTCGTGCCCGTGGCGGGCCCGTACGCCGAGCTCCTCGCGGGTGACGGCCAGCGCGCGCTCCATCGCCGGGGTCCCGGCTTCGCCATGGGTACGGACCCGCTCGGCGAGCGGGCCGTAGTACTCGGCCCAGTCCGAGTCGGGAAGGTGGTGCACGCCGAGCACCTGGTAGCCGGCGGCCTGGGCGGCGGCGAGGTTGCGGGCGGTGGAGCGCAGCGGGCCCTGCGGGTCCCAGAAGGCGCGCGCCCCGGCGGACGGTTCCCCGACGGTCCACTCGCACTCGGTGAGGACGAGCGTGCCGCCCGGGGCGAGCAGCCGCTTCCACCGCTCCAGCGCGGCGTCGAAGCCGAGGACGTAGGCGGACCCCTCCGCCCACACGAGGTCGAAGGAACCGTCCTCGAAGTCTTCGCGGGGGAGCGCCCCCATGTCCGCCCCGACGGTACGGACGCGGTCGGCGAGCCCGCGGGCCGCGGCGGCCGTACGGAGCTCGTCGAGGAAGGGGGCGTGCAGGTCGACGGCGGTGACCTCGGCGCCGCCCCCGCCCGGGCCGCCCGCCTCGGCGGCGAGCAGCAGGGCGCTGCGGCCCGGACCGCAGCCGAGGTCGAGGACGCGCGGTCGCGCGGGCAGCGGTCCGCACAGGGACAGCAGGTGGCGGGTGCTCGCGTCGGAGCCCGGAGCCTGCCGGGGCAGGCCGTGGTGAAGGGCGAAGAAGGCCTGCGTGAAGGCGTCGGAGGCGCTGGAGGCGCTGGATGCGTCGAAGGTGTCGAAGGTGTTGTCGGTCAACGTGAACCCTTGAACGGGGGCTCCGGCCGACGAGGCCCGGCTGTGTGATCAGGCCCGGCCGGATGCCCGGGAGGAACGGGGGATGCACCGGAGTTCGCTGCGCACGGCCGCGACCACTACGACGGTCATCAACCCACCTCTTCCCGCTCGGCACCTTCAGGGGCGTGTCCACCGTAACATCAGGCCCGTTTGTGGTATCGCGCCGTGATCGACAATGATGATCAGACCCCGCCCGGGGCCGGAATATTCGGCTTATCGGGGCGTAAACGGGTGGTGAACCCCTGCTTCCATTCATCCGATAGCCTCTGCCGACGTGCCGCCGCCCCCTCGGGCGCCCGTCCGCAATCCGTTACAAGGAGTGAGTTCGCCTGCCGACCGTCATCCTCACCGGCCTGCCGGTCCCCGGATCACCGCTCGCGGACGAGCTGCGCTCCCTCGGCTTCGACGTCCGCCCGGCCACCGGTCCCCAGGACGCCGCCGCCGCACTGGCCGGCGTACCCGCCGACCAGCGGGTGGCCGTCGTGGACAGCGCCTTCGTCGGACACCTGCACGCACTGCGCCTCGCGCTGACCGACCCGCGCTTCGACGCCTGCGCCGTCACCGGTGCCCTCGCCGTCCAGCCGGGCGCCCGTGACGCACTCGACAAGGCCGCCGCCGAGGCCGTCGCCACCGAGGGCGACGCCGCCGCCGGCCCCTACGCCGACCGGCTCGCCGCCGCGGTCGAGGCCGCCGGTACCACCGTTCAGCGCCCCGAGCTGGGCACACTCGTCGCCGCCGTCCCCGCCGGCCCGGCCGACCGGGACGCGGCGAGCGCCGCCGTCGCCGCCGTCGACGACGAGGCCGTACGCCTGCGGACCGCCGTGAAGTCCCGCGACGGCTTCTTCACCACCTTCTTCATCAGCCCCTACTCGCGCTACATCGCCCGCTGGTGCGCCCGCCGGGGCCTGACCCCGAACCAGGTCACCACCGCCTCGCTGATCACCGCGCTGATCGCGGCCGGCTGCGCCGCCACCGGCGAGCGCTGGGGCTACGTCGCGGCCGGTGTGCTGCTCATCGTCTCCTTCGTCCTGGACTGCACCGACGGGCAGCTCGCCCGCTACTCGCTCCAGTACTCGACGATGGGCGCCTGGCTCGACGCCACCTTCGACCGCGCGAAGGAGTACTCCTTCTACGCGGGCCTCGCGCTCGGTGCGGCCAGGAACGGCGACGACGTGTGGGCGCTCGCGCTCGGCGCGATGATCCTCATGACCTGCCGGCACGTCGTGGACTTCTCCTTCAACGAGGCCAACCACGACGCGACGGCCAACACGAGCCCGACCGCGGCCCTCTCCGACAAGCTGGACAGCGTCGGCTGGACGGTATGGGTCCGGCGGATGATCATCCTTCCGATCGGTGAGCGCTGGGCGATGATCGCGGTCCTGACCGCCGTCACCACCCCCCGGATCGTCTTCTACGCCCTGCTCGTCGGCTGCGCCTTCGGCGCGCTCTACACCACCGCCGGCCGGGTCCTGCGCTCCCTGACCCGCAAGGCCACCCGCACCGACCGCGCCGCGCGGGCGCTGGCCGAGCTCGCCGACTCGGGCGTGCTCGCCTGGACCGCCGGCCGGCTGGTGAAAGGCCGCCCGACCCCCGCCTCGCTGGGGCTGGCCGCGCTCGGATCCGTGCTGATGGTGGGCGCCGCCGTGACCCGCGACTTCGGCAGCCCCTGGCTGATCGGGTCCGCCGTGGTGTACGTCATCGCCGCGGGCGTGGCTCTCGCGAGCCCCCTCAAGGGCCCGCTCGACTGGCTCGTCCCGCCGCTGTTCCGGGCCGCCGAGTACGTGACCGTCCTCGCGCTGGCCGCCAAGGCGGACGTCCCCGGGGCCCTTCCGGCGGCATTCGGCCTGATCGCGGCGGTCGCCTACCATCACTACGACACGGTCTACCGCATCCGCGGTGGCTCGGGCGCGCCCCCGCACTGGCTGGTGCGGACGATCGGCGGCCATGACGGCCGGGTCCTGCTGACCGTGGTTCTGGCGGCCGCCCTGCCCCGGGACGCGTTCCCCGTCGCGCTCACGGCCATGGCCGTGTTCGTGGCACTCGTGGTGCTCGTGGAGAGCATCCGATTCTGGGTCTCCTCCGGAGCACCCGCCGTACATGACGAAGGAGAACCAGCATGATCGGCCTTGTACTCGCTGCCGGTGCCGGACGCCGTCTGCGTCCCTACACCGACACCCTGCCCAAGGCCCTCGTGCCCGTCGGTCCCGAGGGAGACGAGGAGAGCCTCACGGTTCTCGACCTGACCCTCGGCAACTTCGCCGAGGTCGGTCTCACCGAGGTCGCCATCGTCGTCGGCTACCGCAAGGAAGCCGTGTACGCGCGCCGGGAGGCCCTGGAGGCCAAGTACGGCGTCAAGATCACGCTGATCGACAACGACAAGGCCGAGGAGTGGAACAACGCCTACTCCCTGTGGTGCGCCCGTGACGTCCTCAAGCAGGGCGTGATCCTCGCCAACGGCGACACCGTCCACCCGGTCTCGGTGGAGCGCACCCTGCTCGCCGCCCGCGGCAACGGCCAGAAGATCATCCTCGCCCTGGACACGGTCAAGAACCTGGCCGACGAGGAGATGAAGGTCGTCACCGCCGACGGCGGCGCCGCCGGGGCGGGCGTGCAGAAGATCACCAAGCTGATGGACCCGGCCGACGCCACCGGTGAGTACATCGGTGTCACCCTCATCGAGGCCGAGGCCGCCGAGCAGCTGGCCGACGCCCTGAAGACCACCTTCGAGCGCGACCCCGACCTCTACTACGAGGACGGGTACCAGCAGCTCGTCAACGACGGCTTCACCATCGACGTGGCCCCCATCGGCGACGTCAAGTGGGTCGAGATCGACAACCACGACGACCTCGCCAAGGGCCGGACGATCGCATGCCAGTACTGACGAGGCTCATCCCCTCGCCCGTCGTCGTCGACATCAGTCGCGGGGCGATGGACGATCTGGCCGGCCTCCTGGCCGACCAGCGGATCTCCGCCTCCGGCAAGCTGGCCATCGCGATCAGCGGAGGCTCCGGTGTGGCGCTGCGCACCAAGCTGGAGCCCGTACTGCCGCACGCCGACTGGTACGCGGTCGTCGATGGCACCATCGACTCCGCGGTCAAGCTGGCCGACGACATAAAGGGCCGCCGCTACGACGCCGTCGTGGGCCTGGGCGGCGGCAAGATCATCGACGTGGCGAAGTACGCCGCGGCGCGGGTCGGGCTGCCCATGGTGGCCGTCGCCACCAACCTCTCGCACGACGGCATCTGCTCGCCGGTGTCCATCCTGGACAACGACAACGGCCGCGGCTCCTACGGCGTCCCCACCCCGATCGCCATGGTGATCGACCTCGATGTGATCAAGGAAGCCCCGGAGCGGTTCATCCGCGCCGGCATCGGCGACGCGATCTCCAACATCTCGGCGATCGCCGACTGGGAGCTCTCCCACGAGGTCACCGGCGAGCCCGTCGACGGCCTGGCCGCCGCCATGGCCCGTACCGCCGGCGAGTCCGTGCTGCGCCACCCCGGCGGATGCGGCGACGACGCGTTCCTCACGGTGCTCTCCGAGGCGCTGGTCCTCTCCGGCATCGCCATGTCGATCAGCGGGGACTCCCGTCCCTCCTCCGGCGCCTGCCACGAGATCAGCCACGCCTTCGACCTGCTGCACCCGGGGCGCTCCGCGCTCCACGGCGAGCAGGTCGGCCTCGGGGCAGCCTTCGCGATGCACCTGCGCGGGGCCGCCGAGGTCTCCGGCCTGTTCGTCGAGGTGCTGCGCCGGCACGGCCTTCCGGTGGCGCCCGAGGAGATCGGCTTCAGCATCGACGAGTTCGTCACGGCCGTCGAGTACGCCCCCCAGACCCGTCCGGGACGTTTCACGATCCTGGAGCACCTCAACCTGTCCGCAGCCGAGATCAGGGACGCTTACGCCGACTATGCCAAGACCATCCGTAGCTGAACTCCGGCCCGTCGTGCACCCGGCGGGCGTGAAGGACCGGCGCAGCGGCGAGCACTGGGGCGGGCGCCTCTACATGCGCGAGATCTCCCTGCGCATCACCCGCTTCCTGGTCACCACCAAGGTCACGCCGAACCAGCTGACCTATGTGATGACCCTGGCCGGTGTCCTCGCCGCCCCCGCCTTGCTCGTGCCGGGCGTCTGGGGCGCCGTCCTCGGTGTGGTGGCCGTCCAGCTGTACCTGCTGCTCGACTGCGTCGACGGCGAGGTCGCCCGCTGGAAGAAGCAGTTCTCGCTCTCCGGGGTCTACCTGGACCGGGTCGGCGCCTACCTGTGCGACGCGGCCGTCCTCGTAGGTTTCGGCCTGCGCGCGGCGGACCTGTGGGGCAGCGGGCGGATCGACTGGCTGTGGGCCTTCCTGGGCACCCTCGCGGCGCTCGGCGCGATCCTGATCAAGGCCGAGACCGACCTGGTGGGCGTCGCCCGGCACCAGGTCGGGAAGGAGCCGGTCAAGGAAGCGGCGTCCGAGCCGCGCTCGTCCGGCATGGCGCTCGCGCGCCGGGCCGCCGCCGCGCTGAAGTTCCACCGTCTCGTCCTCGGCATCGAGGCCTCGCTGCTCATCCTGGTGCTGGCCGTCCTGGACCAGGTCCGCGGCGACCTGTACTTCTCCCGGCTCGGCGTCGCCGTGCTCGCCGGCATCGCGATGCTTCAGATGGTGCTGCACCTGGTCTCCGTACTCGCCTCCAGCAGGCTGCGATGACAGTGAACCGCGGGACCGACGCGATGCGGCTGGGCGCCGTGATCATCACCATGGGCAACCGGCCCGACGAGCTCAAGGCGCTCCTCGACTCGGTGGCCCGGCAGGACGGCGCCCCCGTCGAGGTGGTCGTCGTGGGCCAGGGCGTGAAGGTCACCGGGCTGCCCGAGGGCGTCCGTACGGTCGACCTCCCCGAGAACCTGGGCATCCCCGGCGGGCGCAACGTCGGCATCGAGGCCTTCGGCCGCCCCGGTGGCAGCGACGGCTATGACGTTGACGTACTGCTCTTCCTGGACGACGACGGCCTGCTGGAGCGCACCGACACCGCCGAGCTGTGCCGGCAGGCCTTCACCGAGGATCCCGGGCTGGGCATCATCAGCTTCCGGATCGCCGATCCGGAGACCGGCGAGACCCAGCGCCGGCACGTGCCGCGGCTGCGCGCCTCGGACCCGATGCGCTCCTCGCGCGTGACCACCTTCCTGGGCGGCGCCAACGCCGTCCGCACCACGGTGTTCGAGCAGGTCGGAGCGTTGCCGGGGGAGTTCTTCTACGCCCACGAGGAGACCGATCTGGCCTGGCGGGCGCTCGACGCCGGGTGGCTGATCGACTACCGGGCGGACATGGTGCTGCTGCACCCGACGACCGCCCCCTCCCGGCACGCGGTCTACCACCGTATGGTGGCCCGTAACCGGGTGTGGCTCGCCCGCCGCAACCTGCCCGCTCCGCTGGTCCCGGTCTACCTGGGCGTCTGGCTCCTGCTGACGCTCGTACGCAGGCCGTCGGTACCCGCGCTGAAGGCGTGGTTCGGCGGTTTCAGGGAGGGGTGGACCACTCCCTGCGGCCCCCGCCGCCCGATGAGATGGCGTACGGTCTGGCGGTTGACCCGGCTGGGCCGACCACCTGTCATCTGACAAGCCCGCGTCTGGGAACATGGCGCGATCACGGGCCTCGAGCCACCAGCCTGATGCCCACCTGGCCGCATCTTGAAGACGAAAGTTTCAACTTGTGAGTGACACAACCCACGACGGCGCCCTCGCCACGAGCAAGCCGCCGTCCGCAGACGCGGGGCTGAGCTCCGCGGAGCTCGCCAGGAAGTACGGCCTCTCCGTCAGCGGTGCCCGGCCCCGTCTGGGCGAGTACGTGCGCCAGCTCTGGGGCCGGCGCCACTTCATCATGGCCTTCTCGCGGGCCAAGCTGCTCGCTCAGTACAGCCAGGCCAAGCTCGGACAGGTCTGGCAGGTGGCGACCCCACTGCTGAACGCGGCCGTCTACTGGCTGATCTTCGGCCTGATCCTCGGCGCGGGCCGGGAGATGCCGAAGGGTGTCTACGTCCCCTTCCTGATGATGGGCATCTTCGTCTTCACCTTCACCCAGAGCTCGGTGATGGCGGGCGTCCGGGCGATCTCCGGGAACCTCGGGCTGGTACGGGCGCTGCACTTCCCTCGAGCCGCCCTCCCGGTGTCCTTCTCGCTGCAGCAGCTCCAGCAGCTGCTGTACTCGATGATCGTCGTCTTCGTGATCGCCGTCGGCTTCGGCAACTACCCGCGGCTCTCCTGGCTGCTGGTGATCCCGACGCTGGCGCTGCAGTTCGTCTTCAACACCGGCCTCGCCATGATCTTCGCGCGGATGGGTTCCAAGACCCCCGACCTGGCGCAGCTGATGCCGTTCGTGATGCGTACGTGGATGTACGCCTCCGGGGTCATGTTCCCGATCGGGATCTACCTCAAGGACCAGCCCCAGTGGATCAGCGACGTGCTGCTGTGGAACCCGGTGGCGATCTACATGGACCTCATCCGCTTCGCGCTGATCGACGACTACGGCAGCAGCAATCTGCCTCCGCACGTCTGGCTCTTCGCCGTGGGCTGGGCCGCCGTGATAGGCCTCGGCGGCTTCGTGTACTTCTGGAAGGCTGAGGAGCGTTACGGCCGTGGCTGAGACAACCCAGGGGCGCGTCCCCACCGTGATCGCGGACGACGTGCACATCGTCTACCGGGTCAACACCGGAAGCGCCGGCAAGGGCGCCGCCACCGCCGCCCTGAGCAAGATGGTCCGCCGGGGCAAGGGCGACGCACCCGGCGTCCGGCGGGTCCACGCCGTGCGCGGGGTCTCCTTCACGGCGTACCGCGGCGAGGCGATCGGCCTCATCGGCTCCAACGGCTCCGGCAAGTCGACCCTGCTGCGCGCCATCGCGGGGCTGCTGCCCTGCGAGGCCGGCAAGGTCTACACCGACGGCCAGCCCTCGCTGCTGGGCGTCAACGCGGCGCTGATGAACGACCTCACCGGTGAGCGCAACATCGTCCTCGGCGGTCTCGCGATGGGCATGAGCCGCGAGCAGATCAAGGAGCGCTACCAGGGCATCGTCGACTTCTCGGGCATCAACGAGAAGGGCGACTTCATCTCCCTGCCGATGCGCACCTACTCCTCCGGCATGGCGGCGCGACTGCGCTTCTCCATCGCGGCGGCCAAGGACCACGACGTCCTGATGATCGACGAGGCCCTGGCCACCGGCGACCGCAGCTTCCAGGTGCGTTCGGAGAACCGCATCCGCGAACTGCGGCAGAAGGCCGGCACGGTCTTCCTGGTGAGCCACAACAACAAGTCCATCCGCGACACCTGCGACCGGGTGCTGTGGCTGGAGAAGGGCGAGCTCCTGATGGACGGGCCCACGGAGGAAGTCGTCTCGGCATACGAGAAGGCCTCCAACGGCTGACCTCCGGGTCGCGCGGCGCCCTTCGCGGCGTATCTCCGCTTCTCCCGAAGGCCCCCGCCGCTCAGCGCGGCGGGGGCCTTAAGCGTGCTCTCGCATTTCACGCGACATTCGGTGGCGGAGCGAATACCCCAGAGGCCTTCGCGGCGTTCTACAGCGTAAGCTGAAGCGGTCCTGAATCGCGGCAAGAGGGGACGATTCCCCGCAGGTGAACGGCCCTGGCGCCGCCCGGGAAAACCCCTGGCGGCGTGTCCGAAATAGGATGTATTGGGTCAGCAGTGTAGAACGGGAGTTGTGACGGCAATGGCTACGGGAATTCTCCGGCCCCCAGGCACTACGGCCGTCCCCGCCCCGGGCGGCGGGCGGTGACCCCGGGGCACGGCATCCGACCCCTGTCCGACACGGTCCACGTGAGCGCCACCCTCGACAAGGCGACGGCGGAGAACTTCCCCGTCGCCCCCGCCTTCCTTCCCCGCGCCTGGCGCGACGGACTGATGGCCGTCTACGGCTACGCCCGCCTCGTCGACGACATCGGCGACGGCGACCTCGCACCCGGCGGACGCGACGCCGTACTCCTCGGCCTCGACCCCGCCGCCGTGGACGACCGGCTCGCCATGCTCGACGCCTTCGAGGCCGACCTGCACCGCGTCTTCAACGGTTCCAGCGGCACGGACAGCGCCCCGCGCCATCCGCTGCTGCTCGCCCTGCGGCCCGTCGTCCGCGCCCACGGCCTGACCCCCGAGCCGTTCCTCGGGCTCATCGAGGCCAACCGCCAGGACCAGCGGGTCGCGCGTTACGAGACGTACGCGGACCTGGTGGGCTACTGCGAGCTCTCCGCGAACCCGGTCGGCCGCCTCGTGCTCTCCCTCACGGGCACCAGCACGCCCGAACGGATCCGTCGTTCCGACGCCGTCTGCACCGCCCTGCAGATCGTCGAGCACATCCAGGACGTCGCCGAGGACCTCGGCCGCGACCGGATCTACCTGCCCGCCGAGGACATGCGGCGCTTCCACGTGACCGAGGCCGACCTGGCGGCCCCGTCCGCCGGCGCGTCCGTACGCGCCCTGGTCGCATTCGAAACTGCGCGCGCACGCGAGCTGCTGAATGAAGGCACCCCGCTCGTGGGTAGCGTGCACGGCAGACTCCGGCTGTTGCTCGCGGGCTTCGTGGGAGGGGGGCGAGCAGCCCTGCGAGCCGTCACCGCCGCCGGCTTCGACGTACTTCCCGGCCCGCCCAAGCCCACCAAGAGCGGCCTGCTCCGCGAGGTTGCCGCCGTCCTGCGCACAGCGCCGAGAAAGGGGTGAGCCCGACCGTGGAGGGCCCCACACACGCGTCCGCACCGACCGCGCTGTCCGCGCCGGTTTCGGCGGCCTACAGCTACTGCGAGGCCGTCACCGGTGCGCAGGCGCGCAACTTCGCGTACGGCATCCGGCTGCTGCCGACCGACAAGCGGCAGGCGATGTCCGCGCTGTACGCCTTCTCCCGGCGGGTCGACGACATCGGCGACGGCACGCTGCCCGCCGAGGCGAAGTTCGCCCGGCTGGAGGAGACCCGCGCCCTGCTCGGGCGGATCCGGGCCGAGGAGATCGACGAGGACGACACCGACCCGGTCGCCGTCGCCCTCGCGCACGCCGCGCGCCGCTTCCCGATCCCGCTCGGCGGCCTCGACGAACTCATCGACGGCGTCCTGATGGACGTCCGCGGCGAGACCTACGAGACCTGGGACGACCTCAAGGCCTACTGCCGCTGCGTGGCCGGAGCCATCGGGCGGCTCTCGCTCGGCGTGTTCGGCACCACACCCGGCGCGCCCGACGCCGCGCGCGCCGGGGAGTACGCCGACACGCTCGGCCTCGCCCTGCAACTCACCAACATCCTCCGGGACGTTCGCGAGGACGCGGGCAACGGCCGCACCTACCTGCCCGCCGAGGACCTCGCCAAGTTCGGCTGTTCGGAAGGCTTCCACAGCGACCGGGCTCCCGCCGGCTCCGACTTCGCCGGGCTGGTGCACCACGAAGTACGGCGCGCCCGGGCCCTGTTCGTCGAGGGCTACCGGCTGCTGCCCATGCTCGACCGGCGCAGCGGCGCCTGCGTGGCCGCCATGGCCGGCATCTACCGCCGGCTCCTGGACCGCATCGAGCGGGAGCCGGAAGCGGTGCTGCGCGGCCGCGTGTCGCTGCCGACGCACGAGAAGGCGTACGTCGCCGTGCGCGGCCTGTCCGGCCTCGACGCGCGGACCATCTCCCGCCAGAGCAACCGGAGGCGAGCCTGATGCCGCCGACCACCCGGCCCCCGGCGCCCGCCCCGGCCGGTCCACCCCCGGCCGCCACGCCCCACCGGGCCGCGCAGGCCAACCGCACGGGTGCGTCCGCCACCGCGGGCCGCGCGACCGAAGACATGTCCGGTGCCCCGGGGACGGCCCCGTGCGCGGTCGCCGCGGCGGGCCGGCCCGGCCGGGACGGCGCCCGGGCAACCATCACGGCGGCGGGCGCGTCTCTTCCGGCGGGCCCCGGCCGGGCCGGGCGGGCCGCCGCGCGCGGCGCCGCCTCGCCCGCGCAGCACCGACCGACCGGCCCGCAGGGCCACCGCACCACCGGGGAGGGCGCATGACCGGCTTCGACCACCACGCCGTCGTCGTGGGCGGCGGGCTCGCCGGGGTCACGACCGCCCTCGAACTCGCCGACGCGGGGCTCCGCGTGACCCTGCTGGAAGGCCGCCCCCGGCTCGGCGGGCTCGCCTTCTCCTTCAAGCGCGGCGACCTCAACGTCGACAACGGCCAGCACGTGTACCTGCGCTGCTGCACCGCCTACCGGTGGTTCCTCGACCGCCTCGGGGGCGGCGGCCTCGCACCCCTGCAGGACCGCCTCGACGTACCCGTCCTCGACGTCGCCCACCCCGGCGGCCCGCGCCTCGGACGGCTGCGGCGCAGCGCCCTGCCCGTGCCCCTGCACCTGGCCGGCTCCCTGGCGCGCTACCCGCACCTCTCGCTCGCCGAGCGGCTGAGCGTCGGCCGGGCCGCCCTCGCGCTGCGCCGCCTCGACCCCGCCGACCCGGCGCTGGACGGCCTGGACTTCGCGACCTGGCTCGGCCGCTACGGCCAGTCCGCCCGTACGATCGAGGCCCTGTGGGACCTCGTCGGCATCGCCACCCTCAACGCCACCGCCGAGCAGTCCTCGCTGGGCCTGGCCGCCATGGTCTTCAAGACCGGCCTGCTCTCCGAGAACGGCGCCGCCGACATCGGCTGGGCCCGCGTACCGCTCGGCGAACTGCACGACACCCTCGCCCGCAAGGCGCTCGACGCGGCCGGCGTACGGACCGAGCTGCGCAGCCGGGTCACGGCCATCTCCCGTACCGCCGAAGGCGCATGGCGGATCGACACCGAGGAGGAGTCCCTCGACGCGGGCACCGTCGTCCTCGCCGTCCCGCAGCGCGAGGCGCACGGACTGCTGCCGGCCGGCGCCCTCGCCGACCCCGACAAGCTCCTGGACATCGGCACCGCGCCGATCCTCAACGTCCACGTGGTCTACGACCGCAAGGTGCTCAAGCAGCCCTTCTTCGCCGCACTCGGCTCCCCGGTGCAGTGGGTCTTCGACCGTACCGACTCCTCGGGGCTCCCCGACGGAGGCCAGTACCTGGCGCTGTCCCAGTCCGTCGCCCAGAACGACATCGACGAGCCCGTCCCGGTCCTGCGCGCCAAGTACCTGCCCGAGCTGGAGCGGCTGCTGCCGGCCGCGCGGGGCGCCAAGGTACGGGACTTCTTCGTCACCCGGGAGCGGACGGCCACCTTCGCCCCCACCCCCGGCGTCGGCCGGCTGCGCCCCGGGGCACGCACCGACACGCCGGGGCTCTACCTGGCCGGTGCGTGGACTGCCACCGGTTGGCCCGCGACCATGGAGGGCGCCGTCCGGAGCGGACTGAGCGCGGCGCACGCCGCACTCGCCGCGCTCGGCCGCCACCGCGAACACCCTCTGCAGGAGGCGGCATGACGACCACCACGAGCACCACCGGCACGACCGGCACCACCAGCACCACCGGCACAGCACGTACAGGAACAAGAGGAGAGCCAGTGAACCCGGGGAATCCGGCTGTCGAGAACACGGATGCCAGTGTGGGCACAGCTGGAGGGGGCGTCGAGAAGGCCGACACGATCGCCCTCCTGGAACGCGGCCGCACGCTGTCGACCCCCGTGCTCCGCGCCGCCGTCGACCGGCTCGCGGCGCCCATGGACACCGTCGCCGCCTACCACTTCGGCTGGATCGACGCCCAGGGCAACCCGGCGGACGGCGACCAGGGCAAGGCCGTACGTCCGGCCCTCGCGCTGCTCTCCGCCGAGGCCGCGGGCGCCGCGGCCGAGGTCGGCATCCCGGGCGCCGTCGCGGTCGAGCTCGTGCACAACTTCTCGCTGCTGCACGACGACCTGATGGACGGCGACGAGCAGCGCCGCCACCGCGACACGGTGTGGAAGGTACACGGACCGGCCCTCGCGATCCTGGTCGGCGACGCCCTCTTCGCCCTCGCCAACGAGGTGCTGCTGGAGCTCGGCACCGTCGAGGCGGGCCGTGCGACCCGCCGGCTCACCACCGCCAGCCGCAAGCTCATCGACGGCCAGGCGCAGGACATCTCCTACGAGCACCGCGAGCGCGTCAGCGTCGAGGAGTGCCTGGAGATGGAGGGCAACAAGACCGGCGCCCTGCTCGCCTGCGCCGTCTCCATCGGCGCGGTGCTCGGCGGCGCCGACGACCGTACGGCCGACAAGCTGGAGGAGTACGGCTACCACCTGGGCCTCGCCTTCCAGGCCGTCGACGACCTGCTCGGCATCTGGGGCGACCCGGAGGCCACCGGCAAGCAGACCTGGAGCGACCTGCGCCAGCGCAAGAAGTCCCTGCCGGTGGTCGCCGCCCTCGCGGCCGGTGGGCCGGCCTCCGAGGAGCTCGCCGAACTGCTCGCCGCCGACGCCAAGAGCAGCGACTTCGAGAACTTCTCGGAGGAGGAGTTCGCGGCGCGCGCGGCGCTCATCGAGGCGGCCGGCGGCCGTCAGTGGACCGCCGACGAAGCACGCCGCCAGCACGCCGTCGCGATCCGGGCCCTGGACGACGTCGACATGCCGGGGCGCGTGCGCGACCAGCTCGTGGCCCTCGCCGACTTCGTCGTCGTGCGCAAGAGGTGATCGCCACCCGACAGCGGATATGAATCGCGAGTCGCCGGCCGGCGCCGCCACCTGAGCGTGGCGTGCGCCGGCCGACGGCAGACCCCAGCACAGCAGAGGACACTGTTCTAAGGGGAAGCCATGACAGCGACGACCGACGGCAGCGCGGAGAGCGCTGGCGCTGGCAGCGAATCCACTCCGGGCGTCCCGCCGCCCGGCCAGGGGGGACCCCCGGGCGTCCCGTACCGCCCTGGCGCGGCCGCCGAACCGGGGCCTTCGGCCTTGCGGACCCCGCTGGCCCCACAGGCCCCGTACGGGTCCGGCCGAATCGGTCGGCCGGCCGAGTACGGCCTGGTGGGCGCCCCCGGTGGCCCAGCCGCCGGAGCGGGACCCGTACCGGGTGGACCTGACCTGGTCCCGCCTCGTCGGGGCGCCGCCGAAGAGGGCGGCGCCCGCGCCCGCGAGGGCACGCTCGCGGACCCGCCCACCGGCCCGCGGCCGGGCCGGTCGCAGCCGCCCACCCCGCCCACCGCGCCCACCCCGCCCGCAGCCGTCGCAGCGCCCCCCCGGGCGAAGCCCGTAGGCCAGGCCGGAGCGGGCCAGTCGGGTGCGCCGGACACGGACCGGGCCACCGCGGAGCTGCCCGAACCGCCGGACGGCGACCGGCAGGGGGCGTACGAGGCCGCCGCGCGAGCGGCCCGGCACCTGCTGGAGCGCCAAGCCCCCGAGGGCTGGTGGAAGGGCGACCTGGAGACCAACGTCACCATGGACGCGGAGGACCTGCTGCTGCGGCAGTTCCTCGGCATCCGGGACGAGGCCACCACACACGCCGCCGCGCTCTTCATCCGCGGCGAGCAGCGCGAGGACGGCACCTGGGCCACCTTCCACGGCGGGCCGCCCGAACTCTCCGCCACCATCGAGGCCTACGTCGCCCTGCGCCTCGCCGGGGACCCGCCGGACGCCCCGCACATGACCCGCGCCTCGGCCTGGATCCGCGCCCACGGCGGGATCGCCGCCGCCCGCGTCTTCACCCGGATCTGGCTGGCGCTCTTCGGCTGGTGGAAGTGGGAACACCTGCCCGAACTCCCGCCCGAGCTGGTGTTCCTGCCCCCCTGGGTGCCCCTGAACATCTATGACTTCGGCTGCTGGGCCCGCCAGACCATCGTCCCGCTCACCGTGGTCTCCGCACTGCGTCCCGTCCGCCCGGCCCCCTTCGCCCTGGACGAGCTGCACGCCGACGCGCGGGTGGCGAATCCCGCCAAGCCCCTGGCCCCGCTGGCGAGTTGGGACGGCGCCTTCCAGCGGATGGACAAGGCCCTGCACGTCTACCGGCGGTTCGCCCCCCGCCGGCTGCGCAAGGCGGCCATGGACACCGCCGCCCGCTGGATCGTCGAGCGCCAGGAGAACGACGGCTGCTGGGGCGGGATCCAGCCGCCCGCCGTCTATTCCATCATCGCCCTGCACCTGCTCGGCTACGACCTCGGACACCCGGTGATGCGCGCCGGGCTGGAATCCCTGGACCGGTTCGCGGTGTGGCGCGAGGACGGCGCTCGGATGATCGAGGCCTGCCAGTCCCCGGTGTGGGACACCTGCCTCGCCGCGATCGCGCTCGCCGACGCCGGGGTGCGCCCCGACCATCCGGCGCTGGTCAAGGCCGCCGACTGGATGCTCGGCGAGGAGATCGTCCGCAGCGGGGACTGGGCGGTCCGGCGGCCCGGGCTCGCCCCCGGCGGCTGGGCGTTCGAGTTCCACAACGACACCTACCCCGACATCGACGACACCGCCGAGGTGGTCCTCGCACTGCGCCGCATCAAGCACCCCGACCCGGCCCGGGTCGAGGCGGCCATCGCCCGCGGGGTGTCCTGGAACCTCGGCATGCAGTCGAAGAACGGCGCGTGGGGCGCCTTCGACGCCGACAACACCAGCCCCCTGCCGAACAAGCTGCCCTTCTGTGACTTCGGCGAGGTCATCGACCCGCCCTCGGCCGATGTCACCGCCCACGTGGTGGAGATGCTCGCCTTCGAGGGCCGGGCGGGCGACGCCCGGACCCGGCGCGGCATCGCCTGGCTGCTCGCCGAACAGGAGCCGAACGGCAGCTGGTTCGGCCGCTGGGGCACCAACTACGTCTACGGGACCGGATCGGTGGTCCCGGCCCTCACCGCGGCGGGCTTCGCCCCGGGGCACCCCGCGATCCGGCGGGCCGTGCGCTGGCTGGAATCCGTACAGAACGAGGACGGCGGGTGGGGCGAGGACCAGCGCTCCTACAAGGACCCCTCCTGGGCCGGGAAGGGCGCCTCCACCGCCTCGCAGACCGCGTGGGCGCTGATGGCCCTGCTGTCGGCCGGCGAGCGGGACGGCAAGGCCGTCGAACGGGGGATCGCCTACCTGGTGGACACCCAGCAGGAGGACGGCTCCTGGGACGAGCCCTACTTCACCGGCACCGGATTCCCCTGGGACTTCTCCATCAACTACCACCTGTACCGGCAGGTGTTCCCGCTCACCGCGCTCGGCCGCTACCTGTACGGGGAACCGCTCGCCCCGGCCGGAGCGCACACGGCCGCGGCCGGAGAAGCCTGATGTGCGCCGCCAGAGGGGACCGGGGCGGGGACCCCGGCCCGCTGCTGGTCGCCTGCGCGCTGCGCATCGAGCAGGTGGCGCTGCGCAGCGCGGTCCGCGGGGCACCGCCGGCCGCCTGCGATCTCCTGCGCACCGGGATGGGCCCGCGCGCGGCCGAGCGGGCCGTCGCCCGGGCACTGGACCGGCCGGGGATGGACCGGGCCGCCGTCCTCGCGACGGGATTCTGCGCCGGGCTGGTCCCGGGCATGCACCCCGGTGACCTGGTCGTCGCGGAGGAGACCCGGGACCCGCAGGGGGCCGTCACCTGCACCGGTACCGCCCTGCTCGCCGAGGCGCTGGCCCGGGCCGCCCCCGGCCGGACCGTGCACACCGGCGCACTGACCGGATCCGACCACGTCGTCCGCGGCCAGGAGCGCGCGCACCTGCGCGCCACCGGCGCCATCGCGGTCGACATGGAGTCCGCGGCGACCCTGTGGACCGCCACCCGGGGCGGACGTCGTCCGTCAGAGGGAGGACGCCCGGTTGCGGCCGTCCGGGTGATCGTGGACGCTCCGGAGCATGAGCTCGTCCGTATCGGCACGGTTCGCGGGGGAATATCGGCCTTCCGTGTTCTGCGTGCCGTACTGCCCGCGTTTTATGAATGGCACCGTTCTTTGCTGCTCCCCAGGAGGTGAGCCAGATGGCCATGCCGCTGCGCCAGACCATCAGGGTCGGGACCTATCTTCTCGAACAAAAGCTCCGCAAGCGTGAGAAGTTCCCGCTGATCGTCGAGCTGGAACCGCTCTACGCCTGCAACCTGGCCTGTGAGGGGTGCGGGAAGATCCAGCACCCGGCCGGGGTGCTCAAGCAGCGCATGCCGGTCGCCCAGGCGGTCGGCGCCGTGCTGGAGTCCGGCGCGCCCATGGTGTCCATCGCGGGCGGCGAGCCCTTGATGCACCCGCAGATCGACGAGATCGTCCGGCAGTTGGTGGCGAAGCGGAAGTACGTATTCCTCTGCACCAACGCGATGCTGCTGCGCAAGAAGATCGAGAAGTTCACCCCCTCCCCGTACTTCGCCTTCGCCGTGCACATCGACGGCCTGCGCGAGCGCCACGACGAGTCGGTGGCCAAGGAAGGCGTCTTCGACGAGGCGGTCGCGGCCATCAAGGAGGCGAAGAAGCGCGGCTTCCGGGTGACCACCAACTCCACCTTCTTCAATACCGACACGCCGCAGACGATCATCGAGGTGCTCAACTACCTCAATGACGACCTACAGGTGGACGAGATGATGATCTCGCCCGCCTACGCCTACGAAAAGGCCCCCGACCAGGAACACTTCCTTGGCGTCGAACAGACCCGGGAACTCTTCAGGAAGGCCTTCGCGGGCGGCAACCGGCGGCGCTGGCGGCTCAACCACTCCCCCCTCTTCCTGGACTTCCTGGAAGGGAAGGCCGATTTTCCCTGCACGGCCTGGGCCATTCCGAATTACTCCCTCTTCGGCTGGCAGCGCCCCTGCTATCTGATGAGCGACGGCTACGTGCCGACGTACCGGGAGCTCATCAACGACACCGACTGGAGCAAGTACGGCCGCGGAAAGGACCCGCGCTGCGCGAACTGCATGGCGCACTGCGGATACGAGCCCACCGCCGTCCTCGCCACCATGGGCTCCCTCAAGGAATCCCTGCGCGCGGCCCGGGAGACGATCGGCGGCAACCGGGAGAAGCCGGCATGAGCCCGGCGGAACAGGGCACGGGCGAAAGGGGCCCGGGCGAAAGGGGCCCGGGCGAACAGGGCGAGCGAGGCCCGGGCGCGGGGTTCGACCTCGGGTCCCTGCTGGCCGCGCGCGGAGCGGAGCGGTACGAGCTGCACGCGCGGCACCTCAACCACCAACTGCCCCGGATGCTCCACACCATCGGCTTCGACAAGGTCTACGAGCGCGCCGAGGGCGCCCACTTCTGGGACGCGGAGGGCAACGACTACCTCGACATGCTCGCCGGCTTCGGGGTGATGGGCGTGGGCCGGCACCACCCGGTCGTCCGCCGGGCCCTGCACGACGTCCTGGACGCCCAGCTCGCCGACCTCACCCGCTTCGACTGCCAGCCGCTGCCCGGGCTGCTGGCCGAGAAACTGCTCTCGTACAGCCCGCACCTGGACCGGGTCTTCTTCGGCAACAGCGGTACGGAGGCGGTGGAGACGGCCCTGAAATTCGCCCGGTACGCCACCGGGCGGCCCAGGATCGTCTACTGCGACCACGCCTTCCACGGGCTCACCGCCGGCTCGCTCTCGGTGAACGGAGAGAGCGGCTTCCGGGACGGCTTCGCCCCGCTGCTCCCCGACACGAGGATCGCGCTGGGGGACCTGGACGCCCTGGAGCGCGAGCTGGGGCGCGGCGACGTCGCCGCCTTCGTCGTCGAGCCCATCCAGGGCAAGGGGGTGCTGTGCGCCCCGCCCGGATTCCTGCTCGCCGCGCAGGACATGCTGCACCGGCGGGGGGCGCTGCTGATCGTGGACGAGGTGCAGACCGGCCTCGGACGTACCGGGGACTTCTACGCGTACCAGCACGAGCCGGGCGTGGAGCCGGACCTGGTGTGCGTGGCCAAGGCGCTCTCGGGCGGCTACGTGCCGGTCGGCGCGACCCTGGGCAAGGACTGGATCTTCAAGAAGGTCTACTCGTCCATGGACCGGGTGCTCGTGCACTCCGCGAGCTTCGGGTCCAACGCGCAGGCGATGGCGGCCGGGCTGGCGGTGCTGTCGGTCATGGAGGACGAGGGGCTCGTCGCGCGGGCCCGCGCGATGGGCGACCTGCTGCGGGGGCGGCTCGCGGCCCTCGTGGACGCGTACGAGCTGCTGCACGAGGTGCGCGGACGCGGCCTGATGATCGGCATCGAATTCGGCCGGCCGTCCTCGCTGGGGCTGCGCAGCCGGTGGACGATGCTGCAGGCGGCCCGCAAGGGGCTCTTCGCGCAGATGGTCGTGGCGCCGCTGCTGCAGAAGCACCGGATCCTCACCCAGGTCTCCGGAGACCACCTGGAGGTGATCAAGCTGATTCCGCCGCTGGTCGTGGACGAGCGGGACGTCGACCGGTTCGTCGGCGCCTTCCGCGAAGTCATGGACGAGGCGCACGGCGGGTCCGGGCTGATGTGGGACTTCGGCAGGACGCTGGTGAAGCAGGCCGTCGGCAACAGGTGACCGACGGCCCCGTGCGGGCGGGTCAGACCAGCAGTCTCTCCCGCAGCCGGTCGAGGGTCTCGGGCAGCAGCCCGAGGCCCTCCGCCAGGTAGCGGTCCACCCCGCCCCACGTCTCGTCGATGGTGTCGAAGGCGGCGGTCAGGTACTCGGCGCGGGCGTCGAAGAGCGGCGCGAGCAGCTCCATCACCTCGGGGGAGCGGGCCTCGGCCGTCGCGTCGGTGCGGCGCACGCGGTAGCGGCGGTGCGGGGCGTTCGACTCCAGGTAGTCCGCCACGATCGCCTCGCGCTCCACGCCCAGCGCGAGCAGGGTGACCGCGATCGACAGGCCGGCCCGGTCCTTGCCGGCCGCGCAGTGCATGAGGGCGGGGACGCTGTCCTCGGCGAGGGCGTGGACCACCCGGCTGTGCTCGGCGGTGCGCTGCACGATGATCCGGCGGTAGGAGTCCGACATCCGGGCCGCGGCCTTGCCGTCGCCCAGGATCGAGCGCAGCTGGTCGAGGTCGCCGTCGCGGACGAGTCTCCAGAACTCCCGGCCGTCGGCCGGATCCGAGAGCGGGATGTTGACGTTCCGTACGCCCGGAAGCTCGACGTCCGGCCCCTCCAGCGCGTGGTCGGCGCCATTGCGGAAGTCGAAGATGGTGTGGAGGCCGAGCGAAGTGAGGAACTCTGCGTCGGTTTCGGTGGCATGTGCGAGATGTCCGCTTCGGAACAGTCGTCCCGTCCCGACCCTTCGTCCATCAGAAGTCGGCAATCCGCCTACATCGCGGAAATTGCGCACCCCGGTCAGCTCCGGCTCCTGTATCTGCTGGGTCAAAGGAACTCCTCCGCTTCATGGTGGGAAAACTGTCCGAATTGAGCTACTTGGCGCCAACTTGCCATATCCGGAGGCGAGATCGGGCACGTCCCCGTGAGCCAGATCATACGGTGACCGTGAGTGCCTGATCGCGAAAGCCGAATCGCCCGGTCGGAGCGGCTGTTGAGGGTGCGGAATGGACGGAGGGTGACGGGAATTCCGTCGATCCCTCATTCCTGCGAATCCGTCAGGGAATTCATGGCTTGTTCCGCGCGGTCGTCAGGGATTACCTTCGCGATCGATCCGGGTGGACCGCCGAATCCTGCCGCCGCCCGGGAACCGCACCCGACTATTTCGCGCGGCAGGAGCGGGGGAACCAGGTAAGCCGCTGTGCCGGAGATCTTTTCGCCGGTACGGCTCGGGGTGAAGCCGTACATGTCCCGCACATGAACGGCCGGACATCTCCAGTCCGAACCCGACAGCTCACCTCGCAGGCGCCGGAGAGGAATTCGACATGCCTGCAAAGGGTAAGCACCGCCGTCCCAAGTCCCTCTCGATATCCCGCGGTTTCGCCGTCGCCGGCACCGGTGGCGCGGCCCTCGCGCTGCCGCTGATGGGTGCCGCCGGCGCCCACGCGGCCGGTGCCCCGGCCGCCGCGACCGCGGTGGCCCCCGCAGTGGCCCCGCAGGTCCCCGTCTCGCTGCAGGCCGCGTCCCTCGCCGCCGTGCAGGCCGCGCCCGTCGCCGCCGTGCAGGCCGCGCCGACCGTCTACACGGTCGTCCCGGGCGACTACCTCTCCAAGATCGCGGCGGAGCGCCACCTGGCCGGTGGCTGGCAGCAGCTGTACGCCGACAACCGCGAGGCCGTCGGTGCCAACCCGTCGCTGATCCACCCGGGCCTGAAGCTGACGCTCGGCGGGTCGGGTGAGGCGGCTCCGGCCGACCCCGCCCCCGCTCCGGAGGCGGCTCCGAAGGCCGCCCCGAAGCCCGCTCCTGAGGCCGCTCCCAAGGCCGCCCCGAAGACGGCCCCGAAGGCTGCTTCGAAGCCGGTCGAGAAGCCCGCTCCGGTGGAGCGGGACTCCGCCGCAGAGGCTCCGGCCGAGCAGCAGTCGGCCTCCGGCTTCGTGGCCCCGCTCAGCGGCGGCATCTCCACCCAGTACAAGGTCGCGGGCAGCATGTGGTCCTCCGGCTACCACACCGGCGTCGACTTCATCGCGAGCTCCGGCACCACCGTCAAGGCGGTCGGCGCGGGCACCGTGGTCTCCGCCGGCTGGGCCGGCGCGTATGGCAACGAGGTCGTCATCCGGCACACGGACGGCACCTACTCGCAGTACGCCCACCTCTCCTCGCTGTCCGTCTCGTCCGGCCAGAGCGTCACCGGCGGCCAGCGCATCGGCCTCTCCGGCTCCACCGGCAACTCGACCGGCCCGCACCTGCACTTCGAGATCCGCACGGGCCCGTCGTACGGCTCGGACATCGACCCCGTGAACTACCTCCGCTCGAAGGGCGTGAGCATCTGACGGCACCCGCCGTCGGGGCACGGACACGCGTGAGGCCGGGACCCGAGGGGGGTCCCGGCCTCACGCGTACTTATTCCTTATCCCCCGCGTGGTACAGATCACGGTCCGTCAACCCCTCATTACGTTGGCGTAGGTTGCTCACGGGAAGGAAAGATGGTGTCCCGTGGCAGCGACGACGACGAAACTCAAGACCATCGGCTCGTACGCGGCGATCGGGGACAGCTTCACCGAAGGCGTGGGGGACCCGGGACCCGGGGATTCGTATCTCGGCTGGGCGGACCGGCTCGCCGTGCTCCTGGCCGATCAGCGCGAAGAGCACGACTTCCGGTACGCGAACCTGGCGGTGCGCGGGAAGCTCCTCGACCAGATCGTGGCCGACCAGCTTCCGAGAGCCAAGGCCCTCGCGCCGGACCTGGTCAGCTTCTGCGCGGGGGGCAATGACATCATCCGGCCCGGCAGCGACCCGGACGACGTGGCGGAGCGGTTCGAGGCGGCCGTCGCGGACCTCGCCGGGTCCGTCGGCCAGGTCATGATCACCACTGGCTTCGACACCCGGGGCGTGCCGGTCCTCAAGCACCTGCGGGGCAAGGTGGCGACGTACAGCGCACACGTCCGCGCCATCGCCGACCGCTACGACTGCCCGGTGCTCGACCTCTGGTCGCTGAAGTCCGTACAGGACCGGCGGGCCTGGGACGCGGACCGCCTGCACCTCTCGCCCGAGGGGCACACGCGGGTCGCGCTGCGCGCCGCGCAGGTGCTCGGGCTCGACGTGCCGACCGACCCCGACCAGCCGTGGCCGCCGCAGCGGCCGCGCGGTTCGGTGGACGTGACCCGGGACAACATCCAGTGGGCGCGCGACCACCTCGTGCCGTGGATCGGCCGACGGCTGCGCGGGGAATCCTCCGGGGACCACGTCGAGGCGAAGCGGCCGGACCTGCTGCCGCTGTAGGACCTGGCCGCCGCTGTAGGACCCGGGCCGGGAGCGGACGGGGGAGCTGGGGCGGGGGGCGGGGCGTGACCGGGGGCGGCGGAGCGGGCGGGGGCCGCGAGCGGAATCCTTCGGGGCCGGTGCGCGTTGGGATGGTCGTAGACCGACGACCGTCCCGACCCCCATCCTGCCTGGAGGCGCTTTGACCGGCTCCCGTCCCCTGCGTCCGCGGCTGCGTGCCCTGCGGCCCGAAGCCTTCGGCGCTGATCCGTCCGGTGCCCGGCTGGAGCGCATCCGCCGCTCGCCGAACTTCGCCGACGGCGTCTTCCAGAATCCGGTCGGGGCCCGGACCAGGCCCTCGGGGTCGATGGCGGAGTTCGCCAAGGTCTACTTCCACCGGGAGCAGCGGGCGCGGCGCAGCCCCGCCGCGTCGGTCCCGGTGTACCCGACGACCCTCGCGGAGCTGGCGAAGCCGCCCGCGAGCGGTCTGCGCCTGACCTGGATGGGCCACTCCAGCGTGCTCGCGGAGATCGACGGGCGCCGGGTGCTGTTCGACCCGGTGTGGGGCGAGCGGTGCTCCCCCTTCCCCTTCGCCGGCCCCAAGCGGCTGCACCCGGTGCCGGTCCCGCTGGCCTCGCTGGGGAAGGTCGACGTCGTGGTCATCTCGCACGACCACTACGACCACCTCGACCTGCCGACGATCAAGGACCTCGCCGGTACGGACACGGTCTTCGCCGTCCCGCTGGGCGTCGGCGCACACCTGGAGCGCTGGGGCGTACCGGCCGACCGGCTGCGCGAGCTGGACTGGAACGAGAGCACCAAGGTCGCCGGGCTCTCCCTCACGGCGACCCCGGCCCGGCACTTCTGCGGACGCGGCCTGCGCAACCAGCAGCACACCCTGTGGGCCTCCTGGGTCGTCGCGGGCGACGAGCACCGGATCTACCACAGCGGGGACACCGGCTATTTCCCCGGCTTCGAGCAGATCGGAGCCGAGCACGGGCCCTTCGACGCCACGATGATCCAGATCGGGGCGTATTCGGAGTACTGGCCCGACATCCACATGACCCCCGAGGAGGGCATGCGCGCCCACCTCGACCTGCAGGGCGGCACCCCGCACGGCACGCTGCTGCCGATCCACTGGGGCACCTTCAATCTGGCTCTCCACGCGTGGGCGGAGCCGGGGGAGTGGACCGCGGACGCGGCCGAGGATGCCGGGCAGAAGGTCGCCCTCCCCGTGCCGGGCCAGCCCTTCGAACCGGCCGGCCAGCTCCCGACGGACCGCTGGTGGCTCCCGGTCGCCCGGCAGTTCGCCCGCCCGTGGCGCGGCCCGAAGCTCCTGGACGTGTCGGCGGTCGAGCCTTCCCGGAGCGATCTCGACCTGGCGGGCGGCCCGGGACCGAGGACGCCCTCGACCACCTGACCGAGGTGGGGTGTGCCGTGCACCTGGAAGCGAGGGCGGGCTCTCGCTTCCAGGGCGGCGAACCGTCCGGCCGCCCCCGAGCAGGGCATCCGCAGACCGCCGCCGGCCTCGGAGGCTCGCGCGTCCGTTCGGGTGAGGGCGAAACGATCCGTTCCCTCGGGGGTGTTCCGGTCGCCCGCGGGTCCCCGCCAGCATGCTGGTGGACCGGCCCGCGCAGGCCGCCGCCCGGCGATCCCGCGCCAGGGCCCGGCACGCGCTTCCCCCCACCCATCTCCGAGGACGGAGTCCCGTTGTGGCGTTGACGGCCCAGTATGTGGCGCAAGAACTAGAAGCGGCGAGCAAGGTCGGTGACCCGGCGGCCGACCAGCTCGTGTCCGACCTGATCGACAACAAGGAGATCGACGGGGTCAACGCCCTGTTCCGGACCATCGGTACCCTCAAGCCCGGCCCGGACCTCTCCGGACTCCCGCCGCGCCTGGCCGAGTTCCTCAAGGCGGCCACCGCTGCCCCGCCGGACTGGTCCGAGGCCGACGTCAAGGCCGCCGAGGGCTTCTTCGCCCACCACCACGGCGAGGTGTCCATGCTCCAGGGCACCGTCGGCCTGATCGGCACCTACCTCTCCCCGACCGGGGCGTTCACGCTGCGCTCCACCGGCCGGCTCGGCGGCGTCGACGGACCCGGCCGGCGCCTGTCGCAGTCCTCGCGCCTGTTCATCGACATGGGCAACAAGAACGCCATGCGCGACGGCACCCTCGCCGCGAACGTCACCAAGGTCCGCCTGGTCCACGCCTCGGTGCGCCAGCTCCACAAGAAGAGCGGGCAGTGGGACTACGCCACGTACGGGGAGCCCGTCTCCCAGAAGTACACCACCGGCGCGGCCTGCGTGTTCTCCACGCAGATCCTGCAGGCCATGAAGCGGCTCGGGATCGAGGTGTCCAAGGACGACGCGCACGGTTTCATCTGTGCCTGGCACTACGTCAACCACTACCTCGGCACCCCGGAGAAGTGGCTGCTGCCCAAGGACGCCGACGAAGTCGAGCGGCTGTGGAACTCCCAGCGGGACAAGGAGTGGCAGAAGACCGAGCACGGTGTCTTCATGACCAAGCAGGCGGTCGACTTCTACAAGAAGTTCTACCCGCCGGGCGTCCACGACGCGTTCATCGCGATGGTCCGCCACGCCCTGGGTGACAAGTACGCCGACATGGCCGGCCTGCCCAAGAGCGTGCTCGGCGCGGCCGCGGGCCCCCTGTCCGCCGGCCACGGCCTGGTCAGCGGCGTAGGCGGCGGCCTCCTCGGCGGCGCCGCAAAGAAGACCACCGGCGTCAACCCTTACAAGGAGATCGTCGGGATCGCGTCCAAGGGATACAACGAGATCCAGAAGTTCGCCCTCACGCACGACCAGGACGACCAACCGCAGATGCACCAGGAACTCGACGACAACCGCTGACCGGGTCCTGTCCGGCGCCCGGCGCCGGACAGGCACGGGTGGACCGAGCCAGCGGAGAGCGCGCCGGCCGGTTCAGCGCGTGGCGAGAACGGCGTCGGCCATCGCCCGCTCACCGGCCGCGTTGGGGTGGAACGGCGCTGCGGCGCTGGTGACGAGGGGTTCCATCCAGCGGGTCCCGGCCGGCTTGCAGATGTCGTGGCCGATGGACTTGGTGTACGTGTCCACGTACGTCGCACCGTGCGCCGCGGCTTGCGCGGCGATCACCGTGTTGAGGCGCTTCTGGGTGTCCCGCAGCCAGGGGGCGTCGCCCCGGGCGATCGAGACGACCGAGGGGCAGTTGGTGCCGTCGTCGGGAAGGATCGCGGGGTAGCCGGTGATCATGATCCTGGCCCGGGGGGCGCGCTGACGTATGCCGTCTATGGTGGCGGCGATCTTGGGAGCGGTGGAGTCGACCGCGGCGGCGAGCTTGTCGGAGCCGGTCCAGGTGTAGCTGTTCTTGCAGGGCGAACCACCCGGGTTGAACAGGCCCAGGGTCACGCAGCGGACGATGATGCTCGCGAAGCCGACGTCGTTGCCGCCGATCGTGAGCGTGACGAGATCGGTGTCGGCGCTCAGCGCGTCGAACTGGGGTGGTGCGGACGGGTTCTGGGCCGTGCTCATGTGCACGGTGGTGGCGCCGCCACAGGTGACGTCCGTGTGGGCGGCGGGCGCCAGCGCCGAACTCACCAGTGCGGGGTAGTTCCGGTGGGAGCGCGTGCAGGCGGAGTCGACCTGGTCCGGAACCCCGGCCGCCGAGGCATACGAATCCCCCAGCGCCACATAGCGGTTGAGGGCGGTCTCGGCGGCGGAGGCGGAGTTGGCGCCGAGGCCGGAAACGGTGGCCAGGGCCGCCGCTGCCGTGACGGCGGCGACGGTGGCGCGGGCACGGCGGCTCGATGGAACTGATCGCATGGCGGTGCCTCTCGTGGTGGGGGAGGGCGGGCGCCATCCGGCCGGCGGAGGCCGAAGGACGCACGGGGCCGACGGCAAGGCGGTCCCGTCCGCCTGCCGTGAGGCTGCGCGCAGTTACTGGTCAGTTTTACTGGCTCGTAATATGTGGCTCATGTGACAGAGCGTCAAGAGGTCGCGCAGGAATGTTTCTCGGCCCGACGCACCTCGGTTGGACACCGTCTGACGGGCGTGAGGGACGCCCGACGTACCGGTGCCGCCGGACGCGGGGTCCGGCGGCACCGGGTGAGTGGAGGTCACAGCACTAGGGCAGCTTGGCGAAGGGGGACAGGAACGCGCGGGCGCCGGGAGTGTCCAGGCGGTACGAGACGTTCGTGGCGTAGCAGGGGCCGTCACCCGTGATGGTGGTGGCGACCAGGGTGAGCTTGCCGCCCAGGGTGGCGAAGTTCGGGCCGCCGGAATCGCCGTAGCAGGCACCGCCGTTGCCCTGGGGCGCGGTCATGGCCAGGCGCACCCAGGCGTTGTTGAGGGCGTCGAAGCCGACGGGGGCCTTCATGCGGACGCCGCCGCCGGGGTGGGTGTGGCCGCCGGGGCCGCGTGCGGCCTCCTGGGTTCCGTATCCCGCGACGGAGAAGGGGGTGTCGTGCAGTCCCTGCGGGCCCAGTGCGCTGAGCGCTCCGGCCTCGGGGAGGGTGGCGGGGGTGAAGGTCCAGCGGGCCCCGACCTCGGCGGCGGGGAGCTCGATGACCGAGATGTCGTGATTATCGGAGGCTGGGCCCGGGTACTCGGGGTGGTTGTGGGCGGCGCCCTGTACGGCGACGGCCCGTGCCACGGCCGCCGGGTCACCAGGGTGTTGGGCCGCGGCCGCGTCCAGGCCGGCCTGCACATCCTGGTCGAGGGAGACGTAGAACTTCACGTTCGCCGGCCAGTCGGTGGTGCAGTGCGCGGCGGTCAGGAAGGTGTCCGCGTCGATCATGGTGCCGGAGCAGACCCAGTCGACGCGGTCGGGGGTGGCCGGGTCGCCGTCGTTATCCCAGGTGGCGACGAGGGCGCCCACCTCGGTGCGTTCGGGCGCCGGCGTCGCGTTGTACGAGTTGATCGCGGAGGACGGCAGGGCCGCGCCGAGGACGAGGGCGCAGGCCGCTGCGGTGACGGCACTCAGGCGGCGTACGGGTACGGCAGTCAAGGGAAGCCCTTCGATGTCGTGGGGCGGGGTTCTCCTGTGGGGTGATCGACAGTGAAGCGTGCGCGGGGGCGCGCGGCAAGAGCCCGGGATTCTTTGGCGGTTGTTCACGGGGGCTGCGCTCGACACCCCCCTTGGGGAGGCGGAGTGCGTCAGCGTCACAGGCAGCGTCGACGATGTCGGTCGCGCCCTCGCCAATGCTCCGGAGCGCGGCACTGTCCTGAAGGTTGCGGGCCGCCATTTCCCGCTATTTGCCGCTGTTTATCGGTGTTTGCCGCTGTTTCGATGGACGGCACCCACGGACGATCCCTCGTGACGCGGCCCGGTCGAGGAGCTCACCGCTGCTGCCGGGCCGTCCTTCCGAGGAGCGCGCGTACGTGCGGCGGACCGCGGACTGCGCCCCCGGGCGTACGAGCCGTCCCGGCTGCCGCGTTCCGCGAGCCGGAGGCGACCCAGCACAATCGGGCTGCTGTGCGAGCGCTCCACCGGGAGCGGGAAGCACGCCCGCGAAGTTCACCAACTGGCAGTCGACGGCGGGACGGTGGGGTCTAGCGTGGGTATTCGGTGATCAACACCGGACCCCGGGAACGCTGGGGGCCGGGCCCCACGTACCGAGGACGCCGATGTCCGGACCCCGCGCCGCCCGCCACGCCCCGTCGAGACACGCCGTCACCGGTCCCAGCCGGCAGATACGCCCCCAGCTGGTACGCGCCGCCGTACTGCCCACGCTCGCCGCGGGGCTCAGCGGCGCCGCCGCGGTGATCTTCACCCTCCAGCTCGGCGGGGGAGCCGGCGACCGCGACGCCCGGCTGTGGCCGGTGCTCACCGGCTGCGCCCTGCTCGTGGTCGGAGCACTCGCCGCGGCCCTGCTCGGAGCCCAGCGCGCCGCCAAGGCCGTACGGGATCGGTGCGAGGCGCTGCGCCGCTCCAGTGTGCGCGGCCGCCAGGAGCTGCGTACGGCCGCCGACCGGCTGGAGCGCGGCGAGACCCCGCCCCGTCCGGTGCGGGGCGGCCCGACGTCGCCGCCGGCGGGCGCCGACCCGGCCGGCGTGGACGAGTTCTGGCTGCTCTCGCAGGAGTTGCGCGGCGCCCGGGAACAGGCCCACGCCACTCTCCTACGGCTGGCCGGCCCGGCAGCCCCGTCCGACAGCGAGCGCAAGGTCGAGGTCTTCGTCAACCTCGCGCGCCGGCTTCAGTCCCTCGTGCACCGCGAGATCTCGCTGCTGGACGACCTGGAGGACACGGTCGAGGACCCGGACCTGCTCAAGGAGCTCTTCCACGTCGACCACCTCGCCACCCGCATCCGCCGCCACGCCGAGAACCTCGCCGTGCTGGGCGGCGCCGCCTCGCGCCGCCAGTGGACCCGGCCCATCGACCTGAGCGAGGTGCTCCGCTCGTCGGTCGCGGAGGTCGAGCAGTACACCCGGGTCAAGGTGGTGCCCCCGGCCGGCGGCAGCGTCCGCGGACACGCCGTCGCCGACGTGGTGCACCTGCTCGCCGAACTCGTCGAGAACGCCACGGTGTTCTCCGCCCCCGACACCGATGTGGTGCTGCGCGCGGAGCGGGTCACCGCCGGGATCGCGGTCGAGGTGGAGGACCGGGGGCTCGGCATGCCGGTCGAGGAACAGCACCGGATGAACGCCCTGCTCGACGACCCCGACCAGATCAGCGTCCGGCACCTGCTGGCGGACGGACGGATCGGCCTGTACGTCGTATCGGCGCTGGCCCGCCGGCACGGCATCGCCGTGGAGCTCAAGTCCAACATCTACGGCGGGGTGCTGGCGGTCCTGGTGCTGCCGCAGGAGCTGCTGGGCGCGGAGGCGCCGACCGCGGCCGACGCGGCGGGTGGCTCGCGGGCCACGTCGTGGGGGACCGGGGCGGGGACGGCGATGCCGCCGCTGGAGCCCGTACGGCTCCCCGTGCCGGAGGCTTGGCGCGGCGGCCCCGGCCCCGGCTGCGCGGCCCCACAGCCCACCGCCCGGCCCACCCCCACGCCCCACCCGGCCCCTGCAACCGACCCGCGGGCCGAACCCGCGCCCCCACCGAAGCCGACGCCCGACCCGCGGGCCGAAGCCGCGCCCCCACCGAAGCCGACGGCCGACCCGCGGGCCGAGGCCGCGCCCCGGCCAGAGCCTGCGGCCGGGCCCTGGGCTGTGGAAGCCGCGCCTCTGTCGGAGCCTGCGGCCGGGTCCCGGGCCGAAGCCGCGCCGCTGCCGGAGCCTGCGGCCGGACCCTGGGCCGAAGCCGCGCCGCTGTCGGAGCCTGTGGCCGGGTCCCGGGCCGAAGCCGTGCCTCTGTCGGAGCCTGCGACCGACCGGTGGGCCGAGGCCGCGCCTCTGTCGGAGCCTGCGACCGACCCGCGAGCCGAGGCCGCGCCCCGGCCGGAGCCTGCTGCCGGGTCCTGGGCCGAGGCCGCGCCCGTGGTCCCGCCCGTCCCCGCGGCTGCTCCGCCGCCCTCGCGGCGGGCGGGCGCCCGGGTTTCGGCAGGGCCCGTGCCGGACCCGGAGGCCAAGCCCCGGCCCGAGGCCCGGCCGCTGCCCTCGCGCGGGGCGGGGCCGCCGGTTTCGGACGGCCCCACGCCGGGGCCAGCGGCCGAGCCCTTGGCTGAGGCCGAGGCCTCAGCCGCGCTCCCCGCAGGGCCTGTGGTTTCGCCGGGGCCTGGCGCAGCTCCGCCGTCCTCGCCCTGGGCCGGGGCGACGGCCACGCCCGAGTCGGTGACCGGGCCTTCGGCCGAGCCTCGCCCCGAGGGTGCGGCCCGGTCGCTGCCCTCGCGTCGGGCGACGCCGCCGGTTGCGACCGGGCGGACACCCGGGCCTTGGACTGAGGCCGCGGCCCCCGACGCGCCCTCGGCGGGGCCTGCGGCCGAGGGCTGGGCCGAACCTGCCTCCGGGCCCGTGGCCTCGCCGGGGCCTTCGGCCGAGTCCCGGGCTGAGGCCGCGCCTCCGCCAGAGGCCGCGGCCGAGGGCTGGGCCGAACTTGTCCCCGGGCCCGTGGTCTCGCCCGGGCCTGGCGCAGCTCCGCTGTCCTCGCCCCCGGCCGGGGCGATGGCCTCCCCCGAGGCCGTGACCGGGCCTTCGGCCGAGGCCCGGCGCGACGGTGGGGCCCGGCCGCTGCCCTCGCCTCAGGCCGGCGGGCCGGTTTCGGCCGGGCCTTCGGCCGAGGCTCGGCCCGAGGATGCGGCTCGGCCGCTGCCCTCCCGTCGGGCGGGCGCGCCGGTTTCGGCCGGTCCCATGCCGGGGCCTGCGGTCGAGGCCTGGGGCGGGCCTGTTTCCGGGGGCGGGGCCGGGGCTGGCGCAGGTGCGTTGGCGTCGGGTTCGCCCCCGCCTTCGGCCGGGCCTTGGTTCGAGGGGGCGGGCCGGGCGTTGCCCTCGCCTCGGGTCGGGGAGGCGGCCGAGGCGGTGTCCGTGCCTGCCGCGCGCGCCGCAGGCGATGCGCGGCCCGCGCTGCCCCGGCGCCGCGCCCAGCAGCACCTCGCGCCCCAGCTGCGCGACGCACCCGCCCCGCGGCGGGCCGCGGACCCCGAGCAACCCCTGCACGACCCGGGCCTGATGGCCGCCTTCCAACGGGGCTTCGGCCTCGCCCAGTCGGAGAACCAGGCATGACCCCCACCCCTCACCTCAGCAAGGAGCGCACCCCCATGGGCGGCGAAGTGGCGACGAAGACCGGCAGCCGGCTCTCGGACCTCGACTGGCTGCTCAGCGGCCTGGTGCAGCGCGTGCCGTACACGCGCAGCGCCGTACTGCTCACCGCCGACGGGCTCGTGACGTGCGTGCACGGTCTGGACGCCGACAGCGCCGACCACCTGGCGGCCCTCGCGTCCGGGCTGTACTCGCTGGGCCGCAGCGCCGGCTCCCGCTTCGGGGACGGCGCGGAGGTGAGGCAGGTCGTGGTCGAGCTCGACACCGCGCTTGTCTTCGTCTCCGCGGCCGGCTCCGGCACCTGCCTGGCCGTCCTCGCCGACCGCGAAGCCGACGCGGGGGTGCTCGGCTACGAGATGGCGATGCTGGTCAAGAGCGTACGACCGTACCTGGCGGCCCCGCCGCGGCGGCCCGTCGCCGACCCGGAGCGATGAGGGCCCGCGCGACGGGGGCGTACGCGAAGGGCCCGTACGCGAACGGGGCGTACGCGAAGGGGCGGGACACGCCGTGGATCGACGACTCGGCGGGCCGGGTGATGCGCCCGTACACCGCCAGCGGCGGCCGCACCAGGCCGGGCGTCGCCCTCGACCTGCTCTCGTTGGTGACCGCGACCGGGGTGCGGCCGCGCGCCCCGCTCGGCGCCGAGCACACCCTCGCACTGCGGCTGTGCGCCGGAGCCGCGGCCGTCACCGTCGCCGAGGTCGCCGGGCAGCTGCGGCTGCCGGCCGTCGTCGTGAAGGTGCTGCTGTCCGATCTGATGGAATACGGGGCCGTCATGGCGCAGGCGCCCCGGTTCCCCGCCATCGGCATCGGCATCGGCGGCGACGGCGACGGGTTCGCGGCCGCAGACCAGTCCCTGCTCCTGGCGGTGCTCGATGGCCTACGCAAACGACTGTGACGCCGCCCCGGCGACGCTGAAGATCCTGGTGGCCGGGGGCTTCGGCGCGGGCAAGACCACCTTCGTGGGCGCGGTGAGCGAGATCGAGCCGCTGAGCACGGAGGAACTGCTCAGCGACCTCAGCACGGCCGCCGACCCGCTGCACGGCGTCGAGGCGAAGTCGACCACGACCGTCGCGCTCGACTTCGGCCGGATCACCCTGGACGAGCGCCACGTGCTCTACCTCTTCGGCACGCCCGGACAGCACCGCTTCTGGTTCCTGTGGGAGGAGCTGTGCGCGGGCGCACTCGGGGCGGTGGTGCTCGCCGACACCCGCCGCCTCGCCGACTGCTTCCCCGCCGTGGACTTCTTCGAGCGGCGCGGGATCGGCTTCATCGTCGCCGTCAACGAATTCGACGACGGTCACCGCTACGCGCCCGACGAGGTCCGCGAGGCGGTGGGGCTCGGGCCCGAGGTGCCCGTCGTACGGTGCGACGCGCGCCTGACGAGCTCCGGGACGGGGACGCTGGCCGCCCTCGTCCGCCATCTGTTGTGCACGTTCAAGGAAAAAGCCTTCACCGTCAGCTCTTCGTCTTCGGAGTCGGGGGAACCGCCATGACGTACTACGAATCGACCGGACACCTGCTGCTCACGCCGGTGGACCGGGAGGCGCCCGCGCGCGTCGTCCGGCTGCGCGAACTGGGCCTGGGCGAGCGGACGGACGCCGAGCTGGACGCCTTCGCGAGGCGGGTCGCGCACGCGCTCGACGCGCCGTACGCCGGGGTCAACTTCATCGGCGAGGAACGGCAGTTCTTCGCCGGGCTGCACCACGCGGCCGAGGCCCCGCCGAGCGGTTACCCGGCGCGGGTCCTGGCCCGCGACCACGGCTACTGCCCGCACGTGGTGGTGCGGCGGCGGGCGTTGGTACTGGAGGACGTACGGGACTTCGCGCGCTTCGCGGGCAACGCGGTGGTGGACGAGAGCGGGGTGCGGTCGTACGTGGGCGCGCCGCTGACGGACCGGCGCGGGATCGTCCTGGGCACGGTGTGCGCGGTGGACGTGGTGCCGCGGCGGTGGGGGACGGACGGGCTCGCCACGGTCAAGGCGCTGGCGGCGGAGCTGGTGGCGCTGGTGCACGAGCGGGAGGACCGGGGAGCGGACCGGCGGGGGTGAGCCCGGTGGCGGGTGGCCGGTGCCCGGTGGCCGGGGCTACGGTCGTCGGGGGACAAGGGTTCACCGGTGGCTGGAGAGGAGTCTCGGGGATGGCCGCGACCGCGCAGGACGTCCGCCTGATCGCACTGTCGCTCCCGGAGAGCAGCGAGAAGCTCGCCTGGGGCATGCCGACCTTCCGGGTGAGCGGGAAGATCTTCGTCTCGCTCGCCGACGACGACACCTCGATCGGGGTGAAGTGTCCCAAGGAGGAACGGGCCGAGCTGATCGCGGCGGAGCCCGAGAAGTTCTTCGTACGCGCGGGGCACGACGACAACTACGCCTGGATCCGGGTCCGTCTGGCGGCGGTGCGCGACGACGACGAACTGCGCTCGATCCTGACCGACTCCTGGCTCCAGGCGGCACCGAAACGCCTGGTCGCGGCCCATCCGGAGCTGACCGGCGACGCGGGCTGAGACCAGGCTCCCCGGCACCGCACGCCGGCACCGGGGGACACCGGTAGCGGAAAGGTGCGCGCGACCACCCCGTGAAATGCGGTATCGTTCTCCTGCGCGTTCACCCAGGGGAAACCCCAGGTCAGCGGGCATCGGGACGTGGCGCAGCTTGGTAGCGCACTTGACTGGGGGTCAAGGGGTCGCAGGTTCAAATCCTGTCGTCCCGACTCGAAAGAGTCGCAGGTCAGGGGCCGTTTCGGAGCAATCCGAAACGGCCCCTTGATCATTTTGTGCACGTAGAGTGCTGGTAACGCTGCGTGGTCGTGAGCGGGCCGTGCCCGGCGATCTTTCCGCAGCAGATGCACCTCGACGCCGGCGTCCGCGCATCAGGTGCCCCGTTACTGGCCGCTCCGTGGGCTGTAGGGCTGGAGGAGCTGGTCGACGGGCGCGTGGTCGTCGGTGAGCGGTTTGGCATGGCCGATCCATGAGGTGAGGCCGTCGCCGGTGGCGATCTTCCAGCCGGTTTGCCGGGCGTCCAGCGCTTCCTGGGTCGCGCGGAGGTCGACCGGTCGGTCGGAGGCGAGCACCACCAGATTGCCGCCCTCGGAGGTGGCGGTCGGATCGAGGCCGATATCGGTGGGTTTGCCGACGAGGGCGACGTGCTCGAAGGTTTCGCTGAGCGTGGCTACTTCAGCACGTGCGAAGGCCAGACCACCGTGATCGATGAGGTTGGCGACGTACAGGCCGTCTTCGTTGAGCACCCGCCGTACGTCCGTCATCGCTTCCACCGTGGTGAGGTGCCACGGCACGCTGACGCCCCCGAAGGCGTCACCGACGACGAGGTCACGACTGCCGGCGTCCAGTCGCCGCAGGCCGAGCCTGCCGTCCTCGACGCGTACGCCGATACCGCCTTGTCCGCCTTGTGCCCTCAGGCCCAGTTGGTCGCGGTCGATGCGCACGACCCCGCTGTCGATCTCGGACACAAGGCTGCGCGTCCCGGGCCGCGTTGCGGCGAGGTAACGGGGGAAGGTGAGCCCGCCGCCGCCCAGGTGGTGGGCAGCCAGTGGCTCACCTTGGGGAAAGGCGGCATCGACCACCGACGCGATGGCCCGCACATACTCGAACCGGAGGAAGGTCGGGTCGTCGATGTCGACGTAGGAGTGCCGCACGCCGTCGAGAACGAGTGTGCGACCGCTACCCCGGTCGGGGTCCGCGACGACCCGTGCGCAGTGGTACCTGGTCTCCGTGTCGCAGGCACCGGGCGCGACCGTGGTGGCGAGGCCGCCGGCGATGACCGCGAGTGCGAGGGCAGGGGCGCTGCTCCATCCGCGCGTTCGCCACTCGACCAGCGCCGAGCCGACCACCAGCAGGGTGCCGAGGCCGATCAGGATGCCGCTGACCGGCAGCCGCGAGACGAGGACGAAGCCGGTGAGGACCGTGCCGACGATGGCGCCGACGGTGCCGACGCCGGACAGCCGGCCGACCACCGTTCCGGTCTCGGCGAGGCTGGTCAGACGCAGCTTGGTCACGATCGGCGTCACCGCGGAGAGCAGCGCGCCCGGCACGAGGATGGTCAGCGACGCGATCAACAAGAGCATCGCCGGTGCCCACTCCGCGGTGGTGCGCAGCACGGCGGGGGTGAGCGCCACGACCGCTCCCGAGAGCCCCAGCGAGGGGCCCAGGAGCCGGCGTGGATTGACCTGGTCGGCGATGCGCCCACCCAGCCAGGAGCCGACGGCGATCGCGGTGAGGGCGATACCGATCACCATGGTGCTGGTCTCGAGGGTGAGGCCGAGGTAGGGAGCCAGCAGTCGCAAGGCGACGATCTCCACCACCAGGACCGCGGCCGAGGACCCGAAGACGAGCGCGGCAGCGGCACGGGGACCCAGGCCGTGGTCGCGAGGCGTGCCTTCGGCGACGGGCGAGGAGGACGATCCGGTCACGGGCGACATCCTTGCATGCGACCCATCGGCAGCATTGCGGGAATTCTCATTCCTTGCTCAGGAAACGGCGATTCCGGCGCGGGAATGTGTTCCGGGCCAGACGGGGGCACCCGCGGCGGTCAGCGGCGGGTGAGGTGCCGGACGGCGACGACGGCCTGCAGGGCGGCGGCCGGGCGCAGTACGACGGGGCGGGGCCGCTCGGGCATGGTGCCCCGGCGCAGTGCGAGGCCGGTGACGGTGACGACGGGGAGTGCCCAGGCGGTGAGGGCCGCCGTCCGTACGGTGCGGCTGGTTTCGTGGCGCAGGGTGAGCCACGTCCGACGTCACCGCCGACCCCGACCGGCTCCCGCCCGAGCTTCGCGGGCTCACCGCCCGCATCGCCTGCATCGCCGACGCCCGGCCCCTGGACGAATACGCCGACCCCTGCTGACCGCGGTGAAGTCCCCCTGACAGCCGAGCGATCTACTCCCCGGTACGTAAGCGCGCTCACATACCCGCACCTGCCCGGCGTCCTACCGTCAGCGACGAGAGCGGAAAGCGAACGAATCAGGAAGGACGTTCACCATGGCCACCACCGAGCAGGCATCCCCGAGAACCGGCGCGATGAAAACCGGCGCGATCCCGCTCCACGCGGTGTGGGGCGCCGCGGCCGGACTGGTCGGCGGCATCGGGATGGGCATCTGGATGTCGGTGTCAAAGCCGATGACGGACACCGCGATGATCACCATGGTCGCCGGTCTCCTCGGCTCCACCAGCGCCTTCGCCGGATGGCTGATCCACCTCGCGATCGCGCTCTTCGCCGGCGTCACCTTCGGCGTGCTCCTCGGGTCCTTCGCCCAGCGCCCCGCCCCCGCCCCCGCCGTCGTCCTCGGCCTGGCGTACGGCGCCGTGTGGTGGACCGTCGGCGCATTGTGGATCATGCCCGCCAACATGGGCATGCCCGTCTTCGAATGGAACGACGTCACCTCCTCCAGCCTCGGCGCCCACCTCGTCTTCGGCCTGCTCGCCGGACTGACCTTCGCCTGCATCGCCCGGGCGATGGGCAAGCACCCCGACCAGGCCCGAGGATGAGCCCTGCACCGCCCGCGTCGACACCCGGCCCCGGCACTCCACAGCCGGGGGCGGCGCCACGCCGGACAGGCGGCGACGGTGGCGCGATGTCCTACTGTCTGGCCGAGGGCGCCGCAGCGCTGGCCAGCCCGGCATGGGGCGCCGCACCGCCGCCGTGGGCCCCGGGACGACGCGAGGAGACGCACACCATGACCGACGCCCCAGCAGGCGACGAGGAAGCGGAACGGACCTGGTGCCTGGCCGAGGTCGACATCTTCTGCGACCTGTCCGAGCAGGAGATGGAAGCCATCGCCGCCGCGGCGCCGATGAAGAGCTACCACGCGGGCGAGATCCTCTACTCGCCCACCCAGCCGTCCGAGGTGCTGTTCATCCTCAAAAAGGGCCGGGTCCGCGTCTTCCGGGTCTCCGCCGACGGCCGGGCCCTCACCACCGCCATCGTCTCCCCGGGCACCATCTTCGGCGAGATGGTCCTGCTCGGCCAGCACATGTACGACAACTACGCCGAAGCCCTCGACGACACCGTCGTCTGTGTGATGAGCCGCTCCGACGTCAACCGGTTCCTGCTGACCGATGCCCGCATCGCCGCCCGGATCACCGCGATCCTCGGCCGCCGCCTCGCAGACCTCGAACAACGCCTGTCCGACAGCGTCTTCAAGACCGTCGCCCAGCGCATCGCCACCACCCTGACCACCCTCACCAGCGCCCAGCCCCCGGCGAGCCCGCTGCGGCCGGTCGGACGCCACCCGCAGATCGCCCTCACGCACGAACAGCTCGCCGCCCTCGCCGGTACCTCCCGCGAGACGTGCACCAAGGTGCTGCGCGACTACGCCGACCACGGCCTGCTCCGGCTCGCCCGCGGACGCATCACCGTCCTCGACCCCGAACGGCTCAAAGACGCCGCAGGCTGACGTCACCGAACCGCAGGACCACAACCCACTGAGCAAGATCCGCATGGTCACGGGCCGGGCATCCGCAGCACCGCCGCTCCACGGACCCTGCCGGCCGCGAGGTCGTCCAGCGCGGTGTCGGCGTGGGTGAAGTCGTACACCGTAAGCGTCGGCTGAAGGCGGTGTTCGGCGGCTGCCGTGAGGAATGCGCGCCCGTCCCTGCGGGTGTTGGCGGTGGTGCTGCGGACGGTGCGTTCGCGGAAGAGGTGCTTCTGGTAGTTCAGCGGCGGGACGTCGGTGAGGTGGATGCCGGCGATGCTCAGCGTTCCCCCACTGTCCAGTGCTTCCAGAGCCAGGGGGACGAGGGCGCCGTCGGGGGCGAAGAGGATGGCGGAGTCCAGCGGTTCGGGCGGGCCCGTGCGGGCGTCGCCCGCCGAGGCGGCGCCGAGCTCCAGGGCGAGCGCCTGGGCGGCCGGGGAGCGGGTGAGTACGTGCACGGTCGCGCCCTGCGCGATGGCGAGCTGGGCGGTGAGGTGGGCTGAGGCGCCGAACCCGTAGATGCCGAGCCGGCCGCGCTCGGGCAGGTCGGCGCGGCGCAGGGCCCGGTATCCGATGATGCCCGCGCACAGCAGCGGAGCCAGCGCCTCGGCTTCGTATCCGCTCGGCGCCTCGTAGGCGTACGGCGCGGGCACGGTCGCGTATTCGGCGTAGCCGCCGTGCGCGTCCCAGCCGGTGTAGAGGGACGAAGGGCAGAGGTTCTCCTGGCCTCGCTCGCAGTACCGGCACCCACCACACGTGCCGCGCAGCCAGGGGATGCCGACCCGCGAGCCGAGGGCCGGCCCTGTGACCTCGCCGCCGGTCGCGACGACGTCGCCGACGGCCTCATGGCCGGGCACGACCTGTTCCCGGTGCGGAGACAGGTCGCCGTCGCGGACGTGGAGATCGGTACGGCACACCCCGCACGCGCGCACCCGCACCAGCAGCTCGTCCGGCGCCGGCACCGGGACGGGAAGCTCCGCCATCTCCGTCGTACCCGGGTGGGCCGACGAGGCGATCCAGGCCCGCATGGTCTTCGGAATCCGGGCATCCACCTTCGGTCCTCCCTACCTCCGCCGTCGACCTCGGATCCAGCGTGCCTCCAGGAGCCGGCGCTGCGCCTAGTGCTGTGACCGGAAAGGTTCACCGGGTCACGGCCCCCGGCACGGCACCTCGCGGCGTTGTCGGACCGCGCAAGTACGTCCAGTACGAGCCGCGGTCCTCCGCCTTGCGATGCTTCCCCTAGGCCCTGCGGGCCTGGGGAGACCCCATGCACCGGACGCCGCGACCCGGCAAACCTTTCCGGCCACAGCACTAGCTCCCTGGTGGGCGCGTTCCCGGACCGCGCAAAAGCATGCAGGAACACTGCGCAGCGCATGCGCCGCAGCCACCGCTGGGGTCCGCCCGCTCACCCGCTCACCCGCCCGCCCGCGGGCGGCCGGCCGTCAGTTGCGGACGGGCTCGTTCCGGGTGGCGGTGATCAGCCAGGAGCTGCTGCGCAGCCACACCGCTCCGGTCGTTTCGTAGGCGCGCAGGGCGTTGGTCAGTGCCAGGCGTGCCTCGGCCCGGGTCTCCGGGCTCACCTGGTCGAGCAGGTGGCGTCCGGGGCCGGAATCCAGCAGGAACGCGGCAGCGTCCTGCGCGTCCGGTCCCCAGTTTCCGGGGACCTCGACGCGCCGCACGTCCACATCGGTGAACCCGCTCGCCGTGAGCAGGGCGCGGATGCGGGCGGGGTCGGTGAGCGAGAACATGCCGGGCGCGCCGGGCTTGCCGAAGCCGCCGAGCGGCAGGATGCCGTCGAGGGAGGCCAGCGCCCGGAGCCATTCGTTGGCCTCGGCTTCGGCCGCGCAGATGAAGGCCAGCCGGCCGCCGGGGCGCAGCGCGCGGTGGAAGTTGGTGAACGCGGCGGTGGGGTCGGTGAAGAAGGTGATGCCGTAGCGGCTGATGACCGCGTCGAAGGCCTCGGCCTCGAAGGGGTGGACCTGGGCGTCGCCCTGGACGAAGGAGACGTTCTCCACGCCTTCGCGCAGGGCGCTGTGGCGGGCCCTTTCCAGCATGGGGCCCGACAGGTCCAGGCCGAGTGCCCGGCCCCGGGCCGTGCGCCGGGCCGCGAGGCGGGTGGTGCGGCCCGCGCCGCAGCCGATGTCCAGCACGTGATTGGCTTCCGAGACGGCCGCGGCCTCCAGGAGGGGCTGGTTGAAGCCGTCGTTGATGGCGTCCCAGCGTTCCTGGTTACGGGCCCACTGCTCGCCCTCGTAGCCGTTCCACGCCTCGGCCTGTGCGGTGTTGGCGAGTTGATCCATGGGTGAACTCCCTCCCACCGGGGCGCAGTAGGGCGCCCCGGCCCTAGTATGGGCAAGTGCCCAAACAGTATGGGCGAGTGCCCGTACTTGCAACAGGCTTGAGGAAAGGGGCTGTTGTGTCACCTCGTGGAGTGGCGATTCCCGACTTGCGCGAACGGCTGTTCGCGGCCGCCGAGCGGGTGGTGGCCCGCGACGGCGCGGCGGCCCTGACCAGCCGCGCGATCACCGCGGAGGCGGACTGCGGCAAGGGGGTCCTGCACGCGCACTTCGCCGGTCTGGACGAGTTCGTCGCCGAGCTGGTCCTGGACCGGTTCGCGCGCAGCGCCCGCCAGGCCGAGGGGCTGGAGGCGCGGGTGGGGCGGGCCACGGTGGCGGCCAATCTCCAGGACGTCGTCCTCGCCCTGCTGGAGGCCCTGCCCCCGGCGGTGGTGGGGCTGGCGATGACCCGCCCGGCAGCCGCGCTGCACACCAGGGAGGGCTTCCAGGCCGGCGCGCCCGCGTTCGACGCGATCCAGCAGGCCTTCACGGTCTACCTGCGGGCGGAGCAGCGGGACGGCCGGCTGGCGGCGAACGCCGATAGCGCGACCATCGCGCTCGCGCTCGTCGGGACCGTCCATCACCTGCTGATGACGCGCGTTCCCGGCCGGAGCGAGGAGCCGGCGGCGATCACGGGGCGGCTGCTGGCCGTGCTGCTGGGCAGCCCCGAGCGGTCGCCGGTCGCGTAGGGGGTGGCCGGCTGCGCGGCCCGCGGTGTCCGCGGGTCGCGCAGCCGGCTGTGCGCGGGATCGGCGCCGGTCAGGCGGCCACTGCCCGACGTTCCCCCTCGACCTGCCCGGGCGACAGCCGGCCGGTGCGGTGCAACGCGTGGAGCGCGGCCGCGCAGGTGAGGCCGAGCAGGAAGAGCGCCACCCAGGGCAACGCCGGCACTCCTGCCTTCCGGGCCGCGTCCAGCGCCATGCCCGTCAGGAGATTGCCGACCGTGATGCCGATTCCGCAGATGGTGTTGTAGAGGCCGTAATGCGTCGCCACGAGACGGTTGCCGGCAAGGCGCACGATCGTGTCCATCTCGAAGGGGTAGGCGATCATCGTGCCGACCGCCAGCAGCAGCGCCGCCAGGGCCGGTGGGAGTCCGGCCAGGAGCCACAGACCCACCCCGCTGTCCGGCACCGGCACCGCCGAGGCCGCGAGGAGGGGGACGAAGGCCGCCCCCATCGTCAGCAGTCCCCAGGTGAGCGCACGGCCCGGTGCCATCCGGTCCCTGCACCAGGCCGTGACCTTGGTCTGCAAGACGATCGTGCTCAGCCCGGAGACGGCGAACAGGACGGCCACCGCGGCGGCAGCGAACGTTCCTTCGCCGCCCAACCGCCTGACCTCCAGCGGGAGGGACAGGTAGACCTGGAAGGACATGACGTACGAGCCGATCATGGCCAGGGAGAACAGCAGGAACGGACGGTTCCTGAACATCCCCCGCCACTGCCGCAGGACGCCCTCGGGTTCCCCTCCCGCCGTGTCGGTGCGTTCGGCGTGACGGGCGGGCAGGACCCGGATCTGGACGATGCTCAGGATCGCGAAGATCCCCGCCGCCACCAGGCAGGTGAGGCCGAAGTCCACGCCGGTCAGCACCATGCCGACCAGCGGCCCAAGCAGGATGCCCGCCTGGTAGAAGACGTTGAACAGGGCGAACGCCTCGACGCGGCGCTCGCCCGCGTCAGCCGCCAGGTACGCCCGGGTGGCCGGGTTGAACAGGGCCCCCGCCAGGCCCGTGGCCGCCGACGCGGCCAGCAGCGCGGGCACCGACTCGACCAGACCGAGCGTGGCGAACCCGATGACGCGCAGCACCAGCCCCGCGATGATCATCGGCTTGTAGCCGAGGCGGTCACCCAGGGTCCCCCCGATGAGGAACATGCCCTGCTGACTGAAGTTGCGCACACCGAGGATCAGCCCGACGAGCCAGCCCGCGAGGCCGAGCGGCCCGGCCAGGTGTGCGGCCAGGTAGGGCATCAGCATGTAGAAGCCCAGGTTGATGGTGAACTGGTTGACCATCAGCAGCTGGACGCTGCTCTCGTACGAGCGGACCTGCTGGATCGTGTCCTTCACCGGGCCCGCCCCGGTGCGTCGGTCGCGCCGGAGGCGTCGTCGTCCGTGGCGTCCCCTAGGAGGGTGAGGGGGTCGACGACGGTGGTGCACCGGGTCCAGCGGGTGACCTCCTTCTCGTCCAGGCTGCCGATCAGGTCCGGCTCCGGCGCCGGCGGCGAGTCGAGCAGGCCGTGGGCCGCGCAGTAGCCGTCGTCGTAGACCGTGCCGAGGTACCGCTGGGGGCCGTCGGGGAAGACGGCCGCGATGCGCGCGTCCTCGGGAAGCGACCGGGCGAGCCAGCCGGCGACCAGCGCGACCGCTCCGACGCTCCATCCGCCCGTGGCGTAGTGGGAGCCGGCCAGCAGGCGGCAGGTCCACACGGCTTCGGCGGGGGAGACCCAGTGCACTTCGCTGAAATGGTCGTAGGCCACGTTGCGGGGGTAGATGCTCGACCCCAGCCCGCGCATCAGCCTCGGCCGGGCGGGTTGCCCGAAGATCGTCGAGCCGATGGTGTCCACTCCCACGAGTGTCAGGTCCGGGTAGAGCTGGCGCAGCACCCGCGAGATTCCGGCGGAGTGACCGCCCGTACCGACGCTGCACACGAGTACGTCGATGTGCCGCAGCGCGGTGGCCAGTTCGAGGGCGAGCGGTGTGTAGGCGCTGGTGTTGTCGGGGTTGTTGTACTGGTCCGGGCACCAGGAGTCCGGATGCCGGGTCATGAGCTGCTGCACGCGCTCGCGGCGCGCCTGCTGCCAGCCGCCGGTCGGGTGCGGCTCGGAGACCACGTTGACCCGGGCGCCGTACGCGACCAGCAGCCTGGTCATGGACGGTTCGAGGCCCGGGTCGGTGACGAGGGTGACCGGATGCCCGTAGACCATGCCCGCCAGCGCGAGGCCCAGGCCCAGGGTTCCGCTCGTGGACTCGATGATCCGGGCGCCCGGCTTGAGGTCGCCGCGGGCGCGCGCCCGTTCGACCATGTGCAGGCCGGGACGGTCCTTGATGCCGCCGGGGTTGAAGCCCTCCAGCTTCGCCCAGAAGCCGCGTCCCGCCGGCGCGAGCGGTTCGGAGATGCGCAGCAGCGGGGTGTTGCCCACCAGCTCTGACAGGGCGGTGCGGCCGGTGGCGGACGTGTCGGTGCTCGAAGAATGCATGGCTGTGCCTTCGTTCGTGGTGGCGTCGACGACTCGCTGGGAAGGCATGCCGTGGCCGGCGGGCACGGAACGGGGGTTCAGGCCCGGAGGACGGCATGCGGCAGCCGCGTGCGGCTGCGGGACGAGCGGTCTAGATCCGCCACCGGCACACGCAGGCCAGCGTCGAGCGACCGGTACGGGCTATGGACGATCGACCGGATCCGGATCCGGGCACGACCGAGCCCGCCGGCTCGACCCGCAGCGCCCCGGGCTCCGGGGCGAGCACGGCCGCGGTCGCTTCCGCCGGTCGCTGCGCCGTGTTTGAGACCCAGGGGACCAGGAGACAGGGCGAAACGCAGGCGGAGCCGTGATCGTGCCGAGGAGGGTCCGCAGGCCCCGGCTCGTCGGAGGGGTCCTCGTACCCGGCCGGCGAGTCCTGAGCGGACAGGGAAAGGTGCTGGTGACCGTCGTTGGCGAGGTACGACGAACAGTGGACGGCAGCCAGCAGCAACACGCTCAACGCACATGCGAGCAGGGCGCTCGGCCAGGACGGAACCCGGCGAGCGCAGAAGCGTGGCGGGGGCAGCAGGCGTGGTGGCACAGGTCCTCCGTGCGGCAGTCACTTCCTCGGCCGATGGACGGAGAAGTGACGTGGGCGGGCACGCGCGGGGCCGGGGGATTCGAGCGCCAGAGGCCGAGACGGTTGAACATATCGCCGTCTTGTGGGCACATCCGGGAATTCCGCAGCGCGTGGGGTGTCGACGGTCGACGGTCGACGGGCGGCGTCGACGCCTACACCTGAAGGACGGCCGGGGATCTGAGGTGCGCCGAGGGCGCGGCGGGGGATCGCTCGACCTGTTGGGCCGGTCGCGCACGCCAGGGGGTGGCCGCGGAGGTCCGTCCCTCGTCCAGCGCCTCGGTGGGGGTGGGCCTGCCCGCCGTGCACGACGGCGCGCTCGAGCGGCGCACACCCTCGGTCGTGGCGTGGCCCTCGCCCCGGGAACAGCCCGCGGCGGACGCAGTCGTCCGGTCTGCCGCATCCGCCAGGGAGGCGGTGACGACCGGCGCGGTGGCTCCCACCGCGTGGGCCGGCAACGAGCAGCACACGCCCACGAGGGCGAGAAGGAGGAGGGTCAGCCCGGCAGTGAGCAGCCGACGTCCCTCGGAAGGAGTCGACTGGCCGCTGGAGCGCGACCGAGCTGTCATCACGCCGTGATCGTAGCCAGCGTCCTACCGGTCCGGGGGCACTTTGCGAAAGAGCGTGCGATCCAACTGGCCGTCTCCGCAAGGGCTGTAGGAAGCGATGAGTCGGCAAGGGTGCACCGATCCGGTGCGGCGTGCGACCGAGGAAAACTCTGGCGAAATACCCCCGGGGGGTATATGGTTCGAGCTCGTGGGGCCACGGGGCCCGCTCTGGCACGAAGCGAGGAAGAGGCGAGACATGGACCACTCCGCTCACGCTCACCGCACGGAAGCGTCCGCGCACGACCACGCGGGCCACGCCGCCGGGCACGCCGGGCACGGCGGCCACGCGGGACATGCCGGCCACGCTGGAGACCAGCACCATCCCGGACACGAGCACCACGCGGAGCACTCTCACGCCGGCGGCGGGACCACGTGGGCGATGGCCGCGATGCTACGACGCGGACGTCACCCGAGCCCTGCTCACCGCCTGCGCGGTCGCCTGCAAGGCCTGCGGCGACGCATGCGCCACCCACGCCGACGTGCACGAACACTGCCGCCTCTGCGCGGAAGCCTGCCGTTCCTGTGGGGAGGCGTGCAACGACCTGATGGCCTCGTCGGCTGACGCCGTCGGCGACGCGACCGCGGGCATCGGGGGCCAGGCACATCCCGGATTCGTCAGGCCCCGCGAAGGGCCGCGCCGGTGTCCCGAGCGGGCCGCATTCCCCGGATGCGGCTAGCCTGAGATTGCAGTAACAAGCACGATCGGAGGACCAAATGATCGTCCTCGGCATCATTCTGCTCGTCATCGGCTACGTGGTCGGCATCAACATCTTGTGGACCATCGGGATCATCCTCGTCGTGATCGGCGCCATTCTGTGGATCCTGGGATCGCTCGGCCGTGAGGTCGGCGGGCGTCGTCACTACTGGTAGCGCGCGGACGCCGACGTGTGCGGTGGGTAGGCGCACGGCTGGAGGGCCGGTGCGGTGACGCGCGCCGACTGGCTGCTGGTGGCCGGCGAGCGCGGCAACACCGCGACGCGCCTGGACGAGCGCCGCCCGGACGGGACGGCGTGGTCCCAGGGCAATCTCGTACGGCCCCTGGTCCACGGCGCCACGTACTTCGCGGAACTCCTCGCTGCCATCCGCGCGATGCGCGCGGGCGACCTGCTCCTGTTCACGGACTGGCGCGGCGACCCTGACGAGCGGCTCGGCGGGCCCGGCACGGAGATCGGCACGGTGCTGTGCCGGGCGGCCGAGCGCGGAGTCATCGTCAAGGGGTTGCTGTGGCGCTCCCACCTGGACCGCTTCCACTACAGCGAAGAGGAGAACCGCCACCTCGGCGAGGAGATCGAGGAGGCGGGGGGCGAGTGCCTGCTCGACATGCGGGTGCGGCCCGGCGGATCCCACCACCAGAAGCTGCTGGTGCTGCGCCACCCGGGCCGCCCGGAGCTGGACGTCGCCTACGTCGGCGGCATCGACCTCTGCCACAACCGCAACGACGACGCCGAGCATCGCGGCGACCGACGGTCGATGCCCCTGGCCCCGGCCTACGGGCCGCACCCGCCGTGGCACGACCTTCAGCTCGCCCTTCGCGGACCGGCCGTCGGCGACGTCGAAGCCGTCTTCCGCGAACGGTGGGATGATCCCTCGCCGCTCAGCCGCAGCCCCCTCGCCCGCATGCGGGCGCTGATCCACCACGACGACACCAGCGCGGCCGGCCTGCCACCGCAGGCGCCCGATCCCGCGCCCCGCGGCACGCACACCGTCCAGCTGCTGCGGACCTATCCGAACCGACTGCTGCGCGGCTACCCCTTCGCCCCCGACGGCGAGCGCAGCATCGCCCGGGGGTACCGCAAAGCGCTACGGCGGGCCCGGGCGCTGATCTACCTGGAGGACCAGTACCTGTGGTCGCCCCGCGTGGTGACCTGCTTCGCCCTGGCCCTGCGCAGGCATCCGGGGCTGCGGCTGATCGCCGTCGTCCCCTCCGTCCCGGAGGAGGCCGGCCGGCTCACCCTGCCCATGAACCTGATCGGGCGGATCACGGCGCTGGACGAGCTGCGCCGCGCCGGCGGCGACCGCGTCGCGGTGTACGGCCTGGAGAACCATGCCGGAACCCCCGTCTACGTGCACGCCAAGGTGTGCGTCATCGACGACGTGTGGGCCTCCGTCGGCTCCGACAACATCAACCTGCGTTCATGGACCCACGACTCCGAACTCAGCTGCGCCGTGTACGACGAGAGTCCGGACCCGCGGCCGCCGCGCGACCCGGGAGGACTCGGCGACGGCGCGCGGGCCTTCGCCCGGGAGCTGCGCCTGGACCTCATGCGCGAGCACCTGGACGCGCAGGGTGCGGCGGGGCAGCGGGCGGCCGACGCGCTGTGCGACCCCGTGGCCGCTTTCGAGGCCTTCGCGCGGACGGCGGCCGCCCTCGACGCCTGGCACGAGGGCGGCCGCCGCGGGCCACGGCCCCCGGGTCGTCTGCGGCGCTACGTTCCGCCGGACCTCCCCGTGACGCAGCGGGTGCTCGCGACACCTCTGCACCACATCCTGGTGGATCCGGACGGCCGCCCGCTGCGGTTGCGGCTCCGCAACGAATTCTGACGAGTTCTCAGGGCAAATCGCCATAGAACGGGACACTCTCGCGTCGCATATCGCCCGATCCCCCTCCCGGTGGGGCCGCTTAAGTGGCCCAAGAGGCGGGGGGTTAGCATATGAGCACCGCCTAGCTCGAAAGATAATCCTGTGACTGTCAATGAGGACTCGTTCACCAGCTGGAAGAACCGCGAAGAGATCGCGGAGTCGATGATCCCGATCATCGGGAAGCTGCACCGGGAGCGGGACGTCACGATCCTGCTCCACAGTCGTTCCTTGGTGAACAAGTCGGTGGTCAGCATCCTCAAGACCCACCGATTCGCCCGGCAGATCGACGGTGAGGAGCTCTCGGTCACCGAGACGCTGCCGTTCCTGCAGGTTCTCACCACGCTCGATCTCGGCCCGTCCCAGATCGACATCGGCATGCTCGCCGCGACGTACAAGACCGACGACCGCGGCCTCTCCGTCGAGGAGTTCACCGCCGAGGCCGTCGTCGGTGCCACGGGCGCCAACAAGATCGAGCGGCGCGAGGGGCGCGACGTCGTCCTCTACGGCTTCGGCCGCATCGGCCGCCTCGTCGCCCGCCTGCTCATCGAGAAGGCCGGCTCCGGCAACGGTCTGCGGCTGCGCGCCATCGTCGTCCGCAAGGGCGGCGACCAGGACATCGTCAAGCGCGCTTCGCTGCTGCGCCGCGACTCGATCCACGGCCAGTTCCAGGGCACGATCACCGTCGACGAGGCGAACGGCACGATCGTCGCCAACGGCAACGAGATCAAGGTGATCTACGCCAACGACCCGTCCGAGGTCGACTACACGGCGTACGGCATCAAGGACGCCATCCTCATCGACAACACCGGCAAGTGGCGCGACCGCGAGGGTCTCTCCAAGCACCTGCGCCCCGGTATCGACAAGGTCGTCCTGACCGCACCGGGCAAGGGCGACGTCCCGAACATCGTCCACGGCGTCAACCACGACACGATCAAGCCCGACGAGCAGATCCTGTCCTGCGCGTCCTGCACCACCAACGCGATCGTCCCGCCGCTGAAGGCGATGGACGACGAGTACGGTGTGCTGCGCGGCCACGTGGAGACCGTCCACTCGTTCACCAACGACCAGAACCTTCTGGACAACTACCACAAGGCCGACCGCCGCGGCCGCTCCGCGCCGCTCAACATGGTCATCACCGAGACCGGTGCCGCCTCGGCCGTCGCCAAGGCGCTGCCCGACCTCAAGGCGCCGATCACCGGCAGCTCGATCCGCGTGCCGGTGCCGGACGTCTCGATCGCGATCCTCAGCCTGCGTCTCGGTCGCGAGACCACCCGCGAGGAGGTCCTCGACCACCTCCGCAACGTGTCGCTGAACTCGCCGCTCAAGCGCCAGATCGACTTCACCACCGCACCCGACGCCGTCTCCATGGACTTCGTCGGCTCGCGCCACTCCTCGATCATCGACGCCGGAGCCACGAAGGTCGACGGCGACAACGCGATCCTCTACCTCTGGTACGACAACGAGTTCGGCTACTCCTGCCAGGTCATCCGTGTCGTCCAGCACGTGTCCGGGGTGGAGTACCCGACCTACCCGGTCCCGGCGGTCTGATCCCGGCAGACCGTCCGATCCGCTGTTCCGGCCGGCGGGGGGCGGTGAGGTGCCACGTCGCACCCCACCACCCCCCGCCGGCCGCGTCGTGCCCGGCCCCCCGCCGTACATCGCCGCGAGGTGCCGCCAGACCCGGTGCGCCGCCCCGGGCGCCCGCCGCGAGGACCGCGGCCGAGACGAGGACCCCGAGCACGCAGACCAGGTTCACCCGGTCGGCTCCCCTGCGGTCCACCAGGCGTCCGGCGAACGGCGTGCAGAGCATCGTCGCCGCGCCCACCAGCGCGAGCATTCCCACCGCGTGCGCCCCCAGCCCGTACACCGGGCCCGTGAGGAGCAGCGCCAGGGCAGCCCTCTCGGAGACGAGCTGACCGGCCGGGGCCGGGCGGCATGACGTGCGGCGCCCGCCCTGCGAGGGGCCGGCCACGCGTTCACGCGCTCTCCCGTACCGGCCGCCGCAGGAGGTAGACGGCCGCGGTCGAGACCAGGACGGCCATGCAGGCGATGAACACCAGCCCCGCCCCCTCCAGGCCGATCGGGCCCGACAGGACCCCCACACCGATCACCGGCACCGAGATGCCCGCGTACGCCACCACGAACAGCGTCGAAATCACCGCCGCGCGCCGGTCCACCGGGGACGCCGCGGCCACCGCCGACAGCGCCCCGCGAAACGAGAGCCCCTGCCCGGCCCCGCCGACGAGCGCGCTCGCCACCACCAGCGACAGCAGGTCCCACCGCAGCGCCCCCGCGAGCAGCGCCAGCCCGGCGAAGAGCCCGGCGCAGCCCAGCGGCAGCGACCGCCCCACGCCGACCCGGCCGACCGCCAGCTGCCCGGCGGTCGAGGCGAAGAAGGCCAGCGCGACGACCAGCCCGCTCACGGCGTGGTTGTGCACGTCCAGGGACTGCGCGAGGAACGCCGGGCTGACCGAGGTGAACACGCCGAAGAGCGCGAACCCCACGAACGAGGCGGTCGCCGCGGGCCCGAACACCGCCCGCACCTGTGGGGGCAGGCCGGGCCGCTGGGGCCGTACGGTGCTCAGCGGCCGCCGCTCCCGTACGGTCTCGGCGAGCGCCAGCAGCACGGCGGCCGAAACGGCCACCAGCGCGAGGTGCACGGCGAAGGGCAGGTACAGCGGCCAGACGGCGTACTGCGCGAGCACCCCTGCGAGCAGCGGACCGCAGCCCAGCCCGCCCATGTTGGCGGCCGTCGCCACGAACGTGGCACGGGAGGCGCCGCCGTACGGGGCCAGCTCCATCACGTAGGCCGTGGCGGCCCCGGTGAACAGGCCGGCGGACAGCCCCGACAGCAGCCGCCCCGCGTACAGCCAGCCGAGTCCGGTGGCGCACAGGAAGCAGACGGCGCTGGCCGCCGCGAAGCCCAGGCCCGCGAGCAGCACCGGCCGCCTGCCCACCGCGTCCGAGGCGTTGCCCGCCAGCAGCAGCACACCGATGACCCCGAAGGCGTACACGGCGTAGACGACGGTCACCACCAGCTCGGAGAAACCGAACTTCTCCTGGTAGAGGCCGTAGAGGGGGGTCGGCAGGGTGGTGCCGGCCATGCACACGGCGAACACCGCCCCGCTGAGCGAACACTGGCGCCACCCCCGGCGATCACCGTCCATGCCGCCGACGGTAACCCCCGCGTCCGGCACCGGCGCGGCGGACGGGGCGGGCGGGGCGCGCGCCGTCAGGGGCGACCCGCGTGGAGTTCCAGGGGCCCCGCACCCGTGGCGCGGGCCCTGAGGCAGGCGGTGATCTGGCGGCGCAGGGCGGGTTTGACCAGGGCGGGGAGCTCCGCGGGGGTGACGGTGCGCCACTGGAGGAGCTCGGTCCGGTCCAGCCGGATCCGGGCGAGGGCGGGAGCGTCGAGGAAGCCGCCGTCGTAGAGGAAGCGGATGCGGGCCGGACGGCCCGGCTTGTGGGACCAGTTCACGGCGAGCAGGCGGCCGGGGGCGAGGTCGAGGCCCAGTTCCTCGCGGACCTCCCGCCGGGCGGCGGCGCGCGGGGTCTCACCGAGGTCGCTGTCGATGCCGCCGCCGGGCAGGTGCCAGCGGTCGGTCCTGCCGTACGCGGGCTGCACCAGCAGGACCCGGCCGTCGGCGGCGGTGAACACCACGCTCGCCGCCGTCACGGCCTTGGGGCGGTTGGCCCGGTGGCTGGCCGCGTCGAGGGCGCCCGCGTGCGCCAGGGCGGCGCGCCGGGCCGGGTCCAGTCCGGCCGGGGAGCCTGGCTGGGGCACACCGTCGACGAGGTGGGCGAAGGAGCCGGTGTGCAGGGCGGCCAGCGCGGCGCGCAGCCGGGGCGCGATGCGGTCGGGCAGGACTTCGCATGCCTCGTCCGGCCGCAGCCAGCGCGCCTCGGTGATCTCGCCGTCCGGGAAGGAGATCGCCGCGGCCTGCCGCGGTGTCAGCGGGCCGACGAGGTGGACGTGCACGATCAGGGAGCGGCCGAGCGGGCCGGGCGGCCGGGAGTCCACCGCCAGCAGTCGGCCGACCGGCAGGCCGAGGTCGAGCTCCTCCTTCAGCTCGCGCGCCAGCCCCTCCTCAGGGGTCTCGGTGTCCTCGACCGTGCCGCCCGGAAGCTCAAGGTCCTCCTTGTACGAGGTGGTGAGTACGAGGACCCGCCCGCGCGTGTCCAGCACGATCCCGGTGGCCGCCACGAGCGGCGACGGCTGGGCGGCGTAGTACGCGCGGACCGCGTCGGGGGAGGGGCGGCGGTCGGGCACGGCGGGCTCCCAGGAGGTGCGGTCCGGTTCGTCAGGCACGGGCCAGCAGCATGCCGCCCATCGTGACCATCGTCGCCGCGACGAGCCCGTCCAGCACCCGCCAGGCCGAGGGGCGGGCGAGGAGGCCGCTCAACAGCCGTGCCCCGTAGCCCAGGCTGGCGAACCAGGTCAGGCTGGCCAGACCGGCCCCGATGCCGAAGGCCCAGCGCAGGTCGCCGCGGTCGGCGGCGAGGGAACCGACGAGCAGGACGGTGTCCAGGTACACGTGCGGGTTGAGCCAGGTCATGGCCAGACAGGTCAGTACGGCCCGGCGGGCGGAGCCGGGGGCGGCCTCCTGCGCCGCTCCCCCGGCGGTGAGGGCGGCGCCCGGAGCGGGCCGCAGCACCCGGCGGGCGGCCAGGACCCCGTAGCAGATCAGGAACCCGCCCCCGGCCACCCCGACCACGGTCAGGGCGGCCGGCCAGGCGGTGACGAAGGCGCCGACACCGGCGACGCCGAGGGCGATGAGGAGCGCGTCGGAGAGGGCGCAGATGGCGACCACGGCGAGGACCGCGTGGCGGCGCGCGCCCTGGCGGAGGACGAAGGCGTTCTGGGCGCCGATGGCGACGATGAGGGAGAGTCCGGTGCCGAAGCCGGCGAGGGACGCGGTGATGATGCCGTGGTTCATGACGTCGACCGTAGGCAGCGGCCGTCTTTCAGTACAGCTAAAGATTTTTACGTACCATTAGCACTTGTGATGGACGAGCTTCCTCTGGACCAGGTACGCACGCTGCTCGCGGTGGTGGACGAGGGCACCTTCGACGCGGCGGCGGCCGCCCTGCACGTGACCCCCTCGGCGGTCAGCCAGCGGGTCAAGGCACTGGAGCAGCGGACCGGGCGGGTGCTGCTGATGCGGACCAAGCCGGTGCGGGCGACGGAGTCGGGGGAGGTGGTGATCCGCTTCGCCCGGCAGCTGGCCCGGCTGGAGCGGGACGCCCGGGCCGAGCTGGGGATGGCCGAGGGGATGGGCCCGATGCGGCTGCCGATCGCGGTGAACGCGGATTCCCTCGCCACCTGGTTCCTGCCCGCGCTGACGAGGGTGCCGCAGGATCCGCCGGTCTGCGTCGAACTGCACCGCGAGGACGAGTCTCACACGACGGCGCTGCTGCGGGAGGGCCAGGTGATGGCGGCGGTGACCTCCTCGCCGGACCCGGTGGCGGGGTGCAGCGTACGGATGCTGGGCCTGGCGCGGTACCTGCCGACGGCGAGCCCCGGTTTCGCGGCCCGGTACCTGACGGGGGCGCTGGAACGGGATCTGCGGGAGGCACCGACGATCGTGTTCGACCGGAAGGACGACCTCCAGGACGCGTTCGTGCGGTCGCTGACGCGGGACGCGGTGGCGGGGGCGGGGCCGGTGCGGCACTACGTTCCCACCTCGGAGGGGTTCCGTGACGCGGTGGTCGCGGGGCTGGGATGGGGGCTGGTGCCGGAGCAGCAGGCGAGACCGCTGGTACGGACGGGGGAGCTGGTGCTGCTGGCGCCGCGGCGGCCGCTGGACGTGCCCCTGTACTGGCAGCAGTGGAAACTCGACTCGCCGGCCCTCTCGATGGTGGCGGAGGTGATCGCGGCGGCGGCCGGGGAGGCACTGCGCAGCCCTTCGGCGTGATCGGCCGGGCCTGCGCGGGCAAGATCCGGAAGAGACGGCCTAAGCTGCGGGCCATGGAGTCCTACACGATCGGCCAGGCGGCGCGGCTGCTCGGCGTCAGCGTCGACACGGCCCGGCGCTGGGCGGACGCCGAACGGTTCCCGACCCGCCGGGAGGGCACGCGGCGGATGGTGGACGGGCCCGACCTGGCCGCGTTCTGCGTCGAGGCCGCGCGGGAGGGCGCCGAGGGGGAGGACGCCCCGTACACCTCGGCGCGCAACGCCTTCCCGGGAATCGTCACCGGGGTGAAGCTGGGCACGGTCGACGCCCAGGTGGAGATCCAGGCGGGGCCGCACCGGATCGTGTCGCTGCTGACGCGGGAAGCGGTGGAGGAGCTCGGGCTGGAGGTGGGCGCGCGGGCCACGGCGCGGGTGAAGTCGACGAGCGTGTTCATCGACCGGGCCTGAAACCCGGGGCGCGGACGCCGCGGGCAGGCGCCGCCGGGCCCGCGCGGGGGCGTCCCGGCGGCGATGGCAGACTGGCCGGTGTTCCGCCGAAGGGGAGTACACCGTTGTCCATGTTCAGCAACCTGCGCCGGGCCGTGCGGCGCGGCTACCGGCGGGCCGTCGATCTCAGCCACCCGGCCCGTTCCCCGCTCGGCAGCGCGGTGGTCAACTGTGTGATCTACCGGGAGGGCGTACGGCAGGACGACTGCGCGGAGGTCGCTGAGGCGCTGCGCCGGGTCCGCAAGGCGGGCGAAGGCTTCGTGTGGATCGGCCTGCACGAGCCGGCGCAGTCGGAGCTCGCCGGGCTCGCCGAGCTGTTCGGCCTGCACCCGCTCGCCGTCGAGGACGCCGTGAACGCGCACCAGCGTCCCAAGGTGGAGCGCTACGACGACACGCTGTTCTCCGTCTTCAAGACCGTGCGCTACGTGGAGCACGAGGAGCTGACCGCGACCAGCGAGGTGGTCGAGACCGGCGAGCTGATGGCCTTCACCGGTGAGGACTTCGTCATCACCATCCGGCACGGCGGCCGCGGCACCCTCGGCCCGGTCCGCGAGGAGCTGGAAGCAGTCCCGGACCAACTGGCCAAGGGCCCCGCGGCGGTTCTGCATGCCATGGCCGACCACGTGGTCGACGACTACATGGCCGTGACGGACGCCGTGCAGAACGACATAGACGCCGTCGAGACCGCGGTGTTCAGCGCGGACGGCGGGCGCGGCGACGCCGGCCGGATCTACCAGCTCAAGCGCGAACTCCTCGAACTGCGGCGGGCGGTGGCGCCGCTCGGCCGCCCGCTCCAGCAACTGGCCACGCAGCCGATACCGGTCATCCCGCCGGAGACCCGCGCGTACTTCCGGGACGTGGCCGACCACTTGACCCGGGCCACCGAGCAGATCGGCGCCTACGACAACCTCCTCGACTCCATCCTCCAGGCCCACCTCGCGCAGGTGACCGTCGCCCAGAACGAGGACATGCGCAAGATCACGGCGTGGGCGGCGATCGTCGCCGTCCCGACCATGGTCTGCGGGGTCTACGGCATGAACTTCGACCACATGCCCGAACTGCACTGGACCTACGGCTACCCGCTCGTCCTCGGCGTGATGGCGGTCGCCTGCTTCGTCATCCACCGCGGGTTCCGGCGCAACGGCTGGCTCTGACCCCGCACCTCGCGCATCAGGCTTCGCGCGCACGGGTCTTGAGTCGGCGTCAGTTCTGGTAGTAAAGTTTCCTAACGAAATCGGGATGCCTCAACTACCCCACGGAGGCCTTGTGTTCACCCCCCACCGCAAGATGCTGGCGATCGGCGCCCTGCTCGGCAGCGCGCTCCTCGCCGTGCCCGTCGCCGCGCACGCCACCGCCAACCCCGCCCCTGCCCCCATGGCGGACACCGCGGCGGCAGCGGCCGTAGGACTCGACGATCCGGCGAAGAAGGAGATCGCCATGAAGATCGTCTCCAGTGCGGAGAACTCCTCGCTGGACTGGAAGGCGCAGTACAAGTACATCGAGGACATAGGCGACGGCCGTGGCTACACGGCCGGCATCATCGGCTTCTGTTCCGGTACCGGCGATATGCTCGACCTCGTCGAGTACTACACCCAGGTCAAGCCGGGCAACGTGCTGGCCAAGTACCTCCCCGCCCTGCGGAAGGTCGACGGCAGCGACTCGCACGCCGGACTCGACCCGAACTTCACCAGGGACTGGGCGAAGGCGGCCCAGGACGCCGCGTTCCGCAAGGCCCAGGACCGCGAGCGCGACCGGGTCTACTTCAACCCGTCCGTGAAGCAGGCCAAGTCCGACGGGCTCGGCGTGCTGGGCCAGTTCATCTACTACGACGCCATCGTCATGCACGGCAACGGCACCGACTCCGCCAGCTTCCGCAACATCCGCAAGCGCGCCCTGTCCAAGGCCAAGCCCCCGTCCCAGGGCGGCAACGAGACCGCGTACCTCCACGCCTTCCTCGACGCCCGGGTCTGGGCGATGAAGCAGGAGGAGGCGCACAGCGACACCAGCCGGGTCGACACCGCGCAGCGGGTCTTCCTCAAGAAGGGCAACCTGAACCTCGACACGCCGCTCGACTGGAAGGTCTACGGCGACTCCTTCCACATCGGCTGACGGGCGCGGCGCCGAGCCGCGGTCCGGGACCCGAGCCCCCTCCGGGACCCGGGGCCGCGGTGTCGCGGTGCGGTAACGATGTGGGTAACGATCGGGGCAGCGATCGGGGCCACAAGTGGCCCGGTTGCATGGACGTTTCGGACTTCCCGGGACACGGTGTCATCCCTGTGTTCGGTAGGCGCGTATGCGGTGCCGGAAATCGTGCGGTGCGGCCGATTTGGCCTCCCGGCAACTGGCTTGACCGCGACGTAAGGCGGGCATAAGTTCTGCCCCGGCTTGCTCCAGCAGGACGGGCCCGAACAACCGTCCTCTGGGGGGACTCATGAACCACTACATCGACGTTCTGAAGAAGTACACCGTGTTCTCCGGCCGCGCACGCCGCCAGGAGTACTGGATGTTCTTCCTGTTCAACTTCGCCGCCCTGGTCATCGTCGCGGTCCTGGACGCCGTGCTCGGCACCTCTCCGTGGCTGTACGTGCTCTACGCCCTGGCCACCTTCCTCCCGAACCTCGCCGTGAGCGTGCGCCGCCTGCACGACACCGGCAAGTCCGGCTGGTGGATCCTGGTCAACCTCGTGCCGTTCGTCGGCTTCATCTGGTTCATCGTCCTGATGGCCACCGCGGGCAACGACCAGCCGAACCAGTACGGCGTGAACCCCAAGGCCGTCCAGGCCTGATCCGCCTCGTAGGTCGCACTGCCTGAGCGCCGCCCCGGCTGGAAACAGCCGCGGGCGGCGCTTTCGCCGTTTCCGGGGCCGGCGTGACACGCGTCTCCCCGAGCTCGCGGCAGGGGGCTGTCCATGCAGGCCCGATCACGAGATATCTTGATGTCGAGCAATGTTGCAGACGAGAGACGCAGACTGTGGAGCGGAGCATCCGGTGACTGACTCGACCATCATCTACACGCACACTGACGAGGCCCCGGCCCTCGCGACGTATTCGTTCCTGCCTGTGATCCAGGCGTACGCGTCGACGGCCGGTGTGAATGTCGAGACCCGTGACATCTCCCTGGCCGGTCGGATCATCTCCAGCTTCCCGGAGTACCTCCAGGAGAGCCAGCGGATCGCCGACGCCCTGGCCGAGCTCGGACAGCTGGCGAAGACGCCGGAAGCCAACATCATCAAGCTTCCCAACATCTCGGCCTCGATCCCGCAGCTGAAGGCCGCGGTCGCCGAGCTCCAGGGCCAGGGCTACGCCCTTCCGGACTACCCGGACGACCCGAAGACCGACGAGGAGCGCGAGATCCGCGCCCGCTACGACAAGGTCAAGGGCAGCGCCGTCAACCCGGTCCTGCGCGAGGGCAACTCCGACCGTCGCGCGCCCGCCTCGGTCAAGAACTACGCCAAGACGCACCCGCACCGCATGGGCGCCTGGACCTCCGAGTCGAAGACGAACGTCGCCACCATGGGCGAGAACGACTTCCGCTCCACCGAGAAGTCCACCGTCATCTCCGAGGCCGGCACGCTGCGCATCGAGCACGTCGCCGCCGACGGCGCCACCACCGTGCTGCGCGAGTCCGTACCGGTCCTCGCCGGTGAGGTCGTGGACGCGTCCGTCCTGCACGTCGACGCGCTGCGCACCTTCCTCAACGACCAGATCGAGCGTGCCAAGGCCGAGGACGTGCTGTTCTCCGTGCACCTCAAGGCCACGATGATGAAGGTCTCCGACCCGATCATCTTCGGCCACGTGGTCCGCGCCTTCCTCCCGAAGACCTTCGCCCGCTACGGCGAGACCCTCGCCGCCGCCGGCCTGTCGCCCAACGACGGTCTCGGCGCCATCCTGAACGGCCTGGGCGCGCTGCCCGAGGGCGACGAGATCAAGGCCTCCATCGACGCCGAGATCGCCGAGGGCCCGGCCCTCGCGATGGTCGACTCCGACAAGGGCATCACCAACCTGCACGTGCCGTCCGACGTCATCGTCGACGCCTCGATGCCGGCCATGATCCGCACCTCCGGCCACATGTGGGGCCCGGACGGCCAGGAGGCCGACACCCTCGCGGTCCTCCCGGACAGCAGCTACGCGGGCGTCTACCAGGTCGTCGTCGACGACTGCCGCGCCCACGGCGCCTTCGACCCGTCCACGATGGGCTCGGTGCCGAACGTCGGCCTCATGGCCCAGAAGGCCGAGGAGTACGGCAGCCACGACAAGACCTTCGAGATCGCCGCTGCGGGCACCGTCCGCCTCGTCGACGCCGCGGGCAACACGGTCCTGGAGCAGGAGGTCGCCGCCGGTGACATCTTCCGCGCCTGCCAGACCAAGGACCTGCCGATCCAGGACTGGGTCAAGCTCGCCGTCACCCGCGCCCGCGCCACCGGCGTCCCGGCCGTCTTCTGGCTGGACGAGGGCCGCGCGCACGACGCGCAGCTGATCGCCAAGGTCAAGACGTACCTGGCCGAGCACGACACCGAGGGTCTGGACATCAAGATCCTGTCCCCGGTCGAGGCCACCGCCTTCTCCCTGGAGCGCATCCGCCGCGGCGAGGACACCATCTCGGTGACCGGCAACGTGCTGCGCGACTACCTGACCGACCTCTTCCCGATCCTGGAGCTGGGCACCAGCGCCAAGATGCTGTCGGTCGTCCCCCTGATGAACGGCGGCGGCCTCTTCGAGACGGGCGCCGGCGGCTCCGCCCCGAAGCACGTCCAGCAGCTGGTCAAGGAGAACTACCTGCGCTGGGACAGCCTGGGTGAGTTCTTCGCGCTGGCGGCCAGCTTCGAGCACCTCGCCACCACCACCGGCAACGCCCGCGCCCAGGTGCTGGCCGACACGCTGGACCGCGCGACCGGCACCTTCCTCAACGAGGACAAGTCGCCGAGCCGCAAGCTGGGCGGCATCGACAACCGCGGCAGCCACTTCTACCTCGCCCTGTACTGGGCGCAGGAGCTGGCCAAGCAGACCGACGACGCCGAGCTGGCCACGGCCTTCGAGGCGCTCGCCAAGACGCTGGGCGAGCAGGAGAAGACCATCGTCGCCGAGCTCATCGCGGTGCAGGGCTCCCCGGCCGACATCGGCGGCTACTACCAGCCCGACCCCACCAAGGCCGCGGCGATCATGCGCCCGTCCGCGACCTTCAACCAGGCGCTCGCCCTCCTCGGCTGACACCTGTTGACGCGCTCCGCCCCGGCCGGCCACGTGCCCGGCCGGGGCGGACCCGTATCCGGGCACGGGTACCCCGGCGGCCCCGGGTCACAGCCGGTGGATCCGTTCGTGCTCGAAGGCCAGCGGGGACCGCCCGGCGGCCAGGATGCGCAGCCCGGGGGCCACGGCCAGCAGGTCGCGCAGCCAGGCCAGGGCGTCCGGGCCGAGCTGCTCGGCGCCGTCCAGGACGAGCAGCATGTCCCGTTCGGCCAGCCACGAGGCGGCATGCGCCGTGCCGCGGGGCGGTAAGGGCCTGCCGGGTACGCAGTCCAGCTCGGCCGTCAGTTCGCGGACGCCGTAGCCGCCGTGGAGCGGGTGCAGGGCGACGAGGGCCACCCCGTCGTAGAAGTTGGACGCGAGCCGCCGTGCGATCTCCCGTACCAGCAGGCTCCGCGGCTCGCGGAACCCTCCTGCCACGGTCAGCACCCGGCCCCGGCGGACGGCGGTGAGCAGTCGGGACATCTCGGCGGACGTCGCGGGCAGTGTTCCGGTCGCCCCGGATTCCCTCATCGGCACGATGCCCCCCATTGCATGCGTGACCAAGGGCGGCAAGAGGGTTCGTTCAAGCCGCGTGACGACGATTATGCGCCATTTGCGCCGGGAGACCAGGGGAATGTCGCATTCCGGTGGAGGGCTTCGCCGGCCTCCGCCGCCCCGCAGGTCAGGCCCACGCGGCGTGATGGGGAGCCGGCGGCAGCAGACGGCCCCTGCCCGGCCGAGCCGGCGTGACGGCGCCCGCCACCACGGCCGGGCGGTGTGCGTGGTGGCGCTTCAGGTCCTCCTCCCGGTAACGCCGGGTCTCCGCGTGCCAGACGGCGATGGCCGCCATCCACTGCTTCAGCTCCTGCACGTGGCGGTCCAGGGCCGCACGGGCCGCCGCGTCCAGCCCGTAGTCCTCGTACATGACGGGCAGTTCCTTCGCCACCACGTGCTCGAACTGCTTCATCCGCGAGGTCATCAGGTCGTTCACGACCCGCAGCGCCGTCGGATAGTCGCAGTCGAAGAAGTTCTCCACGACGATCAGGAGGTTGTGCAGCTCGCCCTCGTACTGGGCCTCCTTCTGGTAGGAGAACACGTCGTTCATGACGGCCGAGTAGTCGAAGGCCGCGGCCTGCAGGGACTGCATGGCCGAACTCCCGTAGACCTCCTCCGGAACGACGTCCATGTGCGCCATCCGCGCGAGCGAGATCGTCATCGGCGACCCGAAGGTCACCCGGCGCATCTCCAGGTAGTCCACCGGGTCCGGCACCCGGTTGGCCGCCTGGTTGTCCAGCTCCCACAGCCAGCTGTCCAGCACCTGCTCCACGGCCGCCTTGAAGAGCTCCCGGCCGCGCGGCGGCATCGGCCCGGCCGTGCGCCGCCACAGGTCGGCCAGCCCCCGTTCCATCGCGTTGAGCGGGGCCGGTGGCGGCGCCGGCGGCGCGGACAGGTCGAGCGGCATGCAGGTGCGCAGCCGGGCCGTCTGCGCCTTGGCGGCGGCCAGGCCGCGGCAGGCGCCGAAGACCAGCGGATACAGGTCGTCGGCGTACGTGCCCCAGCTCAGCCAGCCCGCGCTGATGTCCAGTGCCTCGGCCGAGCACCCCGGGTCGATGCCCGCCGAGCACAGCGCGAAGTCGTAGTCCCGTGCCTTCTCCTCCCACCACAGGCCCTCGTCGAAGAAGCCCATCCGCCGGTTCCACTCGATGAGCCGCTCCCGGGCGCCCGGCAGATGCGGGCTGAGCACGTTCTCGTACGGAAGGTAGAACTGCGGGATCACCGAAGGGCCCACCGGACGCGGGGTGTTGCCGTGCCGGCGCACCCGCCGCGCACCGCCCGTCAGGCCCAGCAGCGCCTTGACGTTGGCACCGGTGGTGCCCAGGCCCGAGGGGCCGCGCAGCCACCCGGGCAGCCCCGCGTCCGTGCGGCCCGGCCGGGCGTTCATGTACCGGCCGGACCGCATGTGCCACTCGTGGCCGCCGGACTGCCAGTCCTGGAGCCCGCGGGCGTAGGTGAGGACCGCGAGGATCCCGTCCGGGCCGAGGCCCTTCTCCGCGAACAGCACGGGCAGTTCGGTGAAGAAGGTGCTCTCGAACTGCTGGAGCCGCGAGGTGAGCATGTTGTTCAGCTGGTCGGCGGCCTCCTGGGCGGTGCAGCCGAAGAACCGCTCCAGGACCAGCACGCCGTTGCTCAGCTCCCCCTCCTTCCCGATCTCCCGCTCGTACGAGAACAGGTCGTTGCGGAAGTGGACCGAGTCGGCGAAGCAGTCGCGCAGGACGCGCAGCGCCCGCTCCCCGGAGACGGCCGGGGGAACCTCCACGCCCACCGCGTGCTCGACGAGCCCCGCCGACCAGGGCGCGCCGCCCACCTTGCGGCGTTGTTCGACGTACTCCATCGGGTTCGACACCCTGCCGATGGAGATGTTGTCGAGCTCCCAGAGCGATTCGTGGAGGAGATTGCGGGTGCTGAGGGTGAAGCGCGCGATCCAGTCCGCCGAGTGGCCCGGCACCGTACGCCGCCACAGGTCGGCCAGTCCCGCCTCGACCGGATGGGCGGGCTCGGGCATCGGAGCGCGCGGATCGGCGGGCATGAACGGCGCCAGCCGCTCCAGGGCGGCCCGCCCCGCCGCCCGGTCGCCGGTGCGCTTGAAGCGCTCCAGGAACCAGTCGTCGAAGAAGAACACCCACACGTACCAGTCGGTGACGAGCGAGAGCGTCGGGCCGTCGCACTCGGGGTGGGTGTAGGCGCACAGCAGCGCGTAGTCGTGCGCCTCCAGATCGGCCGGGCCCCACACGCCCGAGCCTTCCAGCATCCCCTGCTCCCCGGCCCACGCGCGGGTGTGCGTCCGGGCCTCCTCCAGATGCGGATTGAGGCGTGCGGGATGCGGGAGGTAGAACTCGGGCAGCTCGAAGGGCTGCCGCGGGGAGGTCTCCTGCCGAGCGGTCATGACGCGGCCCCCTCAGTCGTCGAATCGGGAGATCTCTACGTTCTCCAGCACCCCGACGGCGTCGGGCACCAGGATCGCCGCGGAGTAGTAGGCGGTGACCAGGTAGGAGATGATCGCCTGTTCGTTGATGTTCATGAAACGGACGGACAGGCCCGGCTGGTACTCGTCGGGCAAGGCCACCGGATGCAGTCCGATGACCCCGTCGTTGTCCTCGCCGGTGCGCAGGACGAGGACCGAGCTGGTCCGCTCCGGGGTCACCGGGATCTTGTTGCAGGGCAGCAGCGGCACCCCCCGCCAGGACGGGAGCCGGTGGCCCTGGAAGTCCACGCTGTCGGGGTACAGGCCGCGCCGGCTGCACTCGCGGCCGAAGGCGGCGATGGTGCGCGGGTGGGCGAGGAAGTACTGCGACCCGCGGCGCCGGCTGAGGAGTTCGTCCATGTCGTCGGGGGTGGGCGGACCGGTGCGGGCGTACACCCGCTGCTCGTAGTCGGCGTTGTGCAGCAGCCCGAACTCCGCGTTGTTGATGAGCTCGCTCTCCTGGCGCTCCTTCAACGCCTCGATCGTGAGCCGCAGTTGCTGCTCGGACTGGTTCATCGGCTGGTTGTAGAGGTCGGCGACCCGGGAGTGCACGCGCAGCACGGTCTGCGCGACGCTGAGCTCGTACTCGCGCGGGCTCAGGTCGTAGTCGACGTACGTGCCGGGCAGCATCACCTCGCCCGTGTGGCCGGCCGACAGGTCGACGGCGTCGCTGCCCCTGCGGCCGACCCGCTCGGCCTCCAGATAGGCCTCGGCGTGCCGGCGCAGCGCGGCGGAACTGTTCAGCGCCGCGTCCCAGTCACCGCGGTTGAAGGTCATCGTCACCACGTCCGTCTGCGCCCGCGCCGTGAACCCCCAGCGGGCGTCCGGCAGGGGGTGGTGGCCGAAGTGGTCGCCGTCGCTCAGCACGTCCAGGCTCGCCTCGTCCCCGTAGGCGCCGACGCTGAGCCGTTCGATCCGCCCGTGGGCGATGAGATAGATCTTGTCGACGGGCTCGTCGCGCCGGACGATGACATCGCCCTTGCGGAACTCCTCCTTGACGAACCGGTCGGCGATCGCCTTGACCACCTGGTCGTCGGGGAAGTTCCGGAGCATCCCGAGCTCGCGCAGCATGGCCGGGATGACGCGGAGTTCGGTCCCGGTCTTCACGAACGTGATGCGCCCGTCGCCGAGGGTGTAACTCACCGTGCGGTTGACCCGGTACGTGCCGCCGCCGGTCTGCACCCACGGCAGGATCCTCAGCAGCCAGCGCGAGCTGATCCCCTGCATCTGCGGCGCGGACTTGGTCGTGGTGGCCAGATTGCGGGCGGCCTCGGTGCTCAGGCTCTGGCGGGCGGCGGCGGTCAGCTGCTCGGTGCTCGGTTCGGTGCCGGGGTCGACGGACATGGCGGGCCTTCCTCTCGGTCGGTCTTCCTGGGAGCGGCGCTACCTGGAGTGGCGCTACCTGGGAGTGGCGCTTCTGGGAGCGGCGCGGGGGGCTCTGTGCGACGACGGGGTGTTCTGCCGGTCAGCGGTCCCTGCGGGTGATCAGCTCGCACAGCGACACCAGCTCGGTGGTCGCGGCCGGATCGGGGACGGCCTCGGCCAGGCGTTCCAGCGCCCGCGCCGCCCGTGCGCTCGCCTCGTGCTGCGCCCAGTCCCGGCCGCCGGCGCGCTCGACCAGGACCGTCGCACGGGCGATCCCGGCCGCGCCGAGCGGGCGGGTGCCGGCGTACAGGGCGGCGAGCTCGGCGCCCGCCTCCGTCCCCGACACCAGTGCGGCGACCACCGGCATGGACTTCTTGCGCGCCGCGAGATCGGCGCCGACGGGCTTCCCGGTGATCTCCGGATCGCCCCAGATCCCGAGGAGGTCGTCGATCAGCTGGAAGCCGACCCCGATGCCGCGCCCGAAGGCGTCGAGGGCAGCCGTGACCTGCGGCGGAGCGCCCCCGTACAGCCCGCCCAGGGCGCAGGCCGTGCCCAGCAGGGCCCCGGTCTTGGCCTCCGCCGTGGTCATGGCCTCGGCCAGGGTGACCGCCGTCCGGGCCTCGAAGGCGCAGTCCTGGTGCTGGCCCTCGCACAGCTCGATCACGCAGTCCGACAGCCGGACCACGGCCTCGGTCCGGTCGGCGACCAGCCGCACGGCGAGCGCGGCCATCGCATCGCCCGCGACGATCGCCTGGGCGTCGCCGAACACGGTCCAGGCCGTCGGCCGGTGACGGCGCGTCGGATCGCGGTCGATCACGTCGTCGTGCAACAGCGTGAAGTCGTGCACCAGTTCAGTGGCCGCGGCGGCGCCGAGGGCGTCCTCCTCGCGGCCGCCGACCGCCCGCGCCGCGGCCAGCACCAGCGCCGGCCGTATCGCCTTCCCCGCCCCGGCAGCGGCCGGAGCCCCGGTGTGGTCGCGCCATCCGAGGTGGTACTCGGACACCGCCCGCACACCGCCGGGCAGTGAGCGCACCGCCGCGCGCAGCAGTGGTTCCACCGCCGCCCGGGTGCGGCCGAGCAGGGCGGCGGTGTCGTGCTCGTCCCGGTTCTTCACGTACGGGGTCATGGATGTACGCACCTCCTGCGCAGCGGTCCGGGTGGGGGTGGTGTGCCGGAGCGACCGGAAGGGCCGGTCAACCTCCGTGCGATCTGCTGTGCTCCCGTACGCCAGGGCCACGCGGTGTGACCGTGCGCCACCCGGCGCACACGTCTTAGTTAGGGGCAGGACGGCCCCACCCGGTACATCCCACCCCGCCCCTCCGTGTTGAATGTCCGACCGCGTTGAATGGATGGACACGTGTACGAGCTGGGCAGTTCTGATGGCCAAGCGTGAACCCAACGGACGACTCCGCACCCTCCTCGCCGACGCGCGGTGGAGCGGGCAGGACTTCGCACGCGCCGTCAACGGCGTCGCCGCCGAAACCGGCCTCACCCTGCGTTACGACCGGACTTCGATCTCCCACTGGCTGGCCGGCACCCGGCCTCCCGCGCATGTCGTCGCCCTCGCCGCCGAGGCGCTGAGCCGGCGTACCGGGCGGCGCGTCAGCCCGGCGGACACCGGGCTCGCGCGCCCGGCCGGTGCCGCGCGGGCGCGCGACCGCCCCGGACCCGGACCGCACGGCACGGACGTCCTCGTGGCGGACCTCTCGGCCGTGGGCGGCCCGGGCGCCGGGGGCGCGGGGGACGCGGGGGACGCGGAGGGCGCGGAGGGCGCCGGGGGCGCCGCGGCCGACGCCGAGTCCCTGCTGGGCGAGATCCCGGTCTACTCCTCCGGCTGGCGGCCCACCGGCTGGCCGCCGCCGCACGGAGCCGGGGCGCCCGCCCGGCCGGCCGGCCGGATCGGACCGCACCACGTGGAGGCCGCCGAGGCCGTGCTGCCGGTCTTCCGCAACGCCGACATGATGTTCGGCAGCGGCCTGGCCCGGCCCGCCCTCACCCGCTACCTCGCCACCACCGTGGCTCCCTGGCTGCGCGCCGGCGCCGCCCCCGCGGTACGGCACCGGCTGCTGGGCTGCGCCGCACGGCTCGCGTACACCGCCGGCTTCCTGTGCTTCGACGGCAACCAGCAGGGCACGGCCCAGGCGTACTACCGCGCAGCGCTGCGGCTCGGTCAGGAGGCCGGGGACCCGCGGTGCTGGGCGCCCGTCCTGCGGGCCATGAGCGTCCAGGCCCACCACTTGGGCCACCGCAAACAGGCGTGGGAGCTGGCGGAGGCCGCGGCCCGGGAGGCGGGGCGGCTGCCCTCCCTGCAGGCGGCGTTCGTCACCGGGCAGCTGGCGGTCGCCGAGGCCGGATGCGGCGACCGGCGGGCGGCGCTGGCCCATCTGGGCGAAGCGGAGCGGCTGTTGGAACGTTCGGCCGGCCAGCAGGCGGCCATAGGCGACTACCATCCCGCCGCGCTCGCCCATCAGCAGGCCGAGGCGCTGGCCGCCCTCGGTGACGCGCGCGGTGCGATCGCCGCCCTCGGCACCTCACTGCGGCACCGGCCGGCCGGCGAACGCCGGGCGCGGGCCGTCACCCTCGCGCGGCTCGCCGAACTCCACCTCAGCCAGGGCCACGTGGAACGGGCCTGCGCCACCTGGCACGAGATGCTGGACGCGGTGCCCCAGCTGGACTCCGCGCGGGTGGACGACGCCGTACGCCGGCTCCGCGGCCGCCTCCAGCCCGTCCGGGGCAACCGCACGGCACGGGCCCTGCTGAGCCGGGTCCGCGGGCTCGGCTAGGTGGCGTCCGGCGGGCCGGGCCCGGCCCGCCGGACCGATGTTCCGAGTCAGTCGATCGGTTTGCCGTCGTGCCTGCCGTCAACGCAGATCCACGAACCCTTGGTGGACTCGTACTCCACAGTTCCGCCGCCGTCCATGCACGTCTGCCCGTCGATGGCGGGCACAGCAGCCTGTGCAACAGGGGCCATGGTGCCAAGAGTGACCAATATGACGGAGGCGATGAACCCGAGGAGTCGTGTACGCATCAGGACCTCCCACAAGGACGAGCGACACGGTCGTCACCAGATTCACCCCGCACTGGTCGCGGGGCGCACCCTGTTACTCCATTCGGGTGACAGCTGCGCCCCGGTCATTGCACGGGAGGCACTCCCGGGACGCGCGCTCCAGGGGCGTTCGCCCAAGTGCGGGCGCAGGCTGATGCCATGGAGAACAAGCCCGCTGTCGTCGTAGGGCCACCGGATGACGTCGGCTTGCGGAAAGTCGTGATCGACGGCAAGCCCCAAGGCAGGGTGTGGCGCCTCCGCGAGCTGCAGAAAGTCCTCCATCGTGCCGGTGTGGCGCCGGAGGCCGACATCGAATGGCGCGGCGGAGACAGCACTGTCTGGCCGGCTCACAATTGGGGACGACGAATTACCGGCGCCATCATGGCGGTTGGCTTCCTGGTGACTGCAGGCATGTGCTCCTGGATAGGTGTAAAGGACTCCCTTGATGCCCTCACCTTCGCTGGTCGGATAACAGGATTCCTTTTCCTCTTCATGGCCGTCGTGGAAGTGATCGCCTTCGCGGCTGGTTTCGACTATTGGCGTAAGCGGAGAATAAGGTACTCGGGTCCGGCCCTTCTGCTTGGAGCGTTGGTCGAACTTCTTGTCGGTTCGGTGCTGTTGTTGATGTACATCGCCAACAGGGACAGGCCGTCGTACACGTCGTCCTTGCTGCTCTGGATAGCGCTCGTACTGTGCTCTTCATGGGCTCTGTGGGTACTCGGCCGTCGCCGGGTGTGGAAGGCGCTCCGCTATCCTGGGCGAATTGCGATCGGGGCGATCGTCTCCACCCTCCTCGTCATCACCAACTTGGGTTATACGCAGGTCTACCTTCCCTCTGTTTCGCGCCCGCTGGTGCAAGGTGCAGCTGAGATCGGAAAGCCGAGTCTGAACAGGGAACGGACGAAGATGTACCTGCGGGTCCGTCTGCACCTCAAGAACTCCGGCGAGGTTCCAGTCCACATCCTCGGCAGCATCTACTGGATCCATGTCAAGCTCGCGAGTGATCCGAAAGACAAGTACAAACTGATCAAACCTGGAGAGCTGGTCAAGCCGCCGGGGCGGGAGTTGAGTCCTGAGGAGGAAATCTCGGAGGATGTGATCGTCGAGATCAAAGACCCCGAAAAGCTTGACTATGAAGCAGTCACGGCCCAGGTTGAGGCCTACGCGTTCCGGCAGGACAGAATGACAATAGATGCCAATTATGAGAAGTCCGGGAAGTGGCGGGGGAAACTCAAGAAGGAAGGGAAGGACGACGACCCTCCGGGGCCCCCGCCAGTCGACAAGGAATACTTCAGATACCAGTCCGACATCTCCCAGAGCAGTGAGCTCCTGAATGTGACGCGAGGTCGGGAGAGGGTGACGGTCTGGTGGTTGTACCAGCGTAGGCCGGTCGTCTATGTGGATGTCGCGAGTCCGGGCGAAAGGAAGGCCTTTGACCTCAACGATCCGGAAGAGCAGAGGCAGGCTGTTGATCGATATGGTCTGGCATTCGTGCGTGGCTCATTGGCCCAGACACCGTTCGCGCAACTCCTGAAGGAGGCTCAGGTTCAGCGCCCGCGCTGAACCTGAGCACGGCCCACGCCCCCCTGTCGGCTGAAGTCACTGGTAGCGCGGGCTCGTGGCGTGCCACTCCTTCGCGCCGCCCATCCAGTTCCAGATCCCCTCCAGGAAGCGTCCCAGCGCCGGCGAGCCGAGGGCGGCCAGGGCGGCCGACTCCGCCTCGACGGTGTGCATCACCTCGTCGTGGATCGCGGCCGTGCGGTTCACCGCCTCCTGGAGCGAGCAGTGCTCCTCGGCCGCGATCAGGCGGGGGAGGTTGGTGTCGCCGGGATCCTCCCGGGCCATCGAGTACAGGTCGTTGAGCAGGCAGCTGGCGGCCCCCGCGTACATGTAAGTGCGCCGCACCCGGGCGTCCGCGAACTCGTGCGCGGGGACCTCGTAGCCGCCGACCGGATCGGTCAGCGCCATGCAGGGGAAGAAGCCGTTCTCGTACCGGTGCACCAGGTACTCCCAGACCGACGGCCTGCGGCCGGACGTCCGCCACTCGGCCTCCTGGTTGTACCCGACGAACATCACGGCCAGCTGGTAGCGCAGGCGGGTGACCTGCGTGGGGGAGGCGAACTCGGCGAGGTGCTCCAGACAGGAGCGAAGGCGCGCAGCACGGGTTCGGCCGCCACCTGCTCCTCGAACTGCCGCTCGTAGCGCGGCGGCAGCCGCACCGGGTCGACCACGGCGTGCGCGAGCGCCGTGCGCCGGCCGATCAGTACCGGGTCGGCGTCCTCGCCCTCGTCGACCCAGTGGTCGTCCACGGCCCACTCGGCGAGCCCGCACTTGGCGGCCGCCAGCAGCCGGTCGGAGTCGTCGCAGTCCGGGTGCGCGAGCATCATCAGCCGGCCGAACCGGCACGAGCGCAGCATGTCCAGCCGCCCTGCGTAGATCCCGATGCCGGCGGCCCACCGGACGAGTTCCTCGTTGACCTCGTCGGCCAGCGCCGGATCGTCCCGAACGGCGTCGGGGCAGTACAGCGGGGGAATGACGATGCCCGTTCCCGCATCCGTGGCCGTGGCCGTGGCCGTATCCGTGCTCGTACGGGGACCCGCGCCGGCAGGGGCGGGATCGGCGCGCGGGGGAGCGGTCCCGAGGCCGCTGCGGCCGCCGAGCAGCCGGCTCAGGACCTCCGCCGGATCGGCGGTGGCCGCGCGGGTGCGGCGCAGAGCGTGAGCGGGGGCGCGGTCCATGACTCCTCCTGCGGGTCGGCACACCCACCCATGGAGCGGGAGCCGCTCCCGACCCCGAAAGGCCCGGCGCCCCTGCGCCCGTTGAAGATCCGGTGGCGTTGAAAACCTGCACGCCTGTACGCACCCCCGGGACTTCGTACAGGCGTACAGGGCTTCAACCGCCGGGGATTTTCAACAGCCCCCGCGGCCGGTGCGGCTACCGCACGTGACGCCCCGCGCCGCACCGTGAGCGTGCAGCACGCTCCGCGTGGACCGACGCAGGGAGGAACCCCGCATGACCGCAGAGGCGCAGCCACCACTCCTGGACACGGCCGACGACCGGCAGCTGAGCCTGAGCACCGCCGCGGCCCGCAATCTCGCGACGACCACCAAGTCCGTTCCCCAGATGCAGGGCATCAGCTCGCGCTGGCTGCTGCGCATGCTGCCCTGGGTGGACCTGGGTGCCGGTACCTACCGCGTCAACCGCCGGTTGACCCACGCCGTCGGGCGCGGCCGGGTCTCCTTCGTCCAGGCCGGGGCGGACGACGTACGCATCCTCGCCCCCACCCTCACCGAGCTGCCCACCCTCAAGGGGTACGCCGACCCCGCCGTACTGGAGGAGCTGGCCCTGCGCTTCGTCAAGCGCGATCTGCGCGCCGGGGACGTCCTCGTCGAGGCGGGCGCCCCCGTCGCCGAGGTGTTCGTCATCGCCCACGGCCGCTTCGAGAAGCGGGCGCCGGGCAAGTACGGCGGGAGCGAACTCCTCGGCGTGGCCGCCGACGGCGACCAGCTGGGCGACGACGCCCTCGGCCAGCCCGATCCGCACTGGGCGTACGCCGTGCGGGCCGCCACCGCCGCCACCGTCATGGTGCTGCGGTGGAGCTCCTTCCAGGAGGTGCTGGGCCGCTCGGCGGGCCTGCGGGCGCACCTGGAGCAGTACGTCGAGAACGGCCGGCGGCCCGTCAACCGGCGGGGCGAGGCCGACATCGAACTCGCCTCCGGCCACGCGGGCGAGGCCCTGCTGCCCGCCACCTTCGTCGACTACGAACTGCTGCCGCGCGAGTACGAGCTGAGCCTCGCCCAGACCGTGCTGCGGATCCACACCCGGGTCGCCGACCTCTACAACGACCCGATGAACCAGTTCGAACAGCAACTGCGCCTGACGGTCGAGGCGATGCGTGAACGCCAGGAGGCCGAGCTCCTCAACAACCGGGAGTTCGGCCTCCTGCACAACGCCGACTACGGACAGCGCATCAGCACGTGGTCCGGCCCGCCCACCCCCGACGACATGGACGACCTGCTCAGCATGCGCCGCGGCACCCGGTTCTTCCTGGCGCACCCCAAGGCCATCGCCGCCTTCCTCCGGGAGTGCAACAAGCGCGGTCTGGTCCCGGAGACGGTGGAGGTCCACGGCAAGCAGGTGCCGTCCTGGCGCGGCGTCCCGCTGCTGCCCTGCGGCAAGATCCCGGTCGTGGGCGGCCACACGAGCTCGATCCTGGCCCTGCGCACCGGGGAGGACAACGGAGGCGTCATCGGCCTGCGCCCTGCCGCGATCCCGGAGCAGATCGAACCGGGCCTGAACGTTCGCTGCATGGGCATCGACCGGAAGTCGGTCATGTCCTACCTGGTCAGCTCCTACTACTCGGCGGCGATCCTCGTACCGGACGCCCTCGGGATCCTGGAGAACGCCGACATCGCCGCCCCCCGCTCCGACTGACCGCGGCCGGGGCCGGGCCGGGCTCCCGGGAACGGTTGTCCGGAAGCCGGTAATGGGCTCTACTGCTGTGCAGCCCCCGCTGGGGGCATATCCGCGGGAGGGACCAGGATGACAGCGGACCGGCGAACGGACCGGCGAGCAGGGCGGCGTGCCCAGCAGCGTGTCCAGCGGCGGGCGGTGCGGGGGGAGCGCGCGGACCGGGCCGCCCGGCCCGTGTCGCACCGGCGCCGGCCGGCCTTCCGCGGCCGCAGGCCGCTGCTGGCCGTGCTGCTCTCCGCCTTCTTCCTGGTCGGTGTCTGCGCGGCCACCGGAGTCGCCTGGGACCCCTTCGGCGGGACCTCCGCCCACGTCGGTCCGGTGCCGGGGACCGACGTCGCGGGGGCCACCGGGCCCGGCGACGGCGCCGCACCCGGCGCCGCCGGCCCGGCCACCCCGCAACCGGCCGAGACCCCGCCGCCCACCAAGGGCGCGGCCGCCAAGGGCAATCCCAAGGGCGCGGTGGACACCGGCGCCGAGCGGCCCGCCGGCGCCCTGCCCTTCGACATGCCCCAGCCGGCCGCCCTGCGCTCCGGCGAAGCGGGCAAGAAGCTGGTCTTCGCCCACTACTTCACCCCGTACCCGCTCTCCCTCGACAACGCGCCCGCGGACAACGACTACTACACCCGCAACTACCTCCACCCCGACGGCGAGAGCGGGAAGCACGGGAAGTACGGCGGCCTGCTGCGCGACCGGCCGCTGCCCGTGGCGCCGAAGAGCGGCGACTGGGAGTACGCCAACCTCCAGCAGGAGGTGCGCACGGCCCGCGCGGCGGGCATCGACGGCTTCACGCTCGACCTGCTCTCCCTCTCCGGCAAGAACTGGGACCGCTCCAACCTGCTGATGGCGGCGGCCCGTTCCGTGGACCCGGCGTTCAAGATCATGCTGATGCCGGACATGACCTCGCTGAAGACCGACGACCCCGGCGTGCTCGCCGAAGCGATCGCCACCCTCGCCGACGCCCCCTCCGCGCACCGGCTCCCCGACGGCCGGCTCGTCGTCTCCCCCTTCAAGGCGGAGGCGAAGAGCGTGGCCTGGTGGACCGAGGTCATCGGCATCCTCACGTCGGAGCACGGCATCCGCACGGCCTTCGTACCGCTCTTCCTCGACTTCGGCGCCCACAGCGGCGAGTTCGCCCCGATCAGCCACGGGTTCTCCGAGTGGGGCAGCCGCAGCTACGTCGGCCAGGAGAGCTCCACGCGCGACGTCGAGCGGGCCCACGGCATGGGCAAGATCTGGATGCAGCCCGTATCGGTCCAGGACGCCCGCCCCAACCAGGGGATCTACGACGAGGCCGGCAACACCGCGACCCTGCGCGCCACCTGGACGCACGCCATCGAGGACGGCGCCGACTGGGTGCAGCTCACCACCTGGAACGACTACTCGGAGGGCAGCCAGTTCGCGCCCTCCCTGCACAACGGCCACGCCTACCTGGACCTGAGCTCGTACTACCTGACCAAGTTCAAGACGGGCAGCTGGCCGAAGATCGTCCGAGACACCCTGTACCTGTCCGCGCGCACCCAGTTCGCGCACGCCGATCCGACGGGCGATCAGTCGCTCGTGATGTCGCTCCGCAAGGGGAGCGCCCCGCCCCGGGACACGGTGGAGGTGCTCAGCTTCCTCGCCGAGCCCGGGGTCGTCCGTACGTCCGTCGGTTCCGCCAAGGGCAGCCACGAGGCCCCCGCCGGGATCCACTCCGAGCTGCTGCCGCTGCGGGCGGGCACCAGCTCGGCGCAGGTCGTACGGGGCGGGAAGGCCGCGGCGAGGGTGGAACTGCCGTACCGGGTGGACCAGAAGGTGGAGGTCCAGGACCTCCAGTACTACGCGGCGACCAGCGGCCGGGAACCGTAGCCTCCGCCGCGGTCCCCCTTCAGCCTCGCCGGCGTACGTCCCAGCTCGCCGGAGCCAATCCCAGCCTCGCCGGGGCCCACCCCAGGCTCGGCGGAGCCAATCCCAGCCTCGCCAGCGTTTGAGGCGCGGGTCCGGGCGGAGCCCGGTGCCCGGCGGAGCCGGGTTTCCTGGGGCTCCGCCCCAGACCCCTCGCCTCAAACGCCGGCGAGGCTGAATGGGGACCCCGCGCCTCAAACGCCGGCGAGGCTGGATGGGGACCCGCGCCTCAAACGCCGGCGGGGCTGAGATCGGCGAGGCCGGGATTGGCTCCGGCGCCGCCGGGAGATGCTCCGGGCGACAGTCGCGCCCGCATCCCCGGAGGAACCGTGACCGAGCCGACACGCCCCGCCGAGCCGCCCGCAGGGCAGTCCGCCGAGCCGCCAGCAGGGCAACCCGCAGGGCAACCCGCAGGGCAACCCGACGAGTTCCCCGGCGGGCCGGCCCTGTTCCGCCTGGACCCCCGCGTCGCCCACCTGAACCACGGCTCCTTCGGCGCGGTCCCCGTCCCCGTCCAGGAGGCCCAGGCCGCGCTCCGCGCGCAGGCCCACGCCGACCCCGACGGCTTCTTCCTCGCCGTCCCGGACCGCCTCGCCGAAGCCCGCGCCCGGATCGCCGCGCACCTCGCCGCCGACCCCGAGGGCATCGCCTTCATCGCCAACGCCACCGAAGGCGCCAATCTCGCCCTCGGCGCGGTCCCGCTGGCCGACGGCGACGAGATCCTGGTCACCGACCACGGCTACGGCACCGTCGTCGCGGCCGCCGCCCGCCGCGCCCCCGTCACCACCGTCGCCCTGGACCCCCACCTCCCCGACGAGGACGCCGTCCGGCGGACCGTGCTGGCCGCGCTGACTCCCCGTACGCGGGTGGCCGTGCTCGACCACGTCAGCTCGCCCACCGCCCGGATCATCGCCTCGCCCCGGCTCCTCGCCGACCTCCGGGACCGCGGCGTCACCACCGTCGTCGACGGCGCCCACGCCCCCGGCATGCTCGCCGACCCGCTCGCCGGTGGCGCCGACTTCTGGTTCGGCAACCTCCACAAGTGGGGCTACGCGCCGTCCGGCAGCGCGGTCCTCGCCGTCGCCCCGCAGCACCGCCGCCGGATCCGGGCGCTCGTACCGTCCTGGGAGGACCAGCACGGATTCCCGCGCTCGGTCGAGTACCGGGCCACCGCCGACTACACCGGCTGGCTCGCCGCGCCCGACGGGCTCGACCTCCTCGAACGCCTCGACGCGGCCAAGGTCCGGGCCCACAACAGCGCCCTCGCCGCCCACGGCGCGGCGCTGCTCGCCGAGATCCCCGGGCTGACGCCGCTCCCGCACACCGACGGCCTCGCCATGCGCACCCTGCGCCTGCCGCCCGGCGTCGCCGAGACCCAGGACCGCGCCATCGCGCTGCGCGAGGCGCTCGCGGCCCGACTGCGCGTCCGGGTCCTGATCTGGCCCTGGCCGGGCGGCGGCGGGATCCGGGTCTGCGGGCAGATCTACAACCGGCCCGAGGAGTACGAGCGCCTCGCCGCCGCCCTGCCCGCCTTCCTGCGCTGAGCGGGCCGGCACACGGCCAGGGCCCAGGGGTGTCCGGCGGCCCAGGCCACGCCATGATCCGCCGGACACCCCCTAGCCGCGCCGGAGCAGGTACGTGTCCATGATCCAGCCCTTGCGGGCCCGGGCCTCGGTCCGCAGCTCCTCGATCCGCCCCGCGACCTCCGCCAGCTTCCCCGAGACCAGGATCTCGTCCGGGGTGCCCACGTAGGCCCCCCAGTAGATGAAGAGGTCCTGGTCCAGGTGGGCGGTGAAGGCGTGCCGCGCGTCCAGCATCACCACCACGTCGTCCACGTCCTGCGGCCACCCCTCGGCCAGCCGGCGCCCGGTGGTGATCTGGACCGGGCGCCCGACCCGGTTCAAGTTGGTCCGGTGCCGCGCCAGCAGCGCGGAGACGCTGCTGATGCCGGGCACGACCTCGTGCTCGAAGGCCACCCGGCCGCGCTCCAGCACCTCGTCGAGGATCGCGAGCGTGGAGTCGTACAGCGAGGGGTCGCCCCACACCAGGAACGCCCCGGTTTCGCCGTCCGCCAGGTCCTCCGCGATGAACCGCTCGAAGAGCGCGGCCCGCGCGCTGCGCCAGCCGTCCACCGTCGGGGTGTAGTCGGCGGGGGTCCGGTCCCGGTCCGGGTCGCGGCCCTCCACCAGCCGGTGTCCGGGGCGGGCGTGCGCGTCGAGCATCGCGCGCCGCAGCCCGGTCAGATCCGCCTTCTCCTCGCCCTTCTCCAGGATGAGGAATGCGTCCGCCGCGCCGATCGCCCTGACCGCCTGGAGGGTCAGATGGTCCGGGTCGCCCGCGCCTATGCCGATCACTGAGAACTTCTTCACCCGGCTATTCTGCCCGTCATGCGCGTCGCCCTGTTCGTCACCTGCGTCAATGACGCGCTCTACCCGCGGACCGGCATCGCCGTCGTACGTCTCCTGGAGCGGCTCGGCGTCGACGTGGACTTCCCGGCGGGCCAGAGCTGCTGCGGGCAGCCGCAGTACAACACCGGCTACCGGCACGAGACCGAACCGCTGATGCGGCGTACGGCCGAGGCCTTCGCCGGCTACGCGTACGTGGTCACTCCCTCCGGATCCTGCGCGGCGATGATCCGCGAGCACTACCCGCGCATCGGCCGGAAGGCGGCGCGGGAGGGGCGCGGCACCGAGCTGGCGCAGGCGGCGCGGTCCCTGGCGCCGCGCGTGTACGAGCTGACCGAGTTCCTGGTCGACGTGCTCGGCGTGACCGACGTGGGCGCGTACTTCCCGCACACCGTCACCTACCACCCCTCCTGTCACGGTCTGCGCGGCCTGGGGATCGGGGACCGGCCGCGGCGGCTGCTGGCCGCGGTCCGGGGCCTGGACCTGGTCGAGCTGCCGGGTGCGCAGGAGTGCTGCGGCTTCGGCGGCACCTTCGCCGTCAAGAACCCGGACGTCTCGGCCGCCATGGGCGCCGACAAGATCGCGTCCGCGGCCGCCACCGGCGCCGAGGTGCTCTGCGGCGCCGACAACTCCTGCCTCGCCCACCTCGACGGCCTCCTGCGCCGCGCCGACGCACCCCTGCGCGCCCTGCACCTCGCCGAGATCCTGGCCGCGACCGAGGAAGAGGAGCTCCTGCCGTGACGGGTACGTACCTCGGGATGCCCGCCTTCCCGGCCGCCGCGCGGGAGGCCGTACGGGACGACGTGCTGCGCGCCAACCTCCGGCACGCCACGCACACCATCCGCGACAAGCGGGCCCGGGCCGTCGCCGAACTGGAGGACTGGGACCGGCTCCGCGCGGCCGGCAAGGCCGTCAAGGACCACACACTCCGCCATCTCGACCATTACCTGCTGCGGTTGGAGTCGGCGGTGACGGCGGCCGGCGGCACCGTGCACTGGGCCGCGGACGCCGACGAGGCCAACCGCATCGTGACGGACCTGGTGCGCGCGACCGGGGAACGGGAGGTCGTCAAGGTCAAGTCCATGGCCACCCAGGAGATCGGCCTCAACGAGGCCCTGGAGGCCGCCGGGATCGCGGCGTACGAGACCGACCTCGCCGAACTCATCGTGCAGCTCGGCCACGACCGTCCCTCCCACATCCTGGTCCCGGCCATCCACCGCAACCGGGCCGAGATCCGTGACCTCTTCCGGGCCGAGATGGGGAATTGGGGCCGCCCGGCGCCCGACCCGCTCGGCGACGACCCGCGGGAACTCGCCGAGGCGGCGCGCCTGCACCTGCGCGAGAAGTTCCTGCGCGCCAAAGTCGCCGTCTCCGGCGCCAACTTCATGGTCGCCGAGACGGGCACGATGGTCGTCTTCGAGTCCGAGGGGAACGGCCGGATGTGCCTGACCCTGCCCGAGACCCTGATCTCGGTCGTGGGCATCGAAAAGGTCGTCCCGACCTTCCGCGACCTGGAGATCTTCCTCCAGACCCTGCCGCGCTCCTCGACGGCCGAGCGGATGAACCCGTACACGACGATGTGGACCGGCACGACGGACGGCGACGGGCCCCGCGCCTTCCACCTCGTCCTCCTCGACAACGGCCGCACCGACACCCTCGCCGACGAGGTGGGCCGCCAGGCCCTGCGCTGCATCCGCTGCTCCGCCTGCCTCAACGTCTGCCCGGTCTACGAGCGCGCCGGCGGCCACGCCTACGGCTCCGTCTACCCCGGCCCCATCGGCGCCATCCTCAGCCCCCAACTGCGCGGCACCGGCAGTGAGATCGACGCCTCACTGCCCTACGCCTCCACCCTGTGCGGGGCCTGCTACGAGGTCTGCCCGGTCGCCATCGACATCCCCGAGGTCCTCGTCCACCTGCGCGAACGGGTGGCCCAGGGCGGTCCGGTGACCCGGGACGGCATCCGCGTACGGATCCGCCCCGCGCACGGCCACACCGCCGAACGGGCCGCCATGCGCGCCGCCCGGCTGCTCCTCAACCACCGCGACTGGCCCGTGGCGCTGCGCGCGGGCGAGCGGCTGCTGGCCCGGGCCCGCCGGCTGGCGCCGCGCCGGCTGCCGGGGCCGGGGCGGGCCTGGAGCGACACCCGCGAACTGCCCTCCCTCCCGGCGGAGTCCTTCCGCGACTGGTGGGCACGAGAAAGGGGCACGACCCGGTGACCAGCAAGGACCGCATCCTGGCCCGCATCCGCCGGGCGGTGGCCGCGACGGGCGCGGACCCGTCGCCGGAGTCGTCGCGGGAGCCAGAAATTGCGCGGGACTACCTCCACGTCCACGGCGCCCGCACCCCGGCTCAGACCGCAGACCTCCTCGCGGCGAATCTCACCGAGTACCGGGCACGGGTCCACCGCACCGACGAGGACGGCCTCCGGGAGCTGTTGGAGCGCCTGCTGGCGAACGCCGGATCGGTGCTGCTCCCGCCGGAGCTCGGGTTCGCCGTGCCGTCGGACCCGTCGCGCACCGTCGTGTACGACCGCGAGGCCCAGTCGCCCCGGGAGCTGGACCGGATCGACACCGTGGTGACCGGCTGCGCCCTCGCGATCGCCGAGACCGGCACCATCGTCCTCGACGGCGGCCCGAGCCAGGGCCGCCGCCGCATCACCCTCGTTCCCGACCACCACATCTGCCTCGTCCGCGTCCCCGACCAGGTCGTGGACTCCGTCCCGCAGGCCCTGCCGCTCCTCGACCCGACCCGCCCGCTGACCTGGATCTCCGGCCCCTCGGCGACCAGCGACATCGAACTGGACCGGGTGGAAGGCGTCCACGGCCCCCGGAGGCTCGACGTGATCCTCGTCGCAGCGCCCCCGCCCCCCGGCCCCCGGCCACAATGAGGGCATGCCTTCGCACATCGCCCTCACCGCCCTCGTGGTCCACGACTACGACGAGGCCATCGACTTCTACACCCGCGCCCTCGGCTTCGACCTCGCCGAGGACACCGCGCGCCCGGACGGTTCCCGCTGGGTCGTGGTCCGCCCGCCCGGCGCCACCGAATCCGCCCTGCTACTGGCCCGCGCCAAGGACGACGCCCAACGCTCCCGGGTCGGCGACCAGACCGGCGGCCGCGTCGGCTTCTTCCTCTACACCGACGACTTCGCGCGCGACCACGCCCGGATGACCGCCGAGGGCGTCCGCTTCCTGGAGGAGCCGCGCCACGAGGCGTACGGCTCCGTCGCCGTCTTCGAGGACCTGTACGGCAACCGCTGGGACCTGCTCCAGCCGGCCGCCTAGGGGTTCTCCGGCGGACCATGGCGAGGCCCGGGCTGCCCGGCACCCCCCAGCCTCGGTGCCTCCCGCGCGGCATCGACGGCCGGGCCGCCGGCCTCCACCCGTCCGGCCAGCTCCCGCGCCCACCGGACCAGGCCCGGCACGTCGATCCCGTACGGCAACTCGCCCAGCCCCTCGATCCCGTACGGCGCCTCGCCCAGCCCCTCGATCCCGGCGGCCCCGCGCCGCAGCAGCCGCGCCCCGCCGACCGCGTTGCCGCGCGCGGCGTGCGTCAGCCCGACCGCGAGCTGCGCGAGCCCCCGCCAGAGCGGGGCCGCCACCTCGGGCCCCGACTTCCAGGCATCCTCGAACACCTCGTGCGCGTGGAACGGCATCCCGGCGTCCAGCAGCCGCTGCGCCTCCCGCACCGTCTCCCCGGGCGTGCGCACCACGCCCTCGGGCTGCCGCTCCACCCCGGGCGCCCCATAGGGCAGCGGCCGCCCCAGCCCATCCCTGGGCCGCGCGCTCCGCGCCCGCCCCTCAACGTCCCGATCCCGTGCGTTCACCACCCCATCCTCCCCCTCGCCGATCACCCGTGCATGCACACCCCTCAGCGTGGGGTAATGTTCTGCATGTGCCGCCGAGCACGGGGAAACCCGCAGGTCGAAGGCACAACGGGACGTGGCGCAGCTTGGTAGCGCACTTGACTGGGGGTCAAGGGGTCGCAGGTTCAAATCCTGTCGTCCCGACTCGAAAGAGTCGCAGATCAGGGGCCGTTTTGGAGCAATCCAAAACGGCCCCTTGATCGTTTTTGGGGACCAGTTGGGGACCAGGACGTTCAATGCGGGTCAGATTGCGGTGACGGCCGTGACTAGCAGCGAACGAGGTGCGCGGAGCACGATGAGGTGCGCAGACAGCGCGGCACCAGCTGCGGTGATCCGGCCGGCGTCGGGGTGCAGGTAGCGCTGATTGGTGGTCAGCGAGCCGTGCCCGGCGATCTTGCGCAGGACGTGGAGCGGCACGCCGGCGTCGGCGAACCAGGTCAGTCCGGTGTGGCGCAGGTCGTGCCGTCGAAGGTGTTCGAAGCCGAGTTCCGTGACGCCCGCCTTGGGCGGGGGTGGTCTGCCGTCGTACGGTCCAGATCCAGTTGCCGGTGTCGATGTCCTTGACGCGGACTCCGGAGACTTCGCCGATGCGGGCTGCTGTGGATGCGGCGAAGGTGACGACGTCGCCCCAGCCCTGGTACTGGCCGTATGGGCGAGCGACCACGGCCTTGGCGTAGGTGCCCGAGGGAGGGGCACTACGCGCAGGCGCCAACCGTCCATCATGCCCGGCTTATTCGGCAGCGCACGGCTCTCGTCGACGGGAGTCGACGGCGAGCCTGCCGCCGAGACCCGTATGCCGCCGAGTTGCGGGGCCGCATCCCGCCGTTGTGGTCACAGCGAGGCCTGGGCCGACATGCTCCACCCGGCGTAACCGGCTGGGCGCACGCCTCAGTGGCGTGCGGTGATGGCAGGACGGTGCGTAAGCGCACCGTCTCGCCATGCTTGGAGGAAGGAGCCCGGACATGTTCGGGGAGAACCAGTTCATCACTGCCGCCAGGGCGGCGGAGGGGACCTATCGAGACGCCGGGCTCGGCCGCACCTGGCGGGACGAAGACGCCTTCTCCCGCGAGCACATCGCCCTGGCCTGGAGGGTCTACCGCGGTGGACTCGAAGCCTTCCAGCAGCTCGGCGAGAAGTTCGAGGGGTTGCTGATCGGCGGTCTGCGCAGCGACGACGATCTCGTGAGCCAGGGGGCGGGGATCACCAAGGCGCTGAAAGACGCCTTCCTGGTGATGAACGAGACCACACGGCGGTTCGGCGGCGCGATCCTGAACACCGACCACTGGTCGTTCCTGGTGAACGACTCATGGCTGCTCGCCGGTGTGCACCAGCAGCGAGCGTTCTTCCTGGCCTCGGACCGGCGCATGGCCAACCTGTGGGACGACCGGAACAACCGGATCCGGGTGTTCGCCCGCGAGTTGATCGGCCTCGACGCGTTCGGCTACCGGTTCGTCAGGCACAGCCATCCCGAGCTGGGCGAGGTCATGACCTGCCGTCGGGCAGGAGTCACCAACGTCGACTTCCTCGATTACCAGGGTGAGGTCGCGCAGTCCGGGCGGACCCGCGATTGGGAGCGCCTGGTGAGGGAGCCGGCGTCGGTGTGACCTGTTCACCCGCGACGGCCGCCGTCACTCCGGCGGCTGGTCCTCGGGGCACAGCGGGACCACGGAGTGCACCCATCCCAGGACCTGCAAGCCCTTCTGCGTGAGGGTGGAGTTCTGGAACTGGGACCTGCTCCACTTCTTCGTGGTGCCCGCCTCACCGGAACCGCCCCCGATGCGGATCGGGCCGAAACCGAACGACCCGCCGCCGCTGACCTGGGTCTGCAGGTAGGAACTGTCCTCCTGCGACCAGTCGGCGGTGATGCTGACGTTCCTGACGCAGACGAACTCCGTCGACAGCAGCGGCATCTGCGTGTCCTCCTGTTGCCGCTTCCCGGTCGAGACCGTGATGCCGCGCTCGGAGAAGTGCCAGCCGGGCATTCCCAGCAGCAGGGTGTTCATCCAAGTCCGGTCGATCTCGCACCGGCAGACCTCGAAGGAGATCTTCACCTTGGTGGTCGACTCGTGCATCTCGCGGTGGTCGTAGCTGCCGCTCGCGTTGGCGTGCCAGAAGAGCCCTCCGAAATCCGCAGCGAACTTGGCGGACTCCTCGCTCTGCTCCGACTCCTTCATCCCCTGCTCGATGGTCAGCGTCGTCCACTCGTCGGCTGCGGTGCCGTCGTACCAGTTCTCCGGGCTGATGCTGCTGACCAGGAACTCCTCGCCGGCGCCCCGCTTCGGCCGGTACGTGCAGCTGTCGTGCCTCTGCTGCGCCTCGGTGAACGAGAGGGCCACGACATTGCGTCCGACGGCCTCCAGCTGGGCTTGGACGCTCTCGAAGTGCGACCCGCCGGCGTCGTCCATGTCCTCCTTGGCGTCGTCCACGTCGTACTCGAGGTCCTGGATCTTGTCGCCCGGCGCGTTGGCGTCCACCGCGTTCCGGTACTTCGTCAGGGCTCTTCTGTACCTGCGCCGGGCTTCCCTGTAGAGATCGAACGCCTTGGTCGGTCCGATCATGTTGCCCTGGTCGTCGAACGCGTAGAGCTCCCGCTGCAGGTCCAGCTGTCTCTTCTTCTCCTCCTCATTCTCCTTGTCGGACTCCCCGGTGACGTTCGCCCTGAGAATCTCCTCGTAGACATCGCTGACCTTGTGGCTGTTCAGTCGCGTGGTCGGATCGGTCTCATGACAGGGGTCGACGAGATCAGAGGCCGCCTTCGCCGCCTTGGGGTCGCCGTCCCGGGTCACCAGCGACCACGGATTCGCGTACTCCGCGGAGTCGAGTGCCCTGCCGTAATTCTCCAGCGTGATGTAGGCAGCGCTGTCCTGGTTCTTGTCCGATGCCACCAGGGCGCTGTAGAGGGTGCTGTAGATCGTGGAAGCGAGCTTGTTGTTCGGATCGTCGGACACGGTGTTTCCGTTCGTGAGGGTTCCCCCGCCTCGGGTGCCCAGGGGAGCACAGGGATCGGGGCACGGGCTGGTGCGTAGCCGTCCCGCTGCTCGTGCCACCCGAACGCGTGAGGGATCGTTGCGTCGGACGGCCGTGCGACGTCCCCTCCGCCAGGGCCTGGTCACGAGGCCGCCGAACGGATGCCCGTCGTCGTGTCGGGCGCCGTGGGGCAGCGAGTGTGCTCTTGGATGGTCTTATGGAGAGCACCCAGGCTTCAGAGGCATCCCGTACCCCCCGCATCGGTTCCGTCCGGCTCGTCAACGAGTGGGGCATCGAACTGTCCTCGGTCACCGTGCGGCACCGTCGTCGCAACGATCCCGATCTGCAGGAGGAGAAGACCTGGGACAGCGTGGCCGCCGGCAGCGAGACCGACGGCCCGCTGGCCATTTCCTACGAGCCGAGCTGGCGCCACCACGACTACTGGTGGGTCAAGCTTGTGGGGCACGACGGCGAGGTCTACGCCTGCGCGGACGACTTCTGGTGCTCCCTCACCGCGGAGGACGACGGCACCGTCATCCTGACCGTCGACGGCGCGAGCAAGAAGCTGCACGTGGAGTTCTCCCACTCCCGCGGTTGTTCCAAGCGCATGCACGAAGCGCCCCGCTGACCCACCGGGTTTCGACCGACAGGGCTTGCGCGGCCAGGAAACCGCCCATGCCGGCCCCGCCGAAGAGGCCGCCGCCGACGCCGAACCGCTTGCAGAGCTGTTCATGTGTAGCTGCACGATGGCGGCCACCCGCCTTGCGGGGGCGGCGCCGCGCCGCTCAGCTGCCTGGTTGGGTCCCGGTGGCGTCCTGGATGGGGGCGTCGGCGTTGCGTTTGCCCGAATCGATTCCGTTCAGGCAGGCTCGGTGGCTCTCGTAGCGCTCGCTGGTGGCGATGACCTGTCCGTTCGTCGCGATCAGAACGAAGTGATGGCCCTTGCCGCCCTGGTGCCGGACCTCGAAGCGAGCCGCCATGGCCTGACCTCCCTTGGATACGTGCACGCTGCTGTCGGTGGCGCGCCTACCCGCTAACCGGCCGGGCACCCCGCGCCGACGGCCGGCGCTTCACCTGAAGTGGCGCAGCAGCAGGCGGGGCGCGACCCGCACCACAGCGGCCGCCGCCAGCCCGATGGCGGCTCCTGCCGCAACGTCGGAGGGGTAGTGCGCGCCGCTGTGGACCCGCTCGATCGCCACCAAAACCGTGGGCACGGCGCACGCGGCGCCCGCCGACGGCCAGGTCGGAGCGACGGCGGCGGTGAACGCGACGGCCGCTGCGGTGTGCCCGGAGGGGAAGGAAGAGCTATCCGGCCGGTCCTCGACGTCCTCGTGCGGGAACCATTCCTTCGGGGGCCGGCGCCGCTCGACGAGCTGCTTCGCGATCCCGTTGGACAGGAGTTCGGCCACCGCCATGCCCGCAACGCCCGCCACCGCGGCCCTGCGGCCCCTCCATCCGCCCCCGGCCGCCATGACGGCGGCGGCGGCCCACCACAGCCTCGTGTGCTCGGCCGCATCCTCCACCGGCGGCAGCAGGCTACGCGCCCAGACCGAATCCCAGGACGCCGTGCGCTTGGTCAGCCGGTTCTCGCCCGCGCGCAGGGACGCCAGAAGCCTCATGGTCAGCGGCTACCCCCACCGGGACCGTTCAGACCGTGATCACTCCATCCGGCGGCGGTCTTCATCACTCCACTTCCGCATGTCGCGCGGCGGGACGTAGGGCTCCTCGTCCTCGGGGTGTCCGCCGGCGATCGCGCGCTGCCGGGCCATCTCCGCGTCGAACTCCAGCCCCAGAAGGATGGCGATATTGGTGATCCACAACCACACCAGGAAGATGATCACCCCGGCGAGGGTGCCGTACGTCTTGTTGTAAGAGGCGAAATTCGCGACGTAGAACGCGAAGCCGGCCGAGGCGATCATCCAGATCAGCAGCGCCAGGAAACTGCCCGGGGTCACCCACTTGAACCCGCGGCCCTTGGCGTTCGGAGCAGCCCAGTACAGCAGCGCGATCATGATCGTGACGAGGAGGACCAGGACCGGCCACTTGGCAATCGACCACACCGTCAGCGCAGTGTCACCGATTCCCAGGGCGGTGCCCACCTGCCGGGCCAGCCCCCCGGTGAAGATCACGATCAGCGCGCTGACGACGGCGAGGATCATGAGCACGATGGTCAGGCCCAGGCGCAGCGGCAGGACCTTCCAGACGGGGCGGCCCTCGGGCATGTCGTAGACGGCGTTGGAGGTACGGATGAAGGCGGCCACGTACCCGGAGGCGGACCACACCGCGACAGCCAGGCCCACGATCGCCAGGATCGAGCCGATACCGGCATTGCCCTGCAGCTGCTGCACCGCACTGCTGATCACATCACGCGCCTGGCCAGGGGTGAGCCGCTGGAGGTTGTCCAGGACCTGCTTGGTCGCGGACTCCCCGGCGATACCCAGCAGGGAGACGAGGACCAGCAGGGCGGGGAAGAGGGCCAGCACGCCGTAGTAGGTCAGCGCCGCGGCCCGGTCGGCCAGCTCGTCATCCTTGAACTCCTTGAAGGTGCCGCGCAGCACCGCCCCCCAGGAACGTTTAGGTAGCTCGGTGAGCTTGTCCGGTGCGCGCTCCTCCGCCCGCTCATCCGGGCCGGCATGGTTGTCCCGGTCCCCGTCAAAGCGGTCGTGGTCGTCTCTGCGACCTGGCTTCGGTGAGATGGGTGCCATACCTGGCGGCTTTCCACACCAGCGCAGCCCATGCCTCCATTCCCACCTCAATGCCGAGGACACGTTTGCCCTGCTGGCGAGAGGTCACCGTGCGGCGGGCTCGCTCCACGGACTTCAACGAACTCCCACCACGGCAGGTGGTGGTCGCCGGACAGGCGCGGGTGATGCTGCTCTCTCGCCCGGCGGGGTGACGCGCGAGGACCTCGAAGCGGTGCTGGGTTACCCGCTTGCGGTCCCTACGGCGAGCCGGGTCCGGGTGCCGGGCCAGCATCCGTCGCACTACGCGCCGCGGGCGCGGGTCGTCCTCGTCGAGCCCGAGAAGGTCGTCGCCGAAGCGGAGCTCGCGCAGGAGCTGGGGCACGAGGTCGGCGTCTTTCTCCCTGCCTCCTTCGACGGCGCTCCGGTGAAGGCGCACGCCGTGGTGGCGGTCCCCGGTTCGATGGCCGCCTACGCCCGGGGGCTGTACGGGTTCCTGCGCAAACTCGACCAGCAAGGGTGCGACCTCATCGTCGCGTCCCTGCCGGTGGAGGAGGGGCTGGGACTCGCGATCGCCAACCGGCTCCGCCGCGCCGCCGAACCCCGGCCCCCGCCACTGATCACGATTCCCCACCCATGGCACCCCTCGCAGTCCGCGGCTGGGGCAAGGCCGACACGAGGTACGGGGTAGGCAGCATGACCGGCTCGGTGGTGGGCCATGCGCGGCCTGACGCGGCTGTGCAAGGGCTGGCCGGTCTCCGGTCACGCCGCGGAGCCGGCGGTGACGTCGAGGCCGCGGGTGGTGACCAGGTGGGCGCTGCCGTCGGCCAGCCGGTAGGACAGGCCCACCACGGCGGTCTGTCCGGCCTTCACCTGGTCGGCGAGCACCCGGGAGCGGTCCAGCAGCAGGTCGACGCTGTGCCGTACGTGCTCGGCGATGATGTCGCTGTCCTGGGTGAGGCCGGCGGCGCGGGCAGCCAGCACGCTCGGCGTGACCCGCTCGATGACGTCCCGAACGTACCCGGGCGCTGCCACTCCGTCCTCCACCGCCGCACGGGTGGCCGCGACCGCGCCGCATGAGTCGTGGCCGAGCACCACCACCAGGGGGCAGTTCAGCACGCTTGCCCCGTACTCGATACTGCCCAGTACCTCCGGCCCGGTCACGTGGCCCGCGGTGCGGACCACGAACAGATCACCGAGCCCCCGGTCGAAGATGATCTCTGCGGCCAGGCGGGAGTCGGAGCAGCCGAACAGCACCGCGAAGGGGTTCTGGGCCGGTGCGATCTCGGAGCGGCGTGCGGCGTCCTGGTTGGGGTGCTCCGGTATTCCCGAGACGAACCGCTGGTTGCCGGCCAGCAGCATCTCGAAGGCTTGCGCGGGAGTCGGCGTCGAGGTGTCAGTCATAGCCGCAGACTACGACCAGGCCCAGGTCACCGCGCCACGAGGGGTGAGCCCCGCCGCTGCCCGTCGGCAGTCCCAGACGCCGGGCGAGGGCGGCCTCGGCCCGGACTCTCAAAGAGGAGCGGCGGCGGCCCCGCGCGGAGCCCTCCACATGGACAGGACCCGTCGCACCTTCAGGCGGTCGAGCGCCTTCCAGTGGTCGGTGATCTTGCGCGGGTATCCGGGATCGGCGCGGTCGGCGGGGATGTCGTAGCGCAGGTATTGCGGACCCTTGAAGAAGTACGCCTTCTGGTCGGTCGAGCGCACGGCGGCGTCGATGCCGCTGTCGAAGCCGGCCTCCTTCATACCTCCCCAGTACCTGGGGATGGACTTGGGGAAGCCCTCGTCGACCTTGTCCGCCCTGAGGTTGTAGCGCGCGTACTGCCCGCCCTTGAAGAAGTACGCGAGCTCCTCGCTCCAACACAGTCCGGCGTCGACGGCATCGGCGTACCCGGCTTCCTTCGTGCCCGGCCAGTACGCGCTGATCGTCTTCGGGAAGCCAGCGTCGACGGTCCTGGTAGACAGCGTGATGCGCACGTACTCCGCGTGGTGCATCAGGTACAGCTTGCCGGTGTTGTGCAGGTACAGCGACGGGACCGGGCGCCCGGAGGTCTCGGCCTCTGCCAGCCACTTGAGGGCGTCCGGGGCCCCGTCGAACGCCTTCCGGAGCGGCCGGGTGAAGGCCTCGTCGAGCTCGTCGCCGCTCTCGGAGAAGCGGATGAGGAGGCGTTTGCCGTCCCCGTCCTCCACGTACGCCCATCCGTACATCGCCTGCGTCTCGTCGTCCTGACTCACTTGCCCTCCAAACCGTCGTGCCGTAGCCCTTGCTCCTCCAGAGGTAGTGATCTCTTTGCGGCGTCGGGAAGCACCTCGCGGCCGGGTCACCCGGGCTCCCCCGTTCACGCTCCGCCAAACGGCCCAGGCCGTAACCGCTTTGGCTTCCTCCCGGGCCCGGTAGTGGTCGACCGCGGCCCATGGCGCCCTCTCCTGGCATGACACGCCCCCGGGCGCGGGAATCCGCCGGTACGGGGAGGGACTCGGCCTAGCCTCGCGGCATGGGTACCGAGAGGGTGGCGGCGGCCGACAAGATCTTCGACCGGCTGGACACAAATGGTGACGGAGTGCTCACCGAGGACGACTACCGGGCGAGCGCGGACAAGATGCTCCAGTCGTACGGCATGGGGCCGAGCTCGCCCAAGGGACGCGCCCTCATCGAGGCGAATCTCGCGGTGTGGCAGAAGCAGGCCGAGCTTGTGGATCGCGATCACGATGGGAAGATCACGCGTGAGGAGTACCGGGCGTGGGTCGGCTCCCTTCCCTCTTCGGATTCCGGCAAGCCCTCGGGGTCGCCGGAGGTGATGGCGGCACTGCACGCGCAGTTCAACGTGGCCGACCGGGACGGAGACGGGATGATGGACCGCCGCGAGTTCGTGGCGTGGCGCGAGCTCGAAGACGTGCCGGTTCAGGCGGCGGACGCCGCGTTCGAGCTGATCGACTCGGACGGGGACGGTGTGATCAGCTGGAACGACTTCAACGGTGCGGGGCACCGGCACGGCCTGGCGGCGCTGCTGTACGGGCCGAGTTGGCGGTCCCTTTCGGATCCTGCCTGACCCGCACTCAGCCGCGACGACGATGAGCGAATGCGACGAGCAGGACCGCGCCGGCGCAGGACTCACCGTACGGGCTCTGCCGACGCTGAAGAGGGCGGCTCGCGCGGGCGAATAGCCGCCCCGGGGACGCGACGACGCGGGGCGGTGGCCTTCGACGGGCCGGGGAGCGGATGGCCATGTTGGGTGCGTGCGACGAGTGGAGCCCGTTGCGCGAGGTGGTGGTCGGCACCGCGTACGGGTCGATGTTCCCCGCCGAGGACCGGGGCATGATCGAGGCGACCATGCCCCGAGAGCACTGGGACGCGTTCCGCCCGGACTACCCCTTCCCGCCGTGGATCGTCGAGGCCGCGGAGCAGGAGTTGCAGGCTCTGGCCGAGCTGCTGGAGGGCATGGGGTGTGTGGTGCACCGGCCGCGCCGTGTGCCGTGGTCCGGGCTGGGCGGCTACTGCGCAGCCATGCCCCGCGATGGCCTGTTCGTCATGGGGGACAGGCTGGTCGAGGCGCCAATGGCCTGGCGCAGCCGCTGTCACGAACTGCTCGCCTACTGGCCGCTGCTTCAGCAGCTGCGCCGTTCGGGGGCACGCTGGCTGCCGTCGGAGGTGGACCTGGGCGTCGACCCCCTCATCGGCGGGCCATCCGGATCGGGGCGGTGGGCCATCGGGATCGGGGCGGTGGGCCATCGGGGAGGGCCGGCCGACCTGGGACGCCGCCGACTTCCTGCGCCTTGGCCCGCACACGGTGATGGGCCAGCTCAGCCACGTCACCAATCGCTCCGGCGTCGCCCACCTGCGCGCCCGGTTGAGCCCTGACGTATCGGTGCACTTGCTGCCGGTGGACGATCCGCGCGCCATGCGCATCGACACAACGCTGTGCCCGCTGCGCGACGGCCTGGCCCTGTACAACCCGGAGCGGATCGTTCCCGCCCTCCTGGCAGAGGGCCCGCTGGACGGCTGGGGGCTGGTCCCCGCCCCTGACCCCGTGCCACGCGACGATCCGCCGCTGTACATGACCAGCCCCTGGGTGAACATGAACCTGCTGGTGGTCGACCATCAGCACGTCTTGGTCGAGACCCGCGACGAAAAGCTCCAGGCGTTGCTCGACTCGTACGGCATGTCTCCGCTTCCCCTGCCCTTCCGCAACGTCCAGGCCCTGGCGGCTCGTTCCACTGTGCCACCCTCGACCTCCGCAGGGAGCGCGGTCAGGCACCGCTCGGGTGAGGAAGACACGGCGTGCCCGGAGGAGGGTCCCGCAGGCCCCGTACCCGTTGCGCAAGTAGTGGCATGCGAGATCGGGGCGTGGTCGCCGCGGCTGGAGCTCCCGGCCGCCGCGGGCAGACCCGAGGACCGTCCGAGTGGTGGCTCAGCCAGCACTCCGACGACGCACGTCAGCATGGATATCTAACGGACCTACTGGCGGGGGAGCCGGGCCTTGATCAAGTACTCGGCTTCCTCGGACAGTCGCGCACGCCGGCCTTCTTCGTCGGCGATCTCGATCTCTCCCCGCAAGGCCAACTCCGTGCGCAGTACGGTCGCTCCCGGGACGGGTACCCGCTGACCTGGCTTCTCCGTGAACGGCTGCAGCTCTGCTGCCAGGGCCTTCGCATCGTCCGATGCGCTCCGGCGCAGCGATAGGAAGACCCGGGCCAGCCAGTCGGCAGGGATCTGCACCATGAAGTCGGTCATGTTGGTGTAACGACCAGCCCACGTGGTCCGTGTCGCTTAACCGCCCGGGCGGCCCAAGGGTGCCGAGGCTGTCGGGGCTGCTCGGCCGGTGGTCCTCACACCGTCTCCCGCCCCCCGGGCGACGTGACTGAGGCTTCGAGGGGCGAGGAGTCGGCGGGCGCCCGCCGTTCCGGGAGGGCCGCGGTGCCCTGGCGGGCACCTCCATCTGACACCACTCGGGCCATCACACCGCTCACGATGTGCTCTGAGTGTTGCATTTACACCTGATCGGACGATCTGGGCCAGGGCAGGGCAGGGCAGGGCCTGGGTCAGCCATGGTTCTGGCGGCCGCTTCCTTCGCCAGGCTCCGGGCGGTGACGACTCGGGCACTGATCAGCCGCGTCGCGGACCTGCAGGCCGTAGCCGTAGCCGTAAGAGATCCATTCGAGCGGCACGTCCTCAACGTCTCCACCAGCCAGGAGACGGATACCTGCTGCGCAGCGACGCCACTGCCCACCGCGTCACCCCGCTCAGCCGACCCGGCCAGCGCCGAACGGGGTGAGCTTCGCCTATACAACTCCTGACCGGCAGCAGGCCATATCAGCGTCAGCAGTCCTGTTGTACTGACGCGAGGGCGCCACCAGCAGGTGATGAACCACCACCTCACGGGCGAAGCCGCCATCTCCTGGCGTGACTCGACAGCGCCCGGGCTGTTCCTGCGCGATGTCGAGAGGGCTTGATCATGACCTCTTTGACGGGGTCCAGTCGTTGTGATCGGGCAACGCCACCACGACGTCATCAATGGAAGGGCTGGAACGGCAGATACTGGCGACCAAGCGGCGGTTCTTCGCCGGCACTGGTGAGGGGTAGCTCTGGAGAATCACCTTGTGGTCGAGGCCTGGGGTATCCGGGGCCTGGAAGATCGTCAGAACGCGGTTCGCGGGGACCTCCGCGATCGCCTTCCAGGAGATGGTGGTCTTCCTGGGAGCCTGGTCGACCTTGTCGGTGGGGATGTGGAAGCGAATGTACTGGTCACCCTTGAAGGCGTAGGCCCACTCCGTGTCCCAGCGGATGATCGCGTCGATGCCGCTGCCGAAGCCCGCCTCTTTGAAGCCGTTCCAGTAGGAGCCGATGGTCTTGGGGTAGCCCTCGTCGACCTTGTCGGTTTCGAGGTTGTAGCGCACGTACCGATCGCCCTTGAAGAAATAGACCGTCTTCTCGTCCCACCACAGGGCCGCGTCGATCCCGCTGTCGAAGCCGACGGACTTCAGCCCCGGCCAGTACGAGCCGATCGACTTCGGGAAGCCTTCATCGACCGTGTGCGTGGCAAGCGTGCAGCGCAGGTAGGTATCCCCGTGCAGGAAGTAGATCTTGCCCGTCTTCGGAAGGTAGAGCGACGGAATGCTCCGGCCCGAGGATGCCGCTGCGCGGAGCCAGCTCTGCTGGTCCGGGGTCCCTTCCCAGGATCCCGCGAAGACCTGGGTGAACTCCTCGTCGAGCTTGTCCGCCGCAGGCTCCCACTTCAGGTAGACCGCCGTCTTCTTGCCGGTGCCGTCCTGTGGCCACCGGCCCCCTTCGCCTGAGATAAAGCTGTCTCCCATGGTGACGGCGTATACATGGTTCGCCACAGTGGACCTCCTGCTGCTGCTGCGCTCGATGATCGCGGGGGTCGCATTCTCCGACCATCCCGCCGCGCAAGGCACGCGTCACGGGGCCATCCTCACCCCCAATCCCACACAGTTCGCCCAAATAGTGGCAGGCCCGAAGGAGAAGGAGGCAGGCACCAGCACTGCGTTCACCCGAGATGGCCAGCATTTAGAGAGGTGCCCCGCGCCGATCCATCAGTGGCGGCCAAGACCGGCAGGAGGCGATGCAGCTTGGGCACCACGGGGGTAGGGGTCGTGCGCGGCGGTGGTGGCGTTGGTGAAGCCGGTTGCCAGGCTGGTGCCCCGCTCCCGCGTCCTGGCGCAGGCGGTCGAAGCCGGGCAGGCCGCCGTGGTGGGGCTGTCGTATCGGCTGGCCGACGGAACGGCCCGCCTGGTCGCCGCCCGCGGCCTTGAGGTGCCCGCAGACGCGGTTTCGTGATGCCGGTGTTCAGCGTTCCTGAAGGCCTGGCACGACCTTGCGGAGCTCCTCGGCGCTGATCGCCGACGGCCACAACTCAACGACCAGTGTCGGTTACTCATAGTGACTTTGTTTGCAGGTGGGCTGCAGCCCTTACATACGGACGAAGAGCCCATAAGGCCTGACTCACGCTGCCGAACTCACCCCTCGCGCCAACCCGGCCCCGGCCCTGGGCTGCGATGTATGCCGCAGGTGGGGAACCGTGATCACAGACGAGGGACGAGGGGCGTGACGAACTGTGCCCGGCCTGCCAGGCCGGTGAGCGTCAGCCGCATCCGCCACGAATCCGCCTGGCAGCCGCGTCCGGGAGCAGTGAGGGGTGGGCACGACCTTGGTCACTCGGAGGGTCGGGGCCCCGCGGCGCGGCGGAGCCGGTTGGCGATCGCCAGTCCCAGCCCCTCCTCCACCGGCAGGGACGCGACGATGAGGTCGCACCCTTGCTGGTCGAGTTCGCGCAGGAACCCGTACAGCCCGCGCGCGTAGGCGGCCATCGATGCGGGGAGCGCCACCACGGCGTGCGCCTTCACCTGAGCGCCATCGAAGGAGGCAGGGAGGAAGACGCCGACCTGGTGCCCCAGCTCCTGCGCGAGCTCCGCTTCGGCGACGACCTTCTCGGGCTCGACGAGGACGACCCGCGCACGCGGCGCGTAGTGGGACGGATGCTGGCCCGGCACCCGGACGCGGCTGGTCGAGGGGACCGCGAGGGGGTACCCCAGCACCGCTTCGAGGTCCTCGCGCGTCACCCCGCCGGGCCGAAGGACGCTCGGGATCTCGCCTGTGACGTCGACGATGGTCGACTCGACGCCGACCTCGCAGGGGCCGCCGTCCAGGACGAAGTCGACGGCATCACCAAGCTCCGCACGGACGTGGTCCGCCGTTGTGGGGCTGACCGAACCGAAGCGGTTTGCGGACGGGGCCGTGACACCGCCGCCGAAGGCCGACAGGAGCGCGAGTGCGACGGGGTGGTCGGGCACGCGCACCGCCACCGTCTCCAGGCCACCCGTCGCTTCGAGAGGCACCCGGCGACCGCGCCGCAGGACCAGCGTGAGTGGCCCCGGCCAGAAGCGTTCGGCCAGCAGGCGCGCGGTCGCGGGCACGTCCTCGACCCAGTCACCCAGCTGCTCCGCGCCGCCGATGTGGACGATCAGCGGGTGCGAGGGCGGGCGCCCCTTGGCCTGGAAGGTACGCGCGACCGCGGCGGGATCCTCTGCGTTGGCGCCCAGACCGTAGACAGTCTCGGTCGGGAAGGCCACCAAGCCTCCGGCGCGCAGCACACCGGCCGCCTTCTCTATGTCACTGGTTCTTGCCGTCACCCTCGCATCCTCTCACTGCTCTGCTCCCCGCGTTCCGCGGTCCCATCGGCGCATAACGACGAACCTAGGCCGACGGTAATCGTGAGCCCCGGACGCATGAAAGCCGTCACGGCGGGCGCGGGGGAGGCCCCCGCAGTGGCCGCGCGGGCGAATTCCAGGGGTCCACTGCAGGGTGTGGCGCAGTGTCACGCCAATGAGTACACGACGTGGCCGCCGGGTCGGGCTGTCCCCTCTCCTGAGGAGGCCGCTTCGGGTCTCCGGGACGGTGATGAGGATGGAGGAGGTTCGGTTGTTGATCAGCCCGTCGAAAAGTACCGGCACGGCCATGCCATCGGGGTTTCGATGATCTCGTCGCCGACGACGAGCACGCTGTCGCGCGGACAGGCGGTGCAGAACGCGTTCCGGCCCGGGCACCCGTTTCCGCCTGAGGTCGTGGCCGGGGCCGAGGAAGAACTCCAGGGCCTGGCCGATCTCCTGGAGGGCCTGGGCTGCCGGGTGGACCGGCTTCGCCGGCTTCCCTTGGCGGCGCTGGGCGGGTACTGCGCGGCCATGCCCCGGGACGCTCTACTCGTCATGGGAGACCGGCTGGTCGAGGCGCCCATGGCGTGGCGGAGCCGTCGCCACGAGCTGCTGGCGTACTGGCCGCTGATCACGGCTGGCGCCGGGCGGGCGCCCGGTGGCTGCCCGCCGAGGTGGACCTCGACATCGATCCGGTCGCCCCGTTCGCCTCCGGTCCGTCGCGGCCGGATCCCTGGGTGGTGGGGGAGGCGCGTCCCGCCTGGGACGACGCCGACTTCCTGCGGCTCGGGCCGGGTACGGTCGTCGGCCAGCTCAGCCATGTCACCAACCGCTCCGGGGTCGAGCACCTGCGGGCCCGGCTCGGGCCGGACGTACAGGTTCACCTCCTGAGCCCCGTCGACCCGCACGCCATGCAACCCCGAGCGGCTGCACCCGGCCGCCCTGGCCCGGTACGCCGCTGGACGGATGGGAACTCGTACCCGCCCCGTGGCCCGGCCCCACCCCAGGACCTCCGCTCTGCATGACCAGCCCCTGGCTGAAGATGAACCTCCTCGTCGTCGACGAACACCATGTCGTGGTCGAGGCCGGGGACGAGAAGCTCCAGGCGCTCCTGACCTCGCTGGGCCTGACGCCTCTGCCCTGCCGCTTCCGTCATGTCCAGTCCAGGCACTCGGCGGATCGTTCCACTGCGCCATGCTCGACCTCCGCAGGGACCAGCACCGTCCGCCCGGGACGGGCGAGGCATGACAGGGTCGGCAGCCGGACAGGCCGACCGCCGAGGGCTACGGGCCGGAGCCGAGTCGGGGATGGCACGTCGGCTGGGAACTGAGTCCGTGAGCGAGGGCGGGGCCGGGACCGGCCTCGGGGGCGGAGGCGTCAAGGCCGGTACAGGCTCCTCGCCCCTCCGCCTGATCACCGCCACGCAGCCGGAGGTGCGTCGCGTCGGATCGCTCGACCGACCGACCGACCGTTCGCCGGCGAGCTGAGCGTGAGCCCCGCCCCGTACCGAGAGGGAGCGCTGGCCCGGTAGTCCCCGACGTCCGCGCAGCCATGCAGCGTCCCAGTGTGGCTCTCACCGCCGGCCGTCCGCGGAACCACATGGCTGAGGGCCACTCGGGTCGACGCATCGGCTCAGGCGCTCGGGACACTGAGGCGATGAACCGCACGCTCCATACACGGTTGGCATCCGTCGCTCAGGAGACGGTCCGCGTCAACGAACCGATGATTTTCGGGCAAATTTCAACTCGTAACGTTCGGTTAACTCTGCAAACAACTTTGCCGAGTTATCGTCGTACTTGACGGGTCGTTGACCTATCCTTGGTGTTCCCTAGACGTTGCGAACCGCCTGGAGGGAGGCACGTGAACCGAGGTCCGGCGACTCTGCCCGCGTTCTCGATCCTCGCCACCTTCCTGATGGCCCTTCAGCTCCTTGCCCCTGCCGCCTCCTTCGCGTCTGCGCACACGGCACGTCACGCCGTGGCCAAGGCCCAATCCGGAACGAAGCCCTCCGGGGCGGCTTCGCGCGACCAGGTCATCACCTGTCACGACACCGGGCTGTCGGGTGACCCGACCGGTCCCCTGCGCACCCGCGACCGGCAACGCACCGCCGACAACCCAGGGGTGCCTGAACACCCGTTGCCGGCGCACCGCGCCTCGACGACGCTCCGACCGGCCACGCCCGGTTCCGCGGACTCCCATACGGCGAGATCGTCGAGACCGCACTCCATCACTGCACTCCAGGTGTTCCGCTGCTGATCAGCAGAGCAGCCCCCCACCACCACACACCTGCCCTGCACACCCGACGCGTCCACACGACGCGCCAGGAGGAGTCACCACGCCATGCAACCCCTCATCGACAACGCCCGTACGTTCGGACAGCGCCCTGAGGAGTTCGCCCGACTGGCCGAAGGCCAGTCCCCCGAGGTCCTGTTCATCACCTGCGCCGACTCCCGGGTCGTACCCGCCCTGATCACCGGCGCCCGGCCCGGCCAACTGTTCGAGCTGCGTACGGCGGGCAATATCGTCCCGCCCTACGGCTCCGGCACCCCCACCGGCGAAGCGGCCACCATCGAGTACGCCGTGGAGGTCCTCGGCGTCCAGCACATCGTGGTCTGCGGCCACTCGCACTGCGGCGCCGTGGGCGCGGTGGTGCGCGGCGACGACCTGGACACCGTCCCCGCCGTACGTGACTGGCTCGCGCACGCCGCGGAGGAGCCCACGTGCGCGGACCCGGCCGACCCGACGGTCGCCGAGGCCGTACAGCACCACGTCCTGACGCAGCTGCTGCGACTGCGCTCCTACCCCTGCGTCGACAAGCGGCTGACGTCAGGTCAACTCCGGCTGCGCGGCTGGTACTACGAAGTTCATACCGGAGCCGTGCGCGAACACCGCCCGGACACCGACACGTTCGAAGCCCTGTGAGGGAGGCGGCATGACCAAGTTCCCTTACCTGCGGCAGGACTTCGCCGCCTCGCTCGTCGTGTTCCTCGTCGCCCTCCCCCTGTGCGTGGGCGTCGCCGTCGCCTCCGGGGTCCCGGCCGAGCTCGGACTCGTCACCGGCATCGTGGGAGGCATCGTCACCGGACTCATGCGAGGCAGCAGCCTCCAGGTGTCCGGGCCCGCCGCCGGCCTGACCGTGCTCGTGTTCGAGGCCGTCAGCGAGTTCGGGCTTCCCGTGCTCGGCGTGATCGTGCTGGCCGCCGGGCTGCTCCAGCTCGTCATGGGCGCCCTGAAGCTGGGGCGCTGGTTCCGGGCGATCTCCGTCTCGGTCGTCGAGGGCATGCTGGCCGGTATCGGTCTGGTGATCATCGCCGGTCAGCTCTACGCGGCGGCCGGCCTGAAGGCCCCCTCCTCCGGCATCGACAAGATCCTGGGGCTACCCGGGGCCGCCGCCACCGCGCTCGGCAGCACCGGGGCGCTGGCCTCACTCGCGGTCGGCGCGGGCACCGTCGCCGTGATGGTGGGGTGGAAGAAGCTGCCGAAGAAGGCTCAGACCGTGCCGGGCGCGCTCGCCGCGGTGATCCTGGCGACAGCGGCCACCCTGGCGTTCAGCCTGCCGGTGGCCACCGTCGAGGTGAACGGCCTGATCGACTCCATCCAGCTGCCCGGGGCCGACGCCTTCGGAGAGCTCGCCAGTCTGGCCGTCATCGGCACGATCCTCGCCTTCACCCTGATCGCCTCCGCCGAGAGCCTGTTCAGCGCGGCCGCGGTAGACCGGCTGCACGACGGACCGCGCACCCAGTACGACAAGGAGCTCATGGCGCAGGGCGCGGGCAACGCGATCTGCGGTGTGCTCGGCGCCCTGCCGATGACCGCGGTCATCGTGCGCAGCTCCGCCAACGTGGCGGCGGGCGCCAAGACCAAGGCGTCCCGGGTCCTGCACGGCGTGTGGCTGCTGCTGTTCGCGGCGCTGCTGCCCTGGGCTCTGGCGCTGATCCCGCTGCCCGCACTTGCCGGCATCCTGGTCCACGCGGGCTGGAAGCTGATCCCCTTCCGCGGGGTCGTATCGCTGTGGCGGGCGCACCGAGGCGAGGCAGTGATCCTCATGGCCACGGCCGTCGCGATCGTCACGGTGAACATGTTCGAAGGCGTGCTGATCGGACTGGCCCTGTCCGTGATCAAGACCGCCTGGGAGACGTCCCACATCAAGCTGGAGGTCATAGACAAGGGTGCGGGCCCGATTCAGGCGTACCTGTCGGGCAACGCGACTTTCCTGCGGCTTCCGAAGATGCTCGACAGTCTGGAGGCGCTGCCCCAGAACCGACCGGTCGAGCTGGACCTGTCCGGCATGCACCACCTCGACCACGCCTGCCGCGCGGCCCTGGAGACCTGGGCCGAACGGCACAGCACCGCCGGCACGGAACCCGTGAAGGTCACCGAGCCGGTGAAGGCCACGTCCACCGAGCGCGCCTGAATACCACGAGGCCAAAACCCTCCGGCCTCGTCGGCATCGCCGCCGAGGCCGGTGTGAACGTCTGACCTGAGAAACCACCGGACGGGCGGGCCGCCACCGTGGCCGGACCGCCCGTCCACCTTCACCAGCACATTGAACGGGGGATCATCTTGAACGAGCCCCCGCGCCTCGAAGTCGTCGGCAGGGCCGACTTCTCGCGCGCACTGTGCGAGGCGCTCGACGCCCCCGACATCCGCGCCGCCCCGCAGCGTCCCGGCACGGCTCTGACCGCCGCCCCGCCTGAGGGCGAAGGCGCGCGATTCTGCCGACGCGATCACGACAGCCGCCTCGGAGGAGTACCGCACCCTTCTGTACCTTCGGGCCTTGGCGCAGACCAGCGGTCGCTCGCCGACGGTCTCATCGACGCCGACTGGACAAGCGCCATGGTGGCGGATACGGCCTTCGCCCCGGTCGCCCCGCAGTAGCGGACCCAGGCGGTCGTGATCGTGTACGAGCCGGCCTGACGGTCCCGGGCTTTATCGGCTGACTGGCTTGCGCTGTCCCTTCGCGATGCTGCCGACGGCGGTGGTCTGCGTCAGCTTCTCCATCACCTGCGAGGAGCGCGACTGGCTGTAACCGCAACTCTGCGCGCATCCGAGTGAAACAAAGCCATTCACGACACTCCGTAGTTGTATCGTTCCCATTGGTAACGGAACGCGGTGAGGCTTCGGAGTCCCGCCGCAAAAAGGCTGTCGGGACGTGAAGGGTTACAGCGCTGTGCCGGAAACTCTGGAAGCGGGGGAGGCAAGCGGACGCCGGCGAGCCATTCGAGCGTCCCCGCCCGTGTTCCCGTGGCCCTTTTTGGATCGTTTCACGCGGACCCACGCGGCGACTCCCACGCTGCTGTTCGGTCCGCTCGGCCTCGGACTCATCGCCAGCGGCGTTGGCGCCGTCGGCTGGAGGAGAGCCGCGGCCCTGGTCGTAGCCGGGTACGTGGCATGGACACTTGCCGAGTACTGGATCCACCGCATCGCGTACCACTGTGTCGCCCCCGTCCGTTTCGGGCCGCGTGTGCAGTGGATGATCCATGGCATCCATCACGACCACCCTAACGACGCGGGCCGGCCGATGACCCCGCCGCTGGCAACCCTTCCGCCTCTCGTGGCCGTGATCTGGTTCATCTGCTGGACGTTGGGAAGCGGGACCGGGCCGGTGGTCGCGGGCGGCTTCACTCTCGGGTACCTCTCCCATGAACTCGTGCACCATCACCTGCACCGCCGCAGACCCTCCACCCGACTGGGGCGGTACCTGCGCCGATGCCACATGCGACATCACTTCCGGGATGAACGCACCTGGTTCGGAGTGACCTGTCCGTATTGGGACTACGTGTTCGGCACCACCGGCCGCGGCTCACCGAGAGAAACGTCGAGATGACCACCATCACTGAAGCCACCCGACACGGCGACCTGTTCGGACAGTTGGAGCCGACGGTTGCCCGCTTGCTGGATCGGCACTTGGGGGCCGTGCGGGATTGGCTGCCGCATACGTTCGTCCCGTGGTCGGACGCCCGTGACTTCGACGGACCGCAAGGTGGCATGCCCTGGTCGGGGGATCAGTCAGCGGTTCCGGCCGCGGTCCAAGACGCCTTGGTGGTCAACCTCCTGACGGAGGACAACCTGCCGAGCTACCACTTCGAGCTGGCAAGCCGTTTCGGCCGCGACGGCGCCTGGGGGACCTGGGTGCATCGGTGGACGGCCGAGGAGGGTCGTCACGGCGACGCACTGCGGATGTACCTGCATGCGCGCAGGGCGGTGGACCCGGTGGCTCTGGAGAACATGCGCATGCGCGCGGTCACCACCGGGTTCACCAGTGCGCAACCGACGATCCTGCACGACCTGGCGTACGTCGCGGTACAGGAGCTGGCAACGCGCGAAGCCCACCGCAACGCCGGGCAAGCGTGCGGCGATCCCCTGGGTGAGCAACTGATGGCCCGCATCGCCGCCGACGAGAACCTGCACATGCTCTTCTACCGTGACCTGTACTCCGCAGCCCTCGATGCCGCGCCGGCGGCCGCGATGGCGGCGCTGGCCGATGTCGTATGCGGCTTCCAGATGCCCGGTACCACCATTCCAGGATTCCAGCGGCGGGCCCTGCGCATCGCCGCGGCGGGAATCTACGACCTGGACGTGCACCGCGAGCAAGTCCTCATGCCGCTGCTGCGTGTGCTGTCGGTCATGGAACGCACCGGGGTAGGCCCCGTCGGGCAGGAAGCGCAAGACCGCATCGGCCGTCACCTGGAGGAACTTCGGGCGGCGAGCGCCCGCGCCCATCGCCTTTACGCGCGCTGGAATCGATCCACCGAGCTGGCTGCCGATCGTCCGGGATAGCGACTGCCAGGCCGGCCGTCCTTTTCATCTTTCCGTGAGAACGACAATGCACGCGGGATGTGTCGCATGTACGAATTGTTGGCCGACCTGTTGGTCCGCGAGTTCGGGATCGCGCCGGAGGTGATCCACCCGCAGGCCAGAGCCCGGGACATCGACCTGGATTCCCTGGCTTTGCTCGAGGTATCGGCCATGTTCACCGAACAGACGGGGCTGTGGTTCGACGAGGCATCGGTTTCCCACGACAGTACCTTGGAGCACGTTGCCCGCTGCTTCGTTCCCCGTGCGGACGTTCAGGCGGGGAAACATCAGGCGGTCACGGCCGAGGCATTTCATCCGAGTTCGTGATCCCGGCGGCCCCTGCGGCATTGAACCGTCCGGGTGTCCTTTCCTGCGGAAATGGAACCGGCCCGTGGGCCATACATAGGGTCGCGAGCCATCACGCCGTGCGCGTCGGCGGGCGAGGCCACCAACCCGGAGTGGCCACCAACCCGGAGTGCCGTAATCAGCCATCTCGAACTCGACGGGAAGACGATGTCTAGCTGGATCACCTCATCCCCGGCGCTCGATGCCTTTCTCGCCCAGGGCGATGTCTACCCCTACTACCGGGTGATCGAAGGCAGGCCGGCACCGGGAGAAGTCGTCGTCGACGGTGTCCGAGCCGTCAATGCCGCGTCGACCGACTACCTCGGGCTCGCCCTCGATCCGCAGATCCGTGCGGCAGCGGCGCTGGCCGCCGAAAACCTGGGAACGTCCTGCTCGGGCTCCGCGATCACCAACGGAACCATCGCGCTGCACCGCGAACTGGAGGAGGAACTGGCCGACTTCCTCCAGCGTCCGGCGGTCATGCTGGCTCCGACCGGCTTCCAGGCCAACCTCACTCTGGCGCACCTGTTCGGCATCGACCACACCGTCGTCGCGGACCAGCACAACCACGCCTCGCTGGTGGACGCGGCGTGCCTGGGCCGCGCGGAGCACCGCAGGTACGGCCACAACGACACGGCGCACGCGGAACGACTGGTGCGCACGGCCCTCGACAAGGGAAGGGCCCCGATCATCATGACCGAGGGGGCGTTCTCTCTCGGCGGGGACCTGTGTGCGCTCCCGCAGCTCGCGGCGCTGGCCGGGCGCTACGACGCGGGCCTGATCGTGGACGGCGCGCACGACATCGGTGTGCTCGGCGCGAACGGCCGCGGGGCGGCTGAGCACTTCGGTGTGGAGGACGCGGTCGACATCGTCACCGGGACGTTCTCCAAGGCGTTCGGTTCCGTCGGAGGATTCGTCGCCGGCCCGGAAGCGGCTGTGCAGGCGTTGCGGCACTACGGACGCGCGGCCGTGTACTCGGCGTCGATGCCGCCCCCCACGGCGGCGGCCGCCCTGGCGGCGGTGCGGATCGCACGCGCCGACCCCGAACGCCGTGCCGCGCTGCATCGCGCTGCCGCTCACCTGAACCGTGGCCTTGCCGAACAAGGGCGCCCTGTGCCCGCGTGGGCCGGGCCGGTCGTCGCCCTCCCTGCCGGAGATCCGGACCTGGGATCTGTAACGTGGCGGGCACTGCTGGAGGCGGGTGTGTTCTCCGCTGTCTTCCGGCCACCGGCCGTGCCGGGCGACCAGGCGGTCATCCGCGTGTCGGTGACCGCGGCGCACAGCCCCGATCAGATCGACCGCATCCTGGACGTGATCGCCCGTCTCCTTCCCGTGTCCGCCGACGCCGGCGCCGACGACGTCCACGACGAGCTGCCGGGTGCGCGCAGCGGCCGCAGCGGCCTGGACCACGGGCCGGACAACGGCAGGGCGGAGGAGAAGGCGCCGTGTCCCGTGCTGTGATGCGTGACCCTTCCGGGCAAGGCCTCGGTGTGCGTGCCGCGTCGTGCGTCGTCGTGCCCGTCCGATCCCGAGCGCAGCTGACTGCCTTCCTGCGGCAGCCCTATGCCGTCTACCGGGACCATCCGCGGTGGGTCGCTCCGCTGGAAGCCGAGCGCCGCCGCTTCCTGGACCTGCGGCGCAATCCGTTCCTCCAGCGCGGCAACGCCGTGTTCTTCCTCGCCCAGCGCGGCAGTGAGACCGTCGGCCGCATCGCGGCGCTGGTCAACCCGGACAGTCCTGATGACCAACGCGAGGGCTACGTCGGTTTCTTCGAGTGCGCCGACGACCTGTCGGCGGCACAGGCACTGTTCGACAGCGCGACGGACTGGCTCCGCACCCAGGCGGTGCGAACGGTCATCGGGCCGATGAACCCCAACCCGCACCACGAATGCGGCCTGCTCGTCGAGGGGTTCGACGATGTCCCCTTCATCGGGATCCCCTACAACCCCCCGTACTACGAGACGCTGTTCACCAGCAGCAATTTCGTACCCGTCAAGGACCTGTTGTCCTGGCTGGTGCCCACCGGCAGCCCCCAAGCCACGCGGCTCCTGCGCTACGCCGATGTTCTGAACAGCCGACACGGGTTCACCGTACGGCCGGCGGACTTCCGGCGCTTCGCCTCGGAATCCGCGCTCGTCCGCGACCTGTACGACGAATGCTGGCGAGAGAACTGGGGCTTCGCGCCGATGGCGGAAGCCGAGTTCGCCCAGTTGGCCCGCACCATGCGCAGCGTGGCACCAGACGCTGTCCGCATCCTCGAAGCGGACGGGCGGCCGGCCGGCTTCAGCATCCTGCTGCCCGACCTCAACCAGGCGCTCGCCCCGGCCCGGGGGCGGCTGACGCGGGCGGGCTGGCCGGGCGGGGCCTGGCGCATCTGGCGCGCCCGGCGCGGCATCGATCGCGGCCGGGTCATGGCCCTGGGGATTCCCGAGGCCTTCCGCCGCCGCGGCGCGGGCGCCGTCCTCCTCGCCGACGCCCTTACGCAGGCACGGCGGCGCGGCTGGGGCGACCTCGACGTGTCGTGGATCCTCGCGGACAACGAACCCGCCAACCGCGGCGTCGCCACCGCCGGCGGTGTCGTCCACAAACGCCACCGCCTCTACGGCAGGTGCCTCGTACACAGTGACGCCTGCGCCTGCCTCGCCTGACCACTCGGCCTGAAGTACCGCGGGCCCGCTTCGAAGGAACAGGAACATGAACCTCACCCACGACCAGATCGCCGCCGTGCTCGCCGAGCTGACCGGCATGAACCAGGCCGAGATCACCCCGGACACCGTGCTGGCGTCCATGGAGATGGACTCGCTCCTGATCGCGGAGTTCGTCACCATCCTCGCCGACGACTACGACGTTGCGTTGCCCGACGACCTCGACATCACCGACACGACCACGGTCGGGCAACTCCTGACGTCGTGCCACCAGGAATCCGCCGTACAGACCACCGTCGGCTCCGGTGCCGCGTGACGGCCCAGGTCGCGGTCACCGGCATCGGCCTGCTCACGCCGGCCGGCCTCGGGGTCGACGCCACCTGGGACGGACTGTCCTCGGGTCGCTCGTTCGCCACCACGGACCCCCTCCTGGCCGGGCTGCCCGTCGACATCTCCTGCGCCCTCGCCGGTTTCACGGCGGCCGAGCACATCGGGCAGCGGCTCGTGCGCCGCACGGACCCCTTCATCCACATGGCCGTCGCGGCGGCCCAGCAGGCCGTCACCGACGCGGCTTTGGAGCCCGGAGCGGCGGATCCGTCCCGGATCGGCGTGGTCCTCGGGGTCGGCGGCAACAGCCTCCTCACCTACGGTGCCCAGCACAGCCGCATGGCCGCGGGCAAGTTCGCGCACGTCTCCCCCTTGGTGGTCTCCCGTAGCGTCCCGAGCATGGCCGCCGGCGAGATCGCCACGTACTTCGACTGCCGGGGCCCGAACTTCACCCTGTCCAGCGCCTGCGCGTCCGGCGGCAATGCGATCGGCGTGGCCCGGGACCTGATCCGCTCGGGAACCTGCGACATCGTGCTCGCCGGGGGCGCCGAGAGCGGCCGGTCGATGCTTTCCGCCGTCGCCTTCGCCCGCGCCGGCGCCCTGTCCACCCGTCTGCACGATCCGGCCGGCGCATCCCGCCCGTTCGACCGCGACCGCGACGGCTTCGTCCTCGGCGAAGGCGCCGCGGTCCTGGTCCTGGAACGCGCCGAACACGCCCGGGCCCGGAGGGCCGCGTGCAGAGCCATGCTGGCGGGATACGGCGCTGCCGCTGACGCGCACCATCCCACTGACCCGCACCCGGACGGGCGAGGACTGCGCCAGGCCGTCACCGCCGCCCTTGCCGACGCCCGCCTCGACCCCGCCGACATCGACCACGTCAGTGCCCACGGCACCGCAACCCGGCTCGGCGACCCGGTCGAAGCCCGCGTCCTGCGACACGTCTTCGCCTCGACGCCTCCGCCGACCACCGCCTTGAAGAGCGTCATCGGCCACGCCCTCGGCGCGGCGGCCGCGATCCAGGCGGCGTGCGCCGTGCTCAGCCTCCGGCACCAGGCCATCCCGCCCACGGCGAACCTCGACACGCCCGACCCCGAGATCGACCTGGACATCGTGACCAAGGCCCCCCGCTCCGCCGCGCTGCGCACGGTCCTCAGCAACGCGTCGGGCTTCGGGGGTGCCAACACCGCTTTGATCTTCCAGACTCCGTAGCCGGAGCGCGGGCACCGCTGTGCCCCCAGCCCTGTGACTTCCCAGCCACGACAGGCCCACGACAGGCCCACGACAGGCCCACGACAGGCCCACGATCGGAAAACGCCACCATGCCTTGCGAAGCCGCCGTCACCGGCATCGGGATGATCACGCCGGGTGGGTCCACCACGGACACCACCTGGGCTTCGGTATGCCGCGGACGAAGCCTGGCCCGCCCCGACAGCGGCCTTGCCGGCCTGCCCGTCGACATCTCGTGCAGCGTCGACGACTTCGACGGCGACGCCGTCCACGGCCGACGGCTGGCCCGGCGCATGGACCGTTTCACCCAGCTGGCCCTCGCGGCCGCGCGGCAGGCCGTCACCGACGCGAAGCTCGACCCCGCGACGTGGCTCAGCCCTCGCGTCGCGGTCATCCTGGGCGTCGGCAGCAACAGCCTGCACACCTATGTCCGTGAGTTCACCCTGCTCGGCCGCGACCAGCCCCGCAGCGTCTCACCGATCGCGCTGCCCCGTAGCCTGCCGAGCACGGCGGCGGCCGAGGTCGCCCTCCACCTCGGTGCTCGCGGCCCCAGCTTCACCGTCGCCTCCGCGTGCGCCTCCGGTGCGACGGCCATCGCCGTCGCCGCCGACCTGGTCACCTCGGGCGCCTGCGACATCGCCCTGGCCGGAGGCGCCGAATCCGGCCTCTCGCGCATGACCGCCACCTGCTTCCACCAGATGCGCACCCTCTCCCGGCGCACCGACGCCCCCGAACACGCCTCGCGGCCTTTCGACATCGACCGCGACGGCCTGGTCCTCGGCGAAGGCGCCGCCGTCCTCGTGCTCGAAAGCCCCCGGCACGCCCTGCGCCGCGGATCGCGGACCCGGGCCGTTCTGCGCGGCCACGCCATGAGTAACGACGCGCACCACCCCGTCGCACCGCACCCCGCCGGTGACGGTGCCGAACAGGCCCTGCGCGGCGCCGTGCACGCCGCCGGGCTGTGCCCGGCCGACATCGGTCACGTCAACGCCCAGGGCACCTCCACCCCTGCCGGAGACGCCGCCGAGGCACTTGCCCTCCTCCGCGTGTTCGCAGAGGCTCCACCCCCCGTCACCGCGCCCAAGAGCGTCCTGGGCCACGCCCTCGGCGCGGCCGGCGCCATTGAAGCCGCTCTCACCGTTCTCACCCTGGAAAAGCAGCTCATCCCACCCACCGCCAACCTCACCCGGCAGGACCCCGGCCGAGAACTCGACATCGTCACCCACAGCCCGCGTCCCGCCCGTATCGAGGCCGCCGTCACCAACTCCTTCGGGTTCGGTGGACACAACACGGTTCTCGCATTCACCCGTTGCTGACGCCAGAGCCGCGACTGTCGCTCCATACGGTGGCTCTGCGTCCGCGGCCCCGCGTGCCGGCCGGTTCACCGGACCACGTTGGATAGCGTTCCCGGATGAGTGCTTCGTCGGATGGAGGAGTCCGCGCCGGCCGTGCTTCGGCCGCGCCGGACCTCGGCGGCATGACGGTGGCGGTGACCGGGGCCGCCGGGTTCATCGGCGGTCACCTGTGCCGCCGGATCGTCGAACTCGGCGGAGAGGCGATCGCTCTGGTGCGGAAGACTTCGGCGCGGGACGGTCTGGCGGGTGTTCCAGCGCGTGTCGTCGAGGTGGACTTGCCCCACGGCGCCGCCGACTTGGCCCCTGTGGTCACCGGCGCCGACGTCGTCGTGCATCTGGCGGGGACCTTGCGGGCGCGCACACGAGCTGAGTTCCATCTCGGAAACGTCGACGTGACGCGCGCCGTCATCGAGGTCCTCTCGGAGATCCCTTCGCCCCCACGGCTGGTCGTGTGCTCGTCGCTGGCGGCCGCGGGACCGGCCCCCGCGCCGGGCGTCCCGCGCACCGAAGAGCACCCGCCCTCTCCGGTTTCCTCGTACGGACACAGCAAACTGGCCGCCGAGCACGTTGCGCGCGCGTTCTGCGAGCGTCTGCCCGTCGTCCTGGTGCGGCCGTCCCTCGTCTACGGGCCCAACGAGCGCGCGTTCGTGCCCTCGCTGGTTTCCATGGTGCGAGCGGGAGTGGCGCTCCAGCCGGCGGGACGTACCGGGCTGTACGCCCCGCTGCACGTCGACGACCTATGCGACGGGCTCCTTGCCGCATCCGTGCGAGGGGTGCCGGTACGGGCGCGGAGCGGCGACAGCGGGCTGTACCACCTTACGGAGGGGCGGCACTACACCCTTGCCCAGCTGACCGGATTCGCCGCCGCGGCGATGGGCCGGAGGGCACCGAGGGTGGTGCCCGTCCCGGGTTCGCTCGTGCGCCTGGCGGGGTGGGTGGCGGAAGGCGCCCTACGGCCGTTCGGCAACGTTCCGCCGCTCAACCGCGACAAGGCACGGGAAGCGTGTCTGAGCTGGACCTCCTCGCCTGAGCGGGCACGGCGCGACCTGGGGTTCCGCCCGCGCGTGAGCTTCGAAGACGGCATGCGTGCGCTGTTCCGGTAGGGCGGCTTCGGTGTGTCAGCCCGCGCCTGACCTGTCCGCAGCACCGGATGCGTACGAGGATGGCCGTGTCGGCGCAACTCTCGGCGACGCCGTGCGCGCCTGCCACGTTCGATATGCCAACTCGGCGACCACGGACACTACTTGCTCCTGTTCTGCCGACTCGATCGGATCCAGTCGCCCGCGGGCGGCTTGCCGCCGCACGGCCTCGACCAGCTCATCCGCGTTCCGTGGCCACGGGACCATCCCACTGCTCGCCATGACGGCGGCGTTGGCCCGACCCTGCCCGGCGATGGGCGCGTAGGTCACGGCCGGCAGTCCCGCGACCAAGGCCTCGGTCAGGGCCATTCCACCGGCGTTCTGCACGAGTACGTCCGCTGCGGCGGTCAAGGCCGCCATGTCGGTACGCCAGCCGAGCGCCACGACGCCCGGGAGCGCGGCGCACCGGCGGTGGAGCCGGCGACTTCGACCGCACAGGACGACGGGCACCACGTCACGGGCCGCGCCCAATGCTCGGACCGTGGACGTCACGTCGCCCAACCCCAGCGAGCCGGACACCACCAGGGCGAGTACCTGGTCGTGCCGCACGCCCAGCTCCGCGCGGACTTCGGCCCGCGCGGCGGCCTCGACCGGGGTGGCGAAGTCGGCGGCTGCCAAGGGGCCGCCGACCTGCATGGGGATGCCGAAACGCGCGCGGCCCTGCGCTGCCGTGGCCTCCGTCACCGTCAGGTGCACGTCCATGCCGCTATGGACCCACATGCGGTGGGCGTAGGGATCGGTCAGGTATCCGACCGCTGGGACCGCCAGCTCCCCGGCTTCCCGGAGCATCCCCACTGTCTGGCACGCCTGGGGGTATGTCGTGACGACCGTGTCGAAGCCGGCCGCCCAGCGAGCGACTTCGGGCATGGCGGTGCGACAGGGCCGCCGGGCCAGGGAGTAGACCGGTGTAGCGACATCCGAGGCCCGCCACAACCAGTCGTACACCCACGGCAAGTACGCCACGGTGAATCCGTAGCGCTCCAACGGCCAACGGCTCGCGGCCGGCAGGGCACGCAGGTAGTCGCGGCACACCACGTCCACGCCGCGCTCGCGCAACCGGGAGGCCAACTCGAACGCGGCCCCGTTGTGACCTGCCCCCACGTCGGCGGTGAGCACCAGGACGCGTGGTCGGCGCCCGCCGGGTTCGTGCGAGAGAGCAGCGATGTCGTCGTCCGTCATGGGGCCAGTTCTACCGGCCCGGCAGCGGCCCCAGGTGGGTTGGTGGGGCGTGTCGGACCTGCCGGGCCTGTCCCTGGGGATCATCGTGTTCCGCAACGTTCGGGCTCCTCCAGCCCTCCGCCGTCTACGGCCAGGCCGCCCGAGACCTGATCACGGCCGCAATGCGGTATTCAGGTGGATTCGCCAGACATCACCGCGCAGTACACCGCCCGGCAAGGGTGATAGCCGATTGCATGTTCGTCACCGCACGCTCCCGGAACGGGGCTCATCACCCCCATGGCTCCGTTCCGGCGGGACAAACCGCGGATGGGCAGAAGGCACGTGAGGAGTCGAGGGTGCGGCACAGCGAACTCTGCATCACGGACGTATGGAAAGCCTACGGCCGCCGGGCCGTGCTGCGCGGTGCGTCTTTGACCGTTCGGGGCGGAACCCTCACGGGCGTGGTCGGCGAGAACGGCGCCGGAAAGACAACACTGCTGCGCATCGTCTGCGGGCAGCTCCAGCCGGACGTAGGCGAGGTGCGCCGACCTGGCCGCCTTGGCTACTGCCCCCAGCAGGCCGTCCTGGATGATTCGCTCACAGTCGGGCAGCATCTGCGCTTCTTCCAAGTCGCCTACAGGCTGCCCGATCTGCGACTGGCCGACGAGCTGCTGGAGCTACTCGGCTGTGCGGAATACCGGGGTGAGCGGACGGGGACACTGAGCGGTGGAACGCGACAGAAGATCAACCTGGTGATCGCGGTGATGCACGACCCGCCCGTCCTCGTCCTCGACGAGCCGTACCAGGGCTTCGACTGGCAGACGTACCTGCGATTCTGGGATCTGGCCGGGCACCTGCGCGAGCGCGGCACATCCATGCTGGTCGTCTCGCACCTCGCGCACGACGCGGACCGCTTCGACGAACTCTGCGAACTTCGGGACGGACGCATCCAGCCCCTGGACCAGCCCGTCACCGTCCCTGCGCGCGGTAGGGGCGGGCTGTGAGGCACACGGGACGGGCCTTCGCCACGGCGTTCCTGTTCGTCCTGGCCGGCCACGTCCGCAACCGCCTGGCCGTCGTCATGGCCGTGTTCTTCCTGCCGACGTGGATCTGGATGGTCCGCGAGGTTACCTACGTCGGCACTCTTCACTTCCGCCTGCCGGCACTGGCTCGTGACCTCACCGTCAACTCCAACCACATGAACCAGACCGCCAGCGCCCTGAACGCAGCTACCCTCATCGTCGGGTTCATGATGTTCATGGCCACCCACAAGTCAGGCGACCTCGACCGGCGATTGGTTCTGGCCGGCTACCCGCGGGGCCCCCTTCTGTGTGCCAAGGCAGCCGGGCTGGTGCTGGTCGGCGTCGCGATGGGCCTGTACTGCGCCACTGTCCTGACCCTGCTCTGCCCAGTACGCCAACCGGCCGCTCTGGCGGCGGCGGCAACCGCTTCCTGCCTCGTCTACGGGGGGATCGGCATCATGCTCGGAATGCTCCTGCGGGGAGAACTCGAAGGCATGTTCCTGGTCATCATGACCAGCCTGGTCGATGTGTCGATGCAGAACCCGTCGATCAACGCCTCACTCGACCAGCCGGGCCTCGAACTGCTGCCCCTTTATGCCCCACAGCAACTCGCCATCGCGGCTGTCTTCACCGACACATCTCCCTGGGAGTACGCCCCGCTCGGCCTCGGCTGGTTCATCCTGACCTGCACGGCAGGATGGGCGCTCTTCCACGCGCGCACCCGCTGCTATCCGCGCCAGACCGAACCAACCATGCCCCACCCGAGGAAGACCGTCCCCGCGGCCGGCAACGGATCCTCGGGCCCGGACGACGAGCCCAAGGCTCCGGCAGCCGGACGCCAGGGGCAGACGTGACTTGTACGACGCAGACGCCCGCCCGGCTCCGGCCGCCCTCCGAGGCGGCCCGCAGCCCGTATGACGGCTGCTGTCCGCCTGCGCGGTGGTTCGGCCAGGCGTATCGGATGTCGCAACGCTGTTCGGCCGTTGTTCCGGCGGGCGGTACTTGGTTCCAGGGAGGCGACGGCTGTGGGGCGACGTGCGCGTGACACTCCTCTTCCCGGGCCGAGGCGGATACCGGCGGGTGGTTCGGGGCGCGGTCCACTGCCGTACCGGGAAGGGGTGCGGCACGCAGTCTCGTACGCATTCGCCCCCGAGCAGGCCTCGGGCGGCTGGAATTGACCGGCATAGAAGCGGTATTCCTCCTAAATCGCCCGGCAAAATCGATCCATCTACCATCTTTCAGGCCTAGAAGTCCTGTTTCCGCCCCAATGACTGCCGCGTCCATTGATGTCACGCTGCGCCACCGTAAGGTCACCAGCACAAGCCGGTATGGACGTGTTCACCTGCGGGGGTTGTTCCCATGGCACTGACGGTTGACGAACTACGCGCACTCTTCCCCACCGAGGCGTCAGGCCTCTTCGAACTCGACACCAGCAGGCTGGGCTGGCACGAGGAGTCGACGACCTTCGAGCACCTACCCGAAGGGCAGCTGGTCCTGACCGGGGTCACCGCCGACCCGTCCGCGCTGACCGTCACCGGCAGCGTCACCCTGGCCGACGAGACGATGCCGGCCACCGCACGCTTCACCGCCGCCGGCGGCACGGTCACCGGCCTCGTCTTCGAGGCCACCCCCGCCACCTGGCTGCTCCAGACGTCCGTGGCGCGGGTCGACCTCACCGAACTCGCCCCGCGCGGACGCGGCCTGCGCGTCCTCCTCGCCGCCGGCCCTGACGGCGCGCAGGCCGGGCAGTGCCCGTCGCCCGGCCCCTGGGCTGCCTTCCACCTCGGCAGCGCCGTCGACAAGTCCGTCGAGTTCCGCGCCGAGCTCCGCAAGGACTCCATCGGCGCGGCCCAGGCCGTAGAGGGCCAGCGCCCGCTGGTGGCCCCGCTCCTGGAGGCACTCGGCGAACACGGTATCGAACTGCCCGGCCCGCTCGTCGACTGGCTGGAGGAAGTCCGGCTGCACCAGCACCCCATGGGCAAGACCGACAACATGATGGTCACCGCCGTCGCCCCGATCGACCAGGGCACCGGCCCGGAACCCGTCGAGGTGCTGCTGCTGCGCACCACCGCGCTCGGGCATCTGAACGATGAGGGGAAGCCGAAGGCGACCACCGTCGCCCTGGTCCGGGTGCGTACCGACTGGGACGCGTCCGGGCTGCCCCTGGTCGGACCCATGATCGGTTCTGGACTGCTGTCCCTGCCGGCCCTCCAGATCATCTACGTCTCCGTCGCCCTGTCCGGCGAGGACGCGCGGAAGATCAACCAGGTCATCACCGAGTACAACCTCGGTCCGCTCCAGCAGCTCCCGGCGGCCAACGAGGCGGCAGGCGTACCCCTGACCAAGGGCCCCAACGCGGCCGTGTACCTCTCGGTCCTGGGCACCCCCGCCCCCGCGGTGGTGATCACGATCCCGCCCAAGGACGATGCGGTGGACGAGAGCGAGAAGCGCAAGTGGAAGCTCCAGTACGCCTTCGAGATCGACAAGACCCTCGGACCGGTCCATCTCGAGCAGATCGTCCTCACGTACGACGTCAAGAAGGGCCTGCTGGTCTCGTTCGAAGGCAGTGCCACCGTCGGCTCGCTGGTCTGGGACGTCGCCGGGCTCGGCTTCTACGTCGGCATGAGCGGCGGCTTCCCGCTCCTGCCCTTCCTGCACGGCATGACCATCGAGGCCACCGCCGCGAGCGGCCTGATCGCCATCAGCGGCGGCCTGCTCAACCGTGAACCCGAGGACCCCTCCCTCGACTTCGAACTCGCCGGACTGCTCCTGGTCCGGGCGATGGCGGTGGAGGTCGGCGCCCAGGCCGTCTGGGCGCGCAGCACCGAGGGCTGGCACTCGGTCTTCCTGTACGGCGAGGCGTCCCTGGCCGGGGGAGCCGCCCTGTTCGGCCCGCCGCCGTTCACCGTCACCGGATTCTCTGCCGGATTCGGCGTCAACAGCTCCTTCAAGAGGGTCCCCACCGGCACCGAGATCGCCGAATTCCCCCTGGTGGCACGGCTGGACGCGGCGCAGGCGCTGCCCGGCATGCCGGCCCCCGAGCCTTACACGCCCGAGGACGCCCTGAAGGCCCTGACCGGCCCCACGGGCTGGATCCGCCCCGACCTGGGCAACCACTGGATCGCCGCCGGAGTGAAGTTCACCAGCTTCGGCTTCATCGACACCAAGGCCCTGGCGGTGATCGAGCTCGGCGACTCGGTGAAGGTGATGCTGCTGGGCCGCACCTCGGTCACCCTGCCCCGCACCGCCGACCCCGCCGCCCGGGTCATCGCCAAGGTCAACATCGGGCTGAGTCTGGCCTACGTCTCCGACGAGCACCGGCTCTCGATGGACGTCGCCCTGCTCCCCGGCAGCTACGTGCTCGACCCGTCCATCGTGCTGACCGGCGGCCTCGCCGTGTACGCGTGGACCGGCGGCGCCAAGGCCGGGGACTTCGTCGTCAGCCTCGGCGGCTACCACCCCGCCTACAACGCCCCCGTCCACTACCCGCGCCCGCAGCGCCTCGGGTTCGTCTGGTCCCCGGCCTCCGACATCACCGTGCGCGCCGAGGCGTACGCGGCCGTCACTCCGGCGGCCCTCATGTTCGGCGGCCGGCTGGCCGCCGTCTACGACAAGGGAATCCTGTCGGCCTGGTTCACAGCCCACCTCGACGTGCTGGTCCAGTGGAAGCCCTTCTACATGGACGTCTCCCTCGGGATCAGCATCGGCGTCGCCGCCACCGTCAAGGTGGCGTTCATCAAGGTGCGCATCTCCGTCGAGGTCGGCGTGGGCCTGCACCTGTGGCTGCCGCCCTTCGGTGGCCGGGCCACGGTCAAACTCTGGTTCATCTCCTTCAGCTTCGGCTTCGGCTCGGCCCGGGACCACACCCCGAGCGTGGACTGGCCCGAGTTCCGCACCCAGATCCCCGCGCCCGTCAGGATCACCCCCAACGAGGGGCTGCTCGCCGACGTCGACGAGACGGAGGCCGCCGTCCGGGCCGCCGCCAAGGACCCGGTGCTCGTCTCCTGCGCCGGTTTCAGCTTCACCACCGAGGCCGGGATCCCCGCCTCACACCTCTACGTCAACGACGTCCTGTGGAAGGAGTCGCATCACGGCCCGATCGACATCCGCCCGATGCGCCGCACCGGTGTCCGCTCCGAACACCGTGTCGCCATCACCAAGGACGGCACGCCGTTCGACCCCGCCGCCCACTTCTGGACGCTCACCGAGGTCACCGCTGCCGTCGCCCCCGGCCTGTGGGGCGAACCGCTGGCCAAGCCCGGCGACGCCCTCAAGGGCGAGCACCTGCTCGAAGGACGGTTCACCGGCCTCAAGGTCACCCTGCCCGCACCCGACTACGGCACCGACACCGGAACGGTCACCTCCGACGCCCTGGCGTACGAAGGCCTCCCGGACGGCGACATGCCACTGCGGGACCCGGCTCCCGACGGGCCGCGGCCAGCGCTGGACCCGGACAGCATCGCCCTCATCGAACGCACCGTCGCGGACCCGGACGTGGCCGAGCTGCGCGGCAGCGTGCTCGACGCCCTGGCCCGGTTCGGCGCGGGCGTCGGCGCGGACGCCGACAGCCCCCTCACCGGCTACGCCGGGCTGGCCGGACGCAGCCTCACCACCCCGCCCCTGACCACCACCGCGACGAGGTGACCGCCACCGTGCCCACCCTGCCCAGCGAGCCCGCGCTCCGTGTCAACTTCCTCGACCACCTGATCCCCCGGGCAACCCCCGGCACGTACCGCGTCCAGGTGCACAACACGCTCACCGACGCGGATGGGGAGCTCGACGCCTCGGACCGGCTGCCCACCACCGAGGAGACCTTCGAGATCCGGGCCGCCCGGTTCGTTCTCGCCCAGGCGACCGTGCACGCGCTGTACCCGCCCCCCGGCAGCCGGTCCTCGTACGGCCGGACCCTGCCGCACATCACGTTCAACCGGGCCACCCTGCCGTGGGAACGCAACCAGGCGGGCACCCGCAGCGGTCCCGAGGCCCGGCCGCCGTGGCTGGCCCTGCTGGTCTTCGGCGCCGGCGAGCTTCCCGACGACCCCGGAGCGATCGGCGCGACCGTCCTGCGCACCGTTGACGAGCTCCGCCACCCGGCCGAACCCGGCGTCATCGGGCCGGTCCTGCCCGACGGCGGCGTCAGCGACTCCGAGGCGGCCGGCAAGTGCGCCACCATCGACGTGCCGGCCGAGCTCTTCACCGCCGTCGCCCCGCACGACGACGAGATGTACTACCTCGCGCACGTCCGCAAGGTCGCCGCGGCGGGGGCGGCCCGCGCGGACGGCGAAGTGCTCGCGCCCGGCGAGTACGGGGTAGTCACCGCCAACCGGTTCCCCCGCACCCCCGGGGAGTACGTCGTCCACCTCGTCTCATTCGAAGGCTTCGAGGGCCGGCTGTCGGGCACCCTGCCGTCCGGCACCACCGCGGTCCGTCTGGCCTCCCTCCACCATTGGACTTTCGCCAGCAGCGACGGCCCCGCCTCCGACCCCGGCACCCTGCTCCAGAACCTCGTCGGGCCGGACGATCCGGACCCCGAGCGCCTGGCCCTGCGGCTCCCCGCCGACCCCCCGCACGGCGCGGACCCCGTCGAGCGCGCCGTGTACGAGCGGCTCCGGCTCGGGTACGTCGCGGTGCCGCACCGCCTGCTGTCCGGCGAACTGACCTACGCGTGGTACCGCGGGCCGGGCGCCCCCGTCACCGCCCCCGCCCTGCCCGACGGCCGGCCGGCCGGTCCGCACACCACCGCCGACCACGCACTCGTCTACGACTCGGAGCACGGGCTCTTCGACGTGAGCTACGCCGCCGCCTGGACCCTGGGCAGGACCATCGGCCTGGCCGACCCCGACTACACCACCGCGGTCACCCGGGCCCGCCGCGAACTCGCCAACCAGGCCGCCGCGCTGATGTCCGGCGCGCGGGCCGTACAGGACGGCCCGGCCGCCCTGGGCCCGCTGCGCGAGCTGGCCTCCGCCGGCTTCCGCCGCACCCTCGCCGACGGCCTGAAGGGCGCGCAGCTCCCGGACACCGAGGGGCGCCGCGCCCCCGCCCCGCCGCGTACCAGGAGCGGGATGCGGGCACTGCTGGGCGAGGAACGCAATGCGGCGGTGCTGCGCGCCACCGCCGACCGCAACACCGACGCCATCGCCGCCTGGCAGGCCCGCCTCGGCCTGCTCCACGGACTCCCGTTCCACCACCTCGTACCCGACCCGCGCATGCTCCCGCCCGAATCCCTGCGCATGTTCCGTATCGACCCGGCCTGGATCGAAGCCCTGGTCGCCGGGGCCGCCGACGTGGCGGTCCACACCTCCATCGACGCGCAGCTCGCCCCCGAACTGAACCGCGCCGCCCGCCGGAAGACCACCACCCCCGTGGCCGCGGCCGGGATGCTCCTGCGCTCCGCGCTGGTCACCGCCTGGCCGGACATGGTGATCACGGCTTGCCTGGGTGACCGCGAACTGACCGAACTCCGCAGGGCCATGCCCGGCCCCGAGACCATGATGGTGCTCTGGGACGGCGTCCCCGACACGGTCGTCCTGCGCGAACCCGGCCAGGGCATCCACTACGGGATCGACGCGGGAGACCGCATCAGCCTGCGCGACCTCACCCCGGGCCCCGGCCTCGGCACACCACTGGAGACCTTCTACCCGGCCGACGGGCAGGGAACCGTCACCGAACTCCACCTCCGTCCGGGCCCCGAGGACGGACCGGCCGTGCTGCGGTTCTTCGGCGACGGCGGACTGGTCCCGCCGCTGGCGGGGACGTTCGGGCTGGCCGACCTCGACCCGGGACAACTCGCCATCGAGCTCGTCAACGCACCCCTGGAGCAGGAAATCACCAGCCCCGCCGCCGCCCCCGCCAGGACGGAGACCCTCCGATGAGCACCACCGACCTCGTCGTCCCCGTCCAGGTGCACGCCCTCGTCGTCAACCGGCTCACCCGCACCGCGGAGACCTTCAACCGCTGGACCCCGAACTTCACCGCCATGACCGACGAAGGGGCGGGCGCCGAACCACCCCCCGGTGTCGGCCTCGAGACGATGGGCCCGGACACCGAAGGCGTCTACGTCCACTGGCAGTTGCCCGAGGTCCTGACCGACGGCCACGTCGACCAGGCCACCGGCGACACCGCGTTCCCCTACGCCCCCGACCGCTGGCTGGTGGTCCGCTACGCCACGGCCCCGGGAGCGGCGGCGCCCTCCGTCACCGGCTGGATCGTCCACAGCGACTACCTGGAGAGCCGCCCGGTCCAGGACGCCGACGGCAATCCGCTGTACGGCACCAACCCCTACCCGGATCCCGAGTCGCGGCCCGGCGAACCGCTGGGCATGACCTTCCTGGGCCGCCGCCACGCCCTGTCCGACGGACCGTGGACCGAACCGCCCGCCCAGCCGCCGCACCTGACCGCGGCCGGACCGGGACTGCCCGGGTTCGCGGCCTACCAGCCGTACAACAAGGACGTCTTCTCCCTCCACGACACCCTCCAGGACCTGAAGGGCGAACTCGACAACTACCCGCCCGACGCCACGCTCAGCTACCTCGTCGTCGGCTGGTACGGGAACAACCCAGAGTTCCTCGCTGCCGCCGCGGACATCCCCGGCCTGCTGCCCCCGGACGCGGACGGCGTCGCTGACCTGCTGGCCGCCCTCGGCTGGGCCGCCCCCGAGGGAACCGAGGCCGGACTGCGCACCACCGTCTACCACGGCACCGCGCTCGGGATCCCCTGGCAGCGCGAGGGCGCCACCCCGCCCTCGGACAAGCCGAGCAACGTCGAACTGAGCGAGATGCTGACCCTCGGCAGCAGCACCGCCGAGGCCATGGGCCGGCTGGCGGCCCGCCAGAGCCGCTCCGCGCGCACCGGAGACCTCGTCCGCTCCCTCTTCCACGGCACCCTGGAGACGCTCGACACCGGGGACGGGGAGGTGGACCTCGACACCATCACCCACCACTCGTGGTTCTCCGGTTCGAGCGGCGGACACCTCTGGCGGATCTCCCCGCGGCCCGTCGACGGCGACGCACAGGCACCGCCGCGGCCCGCCGAACCGGAGTGGCTGGCCGCCCTGAACCGCACCCAGCAGCAGTACGACGGCCTCACCCCCACCCTGCTGCGGGAGCGCGAGCGCCTGTGGAACATCTGGTGGCTGCGCAACAAGCCCGTCCCGCCCTTCACCCCCGGGCGCCCCGACGGCTTCGACGCCCGCGCCGACGCGGAACTCGATCCCGACCGGGCCGGCAGTCTCGCCGCCCGCGTCCGCGCACTCCTGGCCGAACAGGACGCCCTCGCCGCCGAACTGCCCACCGGCGGCACGCCCGAGCAGCTTCAGGCTGCCATCGACGCCTACGCCACCGCGCACGGCCTCGCCCCCGAGTACGTGCTCGAACGCACGGCGCGCGAGTCCTACTACCGCCCGGCCGACCCGGTGGTGCTGATCAGGAACACCGGCGCCACCCAGCCGCTGACCCGCGACACCCCGCTGCGCTGCCGCGTCCCCGACGCACTGCTCACCCGGATCAAGGCCGACGGGCAGTGGATCGACCGGCCCACCACCCCGCCGGCGCCCGACCTCACCGGCCTCCCAGCGGCCTGCACCCCGCTGCTGGCCGAGTTCGCCCTGCTCGACCAGGTCGCCCGCTCCGGGCACCTCCCCGCCGCCCTGGCCGACCCGGACGGCACCGCCGGACCCGTTCCCGAGTACACCGCCCCGTGGCGCCAGCCCTGGCTGCCGATGCACATGGAGTTCGAGCTCCGCTACTGCCCCACCCCCTACCAGACCGGGAACGACACCCACTGGACCTTCAACGGGCACCGCTACACGTGGTCCGGCAGCGGCGCCCAGCCCGGGAGCGGCGAGGGCGACCTGCGCTGGCTTACCTTCAAGAACCGGGCCTTCCTCACCCCGACTGCCCCGTACGTACTGGCGCACCAGATCGACCGCTACCTGGAGACCTACTCCGACGCCCCCGCCGAGGGCCTCCTCGCCCTGAAGGAGGAGCTCGGCGACCCCGATCTGCTCTCCCAGCGGCTCGACGGCTTCCACGACTGGCTGCTCCAGCAGGACGGCGCCGCCCGCACGACCGTGCACGTCCCAGCCGACACCGCCGGCCTCGTCGGCGACGTCCAACGGGTACCCGACCCCGGCCCGGTCGAACCCCCGCCCGGGGACCCCGGCAGCCCCTACCAGCCCGTACGGGCCGGACAGTTCTTCTTCCACGACCTGCGGATCGTCGACCGCTTCGGCCGGAGCTTCGACATCGTCAACCACCAGAACCAGGAGGGGGTCGAGCTCACGCGCGGCGACAGCGTCACGCCCGACGCCATGCTCGACGACGACCTGATCGGCAGCCCCAGGTTCGTCCAGCTCGGGCCCCGGCTGCTCCAGGGAGCACGGCTGCGCCTGGAGACGGTGCGCGCGGCCGACGGGAGCCGCTTGTCCCCGATGACCCGTGCCGACACAGCGGAGAACCCCCTGGCCGGCTGGCTCCTGCTCAACCACCTCGACCAGACGCTCATCGTGCACGCCCCCGACGGACAGGCCCTGGGGGAGGTCCGCATCGTCAGGAACACGGCCGGCCAGGACGACACCGTCTGGCTTCCGCTGCCCGGCTCCCCGCACCCCGACCCGCAGACGGACTCCTTCGCCGCCGCCCTGCCGCACCTGGCCGGCTTCCTGCGGCCCCTGCTGGAGAAGCCCGCGGCCGCGTTCGCCGGGCTGCTCGACACCATCGACGCCGCACTGGACACCATCACCGATCCCGCCGCCCAGGACGACAGCTCGCCCCTGCGGCTGCTGGGGCGCCCGCTCGCCCTGGTCCGCGCAGACCTGGGCATTGAGCTGGAAGGCCCGCTGGTCGGCAGTCCGGGCTGGGACGCCGTACTGGAGGAGCCCGCGGAGGAGTACGACACGTACCGCTGGGCCGTCCGGCTGGGCAACGAACGCGTGCTCGGGGACGGGCTCGTCGGCTATTTCAGCGGAGCCACCGGACCCGACCAGGACACCTCGTACGAGGTCTTCCACACGATCCTGGGAGCGGGGGGCGGGGACGGCTACGTCGAGCCCATCGCCGAAGGCCGGGGCCTGGCCCTCCCCGCCCGCACCCCCGACCAGCCGGTGACCCACCACCTGACGCTGCTGATGGACCCGTACGCCCCGGTGCACGCGACCACGGACATCCTTCCGGTGACCCGGGTCGCACTCCCCGACGACCTCGTCTCCGACGCGGTGCGGCGCATCCGCGCCGCCTTCCGCCTGGGCCCGCTGCTCGCCCCCGAGCGCCCCGCCGGCCCCGATGGGAACCCGGTCGGCGGAGTGGTCCTGCCCCAGCCCGCCTCGTGGCACGGCGCGTGGTCCTGGGCCGAACCCCGGGGCGCGGAAACCGAGTGGGCCGAGCTGGCGATCGTACCGGCCGACGCGTCGGCGCACCCGGGCGATCCAGCGCCCCACGCCCGGTACGGCTACCTGGTACTCGACGCCACCCAATCCTCCTGAAACGCCCTGTAGGGAAGGGAAGACAAGACCCCATGAGCATCCAGATGGTCAACTCCACCAACTTGCTCCCGTACGAGCCGTCCACCGACCCCAACCCCCTCCGGGTGAGCTCGGCGGAGGAGACGGAGTACGGCTCCATCAACATCAACGTCGGCGCCGGCATCACCACCCCCGCCTGGTGCAACAAGATCACCGTGCGGGTTCCGCTGGGTTCCGGCGCGGGACACCTCACCGACAACGGCGCGGCCATCAGGACCGGGGCCAGCACCGGCTGGACCCCGTCCGCCCCCAGCGTGGTCGGCGGCTTCGCCGTGATCACCTTCACCCCGGCCCGCGCGGTCCAGTTCACCGGACAGATCGTGTCCTTGACGCTGTCCAACATCGAGATCAACCGGGCCCCCGGCCAGGTCTCGATCGAGATCGTGGAGAACTCCTCCCCGACGAACGGGAGCTTCACCGACAAGAACGCCGCCGTGGAGGTGGACAAGTTCCCCGCCGGATTCGTGTTCCGGAACTTCGCACCGGAGAAGATCATGGTGGAGAACGGTGAGGCGGCCGTCCTGCGCTGGGAGGGTTCCGAGGCGAAGTACACGATGTACTGGGGGGACGCGCCCGCCGGTGTACCGCTCGACAAGGAGCGCACCTGGACGACGCCCGTCGGGCTCACCACCGTCACCGGCTTCATGCTCCGCGCCGAGGTGGCGGAGGGCGGCACCACGCTGACCCACACCCTGACCACGGCGGTGACCGTCCGCGTCCCCGACCTGGTGGTGCGGAACCTTACCGTCCAGGGGCCCGCGGTCTTCTCCGACACGGTCAGCCTCGACAACGCCGCCAAGGACCTCAGCGTCGCCGGCAGCATCCGGGGCGCGGGCGGGAACCCGCTGCGGGTGAGCCAGTCCGCCGGGCTCAAGGTCGACGCGAAGGCCGAGGTGGCCGGCACCTTCTCGGTCGGCGGCGCGAGCACGTTCAACGACAACGTCACCGTCGCCGGATCCCAGAGCACCACCCTCACCGTGCTGGGCTCGGTGCGGGGCTCGGGGTCGAACCCGCTGCGGGTGAGCCAGCCCGCCGGGCTCAAGGTCGACGCCGCGCTGTCGGTGGCCGGGACCGCCTCACTCGCCGGCGCGAACACGCTGAGCGGGGCGACCACCTTGTCCGGCACCACCGTCTTCACGGGGGCGACCGAACTCTTCAAGCGCGCGCAGATCCGGTTCTGGAACAGGGGGCAGGCCCCGGGCTCGGGCAACAAGTTCACCTCAACCGCCCAGACCGACGGCATCCTGGTCTGCTCGGTCAAGCAGTTCGACGCCACCAGCATGGAGAAGAACATCGGGTACAAGGCCAACCTCACTCTGATCGTCGCGGGCCGCTACCACTACTGCGCGGCCCCGATGCTCCGTCAGGTCGGGGGCGGATCCGAGTACAACCTCACGGTTCCGGTCCGCAAGGGCGAACAGATCCAGGCCTGGCTCACGGTGGACGGAAGCTGCTGGTGGTCGAATGTGGCCCTGGCGCTCGCCTGGTCGGCGGCGGGCAAGCAGGCCGACCTCATGACCGTCTCCGGCGAAGCCCCCTACGTGCTCGACGACTCGGAGGAGGGCATGGCCGAATACCTCCGGCTGCTCGCCGAGGACGCCGCGCTCCCGGTCGACGCCAAGCCGGAGGAGAGCGCCGAGGCAACGGTGTTGTGAAGGGGTGGCCCAGTGAGACCTGGCCCAGCGGACCGTGCTTGAGCGTTGGGTGCGGCCTCGTCCGACCGCTCAAGGTCTGTCGCTTCGGTCGCAGATCGTGCTGGAGCGTGCCGAGGGCCGCCCGATCGCTTAGGTGTCGCGCCGTTTCGGGATCGCTCCCGAGACGGTCCGCACCTGGCGACGCCGCGATGTCACAATCGACCGTCTCGCGGAGTCTGGCGGGTTCTCGCGCTGGCCCCGCACCGGTCACGGACCTTCAGGCTGTCCACTCTCGTCGTACGCTTGTTCCCGCCATCATGTCGTGCCTGTTGGGGCGGTGACCAGCATGGACCGCGACGGCAACGACGCCCTCGACGCGCAGGAGTTCACGCGCTGGCTCGGAGCCTATGGAGTCGCCCCGGCCTCGGCGCTGGAGGCGTTCGAGCGCCTGGACCGGGACAGTGACGGACACATCAGCCGCGAGGAACTCGCGCGGGCCTTCGAGGAGTTCTTCCTCGGCACGGATGAGAAGGCGCCGGGGAACTGGCTGTACGGCCCACTCGCGGACACTACGGCACCGGCCGTCTGACGCTCGCTGGAGGCGGTGTCCGCCGTGTGGTGGCCCTTCCCCGCGGGAAAGGGCCACCACGAACCGACAGACGTCTGCCTGCCGCTCACCACGTGACCGGCAGGCCTTCCACCCCGTACACGGTCTTGTCGTCACGGAAGGACAGCTGGCGGCGTGGTACTGCCAGCCTCAGTCCCGGAAGGCGGCGGCTGAGCGCGGCCAGCCCTTCCTGAAGGACGACCCGGCTCAGGCTCTGGCCCAGACACCTGGATCGCCCCTGAATTCGTGGAGGGCCTCCAGGCTGTCCTGCCGCTTTCCGCACTCGATCGAGCGTACGGCCGTCATGTGGTCGTCTTCATGACCAGCACGGCGTGCATCCGCTACGACCTCCGGCTCAAGAAGCCCCTCTCCACGGTCAGGTCCCTCTACCGGGAGATCCCCGCCCTCATCCCCCTGGCCCGACCAGGGCCACCCCTCCCGGCGGCAGCCGAGGCTGCAGCCGGGAGGCTCGGGGCCACCCGTCCTCACCGCACCACACGTGCCACCAACCGCTCCAGTACGAGCCGTTGCGCCAACGCACCTGGAGTGGCGCGAACCCTCAGGCAGCAGGCCAGAGGACGGTGGCTGACGGGGCTCTTGCTACCTGCGGCGACAAGGTCACGATCCCTCGTCGTGGTCAATGGCTGGATCGGACCGGCAGGGGTCGGCGTTGCGGCGCGATCAGTGTGGCCGCGGCCGAGGAGGGCATGCGGCTCTCCAGGCTGGCAGTTCGGCTTTGCTACCGGTACTCGTGCACCATGCGGGCGAGGATGAGCTGGCCGCGCTCAACGAGTGTGGGTTCCTTCTTGGTGAGGCCAGCGTTCAGGTACGAGACGCCCAGCCTCGTGGTGAACAGGCGCAGGGCCTGGTGCTCGGCGTTCGACAGCAAGCGCCCGTAGCCCTTGAAGAAGGCGGTCTTGAGGTCGGGGCGCGGTGCCCACGCAGAGCCGCACAGCCCCACGAATTCCTCGACGGCGATGCCGTGGGCAGACAACGCGAAGTCGATCACGCCGTAGCCGTGCTCGGGGTGCCACAGCCAGTTGCGGGTGGAGTAATCGCCGTGCCGGTAGACGATCGGAAGGTCTTCGGCCAACAGAGGCAGCTCCTCGTATACCCGCTTGACGAGGGAGCGCTGCCCGTCATCGAGGTGCGGGGCTGCGCTCTCCAAGCACGCGGCGGCCTCGTTGGCCTGGTCGGTCACAGATGCCAGGATGGCCTCGTGTTCCTGGACCAGTACGGGGCCGGAATGATCGTGCCAGCGTCTGATCAGACGGCCGGCGAGCTGGTGTACCTTCCGTTCCTCCTCTGCTTCGAGGGGAAGTCCTCGGACGACGCGGCCGGGCAGGGGCGAGGTCATGATGGCCTGCAGGCCGGGGTCTGCGGCGAGCAGGCGGGGCGCCTCGTGGGCGGCAAGGGAAAGCTCCGCGTAGTTGTACCCGCGCACCTCACGGGCGAAGTCCTCCGGGCTCGGGCTCAGCTTCACGAAGGCGTGGTCGGTGCCCGCGGCCACCCGCCAGACCCTGGAGTCACCGCGGGGCCAGGAGACGTCCGTGGCCTTGACCACACCGTTGAGGTGGCCGGTGACCCATTGCCGGAGGTCGGCAGGCAAGGGGGCGTCGTACGCCATAAGGGTCATCTCCGAATCGCGTGGGACAGCGGGAGTGGAGGTGAGGCTGCGCAGCGGTCGCGCCATGCTTTGGATGTATTGATTGTGCAGGTATGTGGGTATGCCGAGTTGATTCGGCGGGCCGTGTACACGTAGCGATTCACGCCATCGAACGTGACGGTGACGGACAGGCGCGATGGAGGAGTGTGCCGCCGAACGAAGCGGGACTGGCGGCCAATGGGTGCCTACAGCGCGTTCGTGGTCGCCTGGTGGCGTCGGGCGGCCCGTCGAAGAGAAGCACGCCCGCTGTCACGGCCGCGGGGGCTCTGCCCAGAGGGACAAGGGCGAGGGCGGCGGCGCTAGGCAGTGTCTGATGGCTCTTTGATGAGGTCGCGGAGCCAGATGACGATGGCGGCGGTGGCCAGGGTGCCGTCGAAGATGTAGTCGCGTTTGATGCCCCTATGGATGTCAAGCGGCCAGGGCCTGGTCCTGGGGCATCGTGTGGGCTCGGATGGTGATCGTGTAGAGCTCGCGGGCGAGATAGCGTTTGAGGCAGCGGATGGCTTCGCGTCGGGTCTTGCCTTCGGCGATGCGTCGCTCGACGTAGTTGCGGCTGCGGGTCTCCCAGCGCAGACGGGCCAGGACGATGGTGTAGAGGGCGGAGTTGGCCTGCCGGTCGCCCCCGCGGTTGAGTCTTCTGCGCTGGGTCTTGCCCGAGGACGCTTCGACCGGGCTCACCCCGCAGAGTGAGGCGAACGAGGCCTCGCTGCGGAGTCGCTCAGGGTTGTCACCGGTGGCGATGAGGAGGGCTGCCGCGGTGTCCGGGCCGACGCCGTAGCACTCGAGCAGATCGGGCGTGTGCTGCCTGAGAACGTCGGTGATCTGCTGTTTCAGAGCATCGATCTCGGCGTCGAGTTCTTCGACTCGGCGTGCCAGGAGCCGCAGAGTGAAGACGGCCGCCGCGGTGGCCGTGCCGGCTGCGGTCTTTGGCAGGGTCAGGCAGGCCCGGACGAGTTTGGGCATGGTCAGTCCGTCGAGTGGTTCCCGTAAGTCCGGGCTGGCCGTCACGAGGACGGCCCTGAGCTGGTTGATGGCCTGGGTGCGGGCTTTGACCGCCGAGACCTTGGCCATCTTGAAAAGGCGGAGTGCTTCGGCCGGGCCATCGCCGAGCTTCGCCGTTGCGGTGGCTCTGCCGGACAACACGGCGTGAGCTGCCGCTTCGGCGTCGATGGTGTCGGTCCAGACCCAGCGCCGGGTCGTAGGAGTCGGTTCACCTGCCACCGTTCGCGTGAATTACCGCCATTCTTCGGTGTCACAGTGAGTGACGTTCCCGGTGTGCCCTCATCGTGGGTCCGGCCCACCAGCCAGGGCCTCTGCCGCCTGTGCCCGGGCCTGTTGCCCGGTGCCCCAGCCACCTCGAAGGGGTTCGCCTGTGGAGATCGGCCGACGAAAAGTGCTGCGGACCGGGGCGGCCGTCGTGGCCGCCGGAAGCCTGATCGGGCTCGGCGGCGGGGGCGCGGCCGCCGCCCGTCCTCTCTTCGAGGGCGGGGGTGTCGAGCCGGCCGCCTGGCGTGAACTGAGGCGGAGCCTCAGTCCGGCCGCCCGTCTCTACCGCCCGGGGGGTGCGGAGTACACGGCACGGGCGACTCCCGACAACCAGCGTTACGCATCCGTCCGCCCGGCCGGTGTCCTCGCCTGTGCGACTGAGGGCGACGTGGCGACCGCGATCCGGTGGTGCGCCAAGCACGGCGTGCCCTTCGCGCCTCGTTCCGGGGGGCACAACTACGCGGGCTACTCCACCACTCCCGGTCTGGTGATCAGTCTGCGCGCGCTGAAGGAGGTGGTCCCTCAAGGGCAGCGGCTGCGTCTGGGTGGCGGCGCCACGAACTCCGACGTGTACGCGGCCCGTGCGGCCGACCTGTACTTCCCCGGTGGGCGCTGCCCAGAAGTGGGCGTCGCCGGGCTGACACTCGGCGGCGGGCTCGGGTTCAACGACCGTAAGTGGGGTCTTACCTGCGACCGGCTCACCGAGACCCGGGTCGTGCTTGCCGACGGGACGCTGGTCCGGGCGGCCGACGACGAGAACGCCGACCTGTTCTGGGCCTGCCGGGGCGGAGCCGGCGGCAACTTCGGCATCAACACCGGTTTCGTCTTCGACGCCGTGTCCGTCGCCCGGCTGCGCGCCACCGTCTTCGACCTGACGTTCGCACTGGACGCGGGCGTCCAGGTGATGGAAGAACTGCGCCACATCCTCGACGCGGACCGCCGCAACGACTTCGACGTCCGCGTCGGCTTCAAGCACACCGGCGACGGCACCACCACGCTCTGGCTCCTCGGGCAGCGGCTCGGCGATGAGAACGCCTTGCGACGCCTGTTCACGCCCCTTCTGCAGCTGCGACCGACGCGGGCCTTCATCGAGGAACGCGGATTCTGGCACGCGCAGGACTACCTCATGGAACCCCTCGGAGCGAAGGAAGCCTACGCCTCCAAGTCCCTCGTCCCCGACCAGTGGCCCACCCCCGACACGGTGGCCGCCGTCGCCGACTGGACACGCGGCTGGCAGCCCGGACCCGGCCGGGCCACCGGCTACGTGACCCTGTTCGCGATGGGCGGTGAAAGCGCCGCGCCCCACCCGGACCAGACGGCTTACCCGCACCGCGGCGCGACCTTCGTGATCGACATCGGCGCCCACTGGAAGCCCGGCACCCCGCCCACCGAGGTAAGCGCCCTCTTGGAACAGACGCGCACGGCCCACCACATGCTCCGCCGCCGCCTGTCCACCCGCGCGGCCTACGTCAACTTCCCAGACCCGGACCTGCACGACTGGCAGCACGCCTACTACGGCCGCAACTACGACCGCCTGGTCGCCGTCAAGCGACGCTACGACCCCGCCGGTCTGTTCCGCTATCAGCAAGCCGTCGGCCGTCCCCGGGTCTGAGACTGCCAGCCTCGCCGCACGGAGGGTGCCGTCCGAAATGCCCCTCAGCCGCATGCGGTTCACGCGCACGCGGCCGGGGGCTTCCCAGGATCCCCCCGAGTCCTTCGTGACGACCGTTCGTCACTTGTCGGCCGCGACGCACACGGCGTAGGCGGTGAACTCCGGGTAGTTCTCCACGCTGGGGCCTCGAAAATCGACGTTGAAGGAGACGATCCAGCCCTTGCCGTCCGCGGCGGGGCGGCTGCTGTTGGCGCGGTCGGCCCTTCCCGGGGCGGTCGCGTCGTTCCGGTTGTAATCCGGCAGCTCGTAGCCGCCGCCGGTGACGATGTATCCGTCGGGGGCTCTGGCCTCCAGTACGGTCGGCGCGTTGACGTCCGTCAGGTCGCCGTACTGGTCGCCCTTCGGGCGTCCCTTTGCCGTGACGATTTGATGCTTGAGGCCCGAGGCGTTCTTGCCGCCGAGCGCGGCATGTCCCGCGTCCCGGACCTGCCCGGCCGCCTTCGCGGCGCCGGAGATGAAGCTGCTCATCGCTGGTACTCCCTCGCGTAGTGGTGCGTCCTGCCACTCATACCCGCCCGGGCCGGTGATCCGCCGGGCCGTCACCTGATCGAGGGCAGGAAAGCCAGCTACCCACCCTCCCGTCCGTAGCGAACAGAGCCGGTTCAGCGGGTACTTCCGTAGCGGCCGCGTGGCGCGCTGCCACTTCGCTGCTTTTGCATCCATATGGACCGCAGAATCGATGCCTCCACTCCCGGACGAGTGACATCGCACGCAAGCGCGGGGTTCGGCCGCCGGAGCGGGCATGACGGCCAGGGGCGTGACCGAGGGGGGCCGAAAAGAGCAGTGAGTCCCTGGCTGCTCAAGAGCCACAGCCCCAGCAGTTCCCCCCACACCCCATCCATGGAGAGAAAATGACAGAAACACTGGTGAAGAACCCCTTCACGAAGCCTTTCATCGTCGGCTATTCGGGGGCTCTGCACTGCTTCCAAAGCGACACGGCGCAGGTCGTGGCGGGCAGTCGCGTCCCGCTGACACGCAAGTGGTCGGTAAAGGTGGACGAGGAGGGGGCGGTCTGACCGATGCCAAGGTGCTGAAGATCGGAACCAGCTTGCATGCGCTGGTGCTGATCAATTACACCGTGGCGCTCGTCGACACCACAACGGGGGTCATCAAGAAGCGTTTCGGTAAGAGCGTCGTCTACGGTCCGGACCACGCGGTCGAGCTGATTCCCGGGCCCGGCCGGCTGCCCTACGTGGTGATGGCCTCCTCCAGCACCGATGGCACTTGCGGCGTACACGTACACGAATGGAGCACGGGCAAAGAGGTGCAGAGGGCGGACCTCGCATCCGGTCACGCCGTCAGATACGACCGAAAGAGCAACGCCCTCTGGGCTGGAGGAACCAGCATCTACCCCCATGTCAAGGAGGAGACAAGGAGAGAGGACGTGTACAGCGTCCTGCTGCGCTTTCCACTCGACAGCAGTGGCGGCGAACCGCTGGGCGTGCCAGAGACGTTCCGCATGCCTGTCTCCGATCGTTACACCAAGGGCGAGGAGGCGGGCTACGAGTGGCGTGAAGGGCTGCACGATTTCGCCCCCGTGCCAGGCGAACGCAAACTGCTGATCAACACCGACGTCAGGCCGTACGAGTACAGCCTCGGCCAGAACGCGTCCGAACAGTTCCCCCGGGCCGAAAAGGGGATGATGGCCGGCTTCATGCCGAGGCTGGGCGAGGGCAAGTGGGTGGCCATGAAGTCTGTCAGCATCGCCAACGACGGCGACATCATGGTGGCGCAGGCCGACGAGGGTTCGTACAGCGCCGAGAAACCTTCCTACCTGACCCGGCGACTGGCCGTCTTCCGTCCGTCGACCCAGGAGACCTTCTTCGCGGACCTTCCCGACAAGACGTCCACCTACAAGGCGAAATTCCTCCAGGAGACCAAGGGCTGGGATTCAGTGAGCATCCCGCTGACCGCCCTGGACGGCTGAGCCCGGCCGGGAGCTCTCGTGAGACGGCCGGCACAGGCCGAGGAGGCGGGTCTCGGCCACCGGGGCTCGGTATCGTCCGAGTGGCCCAAGCCCATGCCCGAGGTGGCCACCGCCCACAAGGCAGGGCATTCGGACGACGGCGAAACGATCAGGCGGGTGATTCCTTCGACTTCCCCTTCGATGTCATCTCTCGTGCTGTGACCATTCCTCACCGTGATGACATGGGCGGTCTGAGGCTGCCCACGGTGACAGGAGGGCCTGGCTTCCATGCACGGTGACTTCCCACGGCTCAGGCGGACGCTTTCACTGTGGTGCGGCATCGGTGCCGTGCTCGGCGGTTCGCTCGGCCCGGCCGCTCAGAGCGCACACGCGCTCACGGAGCAGTTCAAAGAACGCCCTGCGACATGTGCGGCCCCGGGGCCGGTCGCACATGCGTCCGCCGGCCTGGACTTCGGTGGCAAGGAGCTCGGTTCGGCAAGCGCCGGCCGCACGGCGGCCGCCATCACGGCCGCGCTGACCGCCGGGCCTCTCCCCGCCGGGGCCCGGGTGGTGGGGAGCCGGGTACTCCTCCCCGACGGCCAGGGGTCCTTCACGATCAGCGTGGAGCCCGGACGCATGCCGGGCACGCTTCCCTACGCGCCAGTGGCGACCACGCATTTTCTCGGGCCGAGCGCGGCTGCCGTACGGATCTCCGACCGGGCGACGGTCGATCTGATCCGGCAGGCGGTCGCCGCCCGGCTGACCGAGGTGGCGGCGATCGTCTCCGACCGGTCGGAGAACCGGCGGCTCGATGTCACCAGCGGGCTGACCGAGGGTGTGCTCACCACCGCCGACAGCGCCGGCCGCATCCCGCTCAGCCCCAGGGACATCGGCCGGATCGCCGCCCTGAAGATCCTCGGCGACTAACTGCCCACCGCCACGGCCCGGGTGAAGTCGGCCGCGCTCGGTTCCGCCATCGCGATGGGCCTGCTCGACGAGGAACCGGCTCGCCCCGTGCATCGTATGGAAGGCAACGCGCCGCTGGTCGGCAGGGCGGCCGCGGCGGCGCGAGCCGCCTCCGTCCGCGCGCTGTCGCCCGGCTCCGCGACCGCTGTCGACAAGGTGCTCGAGCTGGCCCGCCAGGCCGGATCACAGGCGGTCCTGAAGGACATCCGCGCGGAACGGGACTGCGAGCGCCGGGTGCTGCGCGAACAAGCCGACAGCGTGATCGCCCAGCGCACGACCGCGGACGCCGAGCTGACGAAATCCCTGAACACGCGTGATGCGCAGCTGCCGGTCATCCCCCACGTGATCGTCGGTGGCGGATGGGCGGCCACGGTCGACTACCTCACCCTGCCCCCGGTCGCGAGTGCCGGCGCCGATGTGCCGCCGGTCCTGGCGGTGTCCGCGGGCTACGGAGTGGTCAACGATCTCGGGGACTTCCGCCTCACCCAGCCCGCGATGGACAACGAGCTGCCGGGTGCCCCCTTTCAGCCCGGTGACTTCGCCGAGGACCGCAACGACTTCGTGATGTCCACCGCCTTCGGGCGGGCGGTCGGTGTGGCCCGGGCCCTGGCCGGCATGCCCACGTACCAGGCGAACGTCACCAGGATCGAAACCCGGCCGGACGGGACGGCCGCGGCGGACTGGCCTGCCGAAGCCCGGTACCGCCTGACGACCGGCGACCGGCGGACGCTGCACGCGCGCTCGCTGGACCTGGCCACCGGTCTCGGCCCGCCCAGGATCCCGCAGGCGGCCGGTGACCAGCTGGCCGGTCGGACCTTCGTCGATCCGGGTACCGGCTACCAAGTGGCATTCGGTCCGGCCGGTGACACACGGATCCTCGATGCCCAGGGCGAGCCGTACACCGGACAGTTGCCCGCGAACGCCAGCTGGCTGCTCGGCGTACAGAATGTCGAGGGCACGCCCAAGAGACTGTACGAGCCCTTCCTGCTCGACCCCCAGGGCCGGCCCACCGAGCGTCGCGTGATCGATCCCGAGTCCCGTCACTCGGTGGATCCGCAGACCCGTACGGCGTACGCCCCGGACGGAGCGGCCGTCGACCCGGCGACTCTGGATCCGGACCTGCGAGCCCGGCTCGGCTTCCGGCCCGAGGGCTATCGCGACCCCCGGTTCGTCGCCGACCCGGAGTCCCCCTACTCGGTCCACCCGATGACCGGGGCCGTCATCCTGACCGCGAGCGGCGAGCCCGTCGACCGCACCACCCTCCCACCGCAGACGCTGACCCGCCTCGACGCCCTCATCCGGGCACACCGGGTCCAGTACGGCGGGCAGAACACCAGCGCCAGTTACCGTCCGGACGACGACCTGCTCGTGGTCGGCGGCGGCGCGGGCGGCGCCTCCGAGGTCGAACAGGCCCACCACGTCACCCGTCGAGTCACCTGGGGCGCCCGCCCGGCGAAACTCGGGGCCGACTACCCCAGGGGTCCGGAAGGCGCCCTGGACCCGAAGGGGCTGCGCGCCGAATGGGATTCGGCCACCCCGGCCCGGAAGGCGGAGATCCAGCGGGACCTCACCTTCGTCAGCGGCGGTTTCAACCGGCGCAACACCCTGCCGGCGATCGGGGCCTTCTCCTTGCCGGTCTGGGAGCCGACTCTTCGTACGACCGACCTACCCGTCACCGTCCGGTACACCACCACCGGCCGGTTCGGCACGACCGACCTCCAGGGCCGCCCGTCCACCTTCAGCCGTATCGTCTACACCATCGGTCAGGAGGCCGACTACCCCGGCGGCGCAGCCGCGCTGCTGGGCTCCGGCACCCGACTGGTCGCGGTGCTCGGACCGGACGGCATCGAGGTCAACGGCCTCCGGGACGCTCGGCACGCGCTGCGGGTCCTGGGTGCGGCCAGTGTCACTCGCGGCGTTCTGCGGCTCACCGGGGTCGACCAGCCCGTACTCACCGACAAGATCAAGGCCCAAGCGGACGTCTTGCCGCCGGACGCCCGCACCATTGACCCGAGCATCCGCTACCACGCAGGGCGGATCGCCGAGATGAACCGCACCTTCCAGCGATGAGCGATACGGCACGTCGCCCTCACACGGCAATAAGGTCTGGTGAAGCGCCCGGATCCGCTGCAGCCGCCGAGCCCAGGCCCTCGTAGATGTCCAGAGCCTCCTGCCAGCACGCGCGTGCCGCACCGAGTCGGCCCTGCCGCTCCCGGGCCTGGCTCAGAATGGTCAGGGCATCGGCTCGCTTGCGTTGGCCGCCGACGCAGCCCAGGGCGAGCGCACGCTCGGCGTGTTGCGCGGCGGCTTCGTCCTGGTGCGCGGCCAGATGGGCCTCGGCGAGCCGCAGGGAAGTCGTCCCCTCCCACAGCCGGTGCTTGAATTCCTGGAAGATCGTCAGTGCCTGTGTCAGCTCGTCGACCGCGTCGAGTGGCCGGCCTGCCTGGGTCAGCGCGACCCCCAGTGCGTAGAGGGCGTTGGCCTCCCGGAAGGTCAGGCCCATGGCCTGGAAGACGGCGAGCCCTCGGCGTGCCGGCTCGACCGCGTCGGCCGGTCGGCCCATGCTCACGCGGACCCTGGACAGATTGCACAGGACACTGGCCTCGCCGAGCCGATTGCCGTCGGCGCGGTACACCGCGAGTGCCTCGGTCAGGAGTTGCTCGCCCTCCGCCTTCCGGTTCCGGTAGACGGCGATGACTCCGCGGTCGTGTAGGGCCACGCCCAGGGACAGGGGGTCTTCGGCGACCCGAGCGAGCTCCACGGAGGCCCGCGCCTCGTCGTCGGCCCGCTCGAACGCCCCGGATGCCAGGAGCAGGGACGTGTGCGCGATACGGGCCCGTGCCTCGGCCCGCACGTTACCAGCTGCCCGTGCGGCCTCCCGTACGGCGATCGCGGTGCGCTCGTACTGGCTCGTGTTCGTCCCCGAGTCGGCCAGGTCTTTGGCTGCCCAGAGAAGATCGGAGGCCTGCGCCACTCTGCCGACAACCGCTTGCTGCTGAACGCAGGCCAGCAGACATGCGGCCTCGGCGTACAGCCAGTCCACAGCCACACTGCTGTCCGCGAAACGGAGCCCCGGGTAGCTGGTGTCCGCCAGGTGCTCCACCAGCCGGTCACCGGGCCGCTCCAGGGCATACACCGCGGCCGCGCTGGCCAGGTAGAAGTCCAGCAGCCGGGTCATGGCGGCGGCCCGCTCGCCCGGGGGGTGTTCGTCACGTTCGGCACAGGTGCGCGCGTAGAGGCGCAGGAGATCGTGGAACCGGTAGCGGCCCGGAGCGGCCGACTCCAGCAGGGAGTAGTCGACCAGGGTCTCCAGCAGGTCCTCGGCATCGAGCTCGGGCAGGTTCAGTACGGCGGCGGCCGCGGCGAGCGAGATGTCGGGCCCGTCAGCCAGGCCGAGCAGCCGGAAGGCGCGGGCCTGGGCCGGCTCCAACTGCCCGTAGCCCAGCTCGAAGGTGGCCTTGATGCCCAGATCCCCTGACTGGAGCTCGTCCAGGCGGCGTCGCTCGTTGCTCATCTTCGCCGCCAGCACGGACACCGTCCAGGTGCGCCGGGCCGCCAGCCGGGAGGCCGCGATCCGGATGGCCAGCGGCAGGAAGCCGCAGGCCGCGACCACGTCGAGGGCGGCCTGGCGCTCGGCGGTCGCCCGCTCCTGGCCCACTATCCGGGTGAAGAGCAGGAGCGCCTCCTGGGGGCTCATCACGTCGAGGTCCACCAGGTGGGCCCCCGCGATGTCGGCCATCCGCGCCCGGCTGGTGACGATGGCGGCGCAGCCGCGCGAGACGGGCAGCAGCGGCCGGACCTGCGCGCTGTCGCGCGCGTTGTCCAGCAGGACCAGCACGCGCCGACCGTCAAGCAGGGAGCGGAGGAGGGCGGACCGCTCGGCAGGCCCGTCGGGGATGGCGTTGTCGGGGGCACCCAGGGCACGCAGGAAGGCGCCCAGTACGGATTCGGGTTCGGCGGGCCGGGCATCGGTGCCCTGGAGGTCGACGTAGAGCTGGCCGTCCGGGAAGTGCTGGCGGGCGGCGTGCGCGACATGCACGGCGAGGGTGGTCTTGCCGACACCGGCGAAGGCGGACACGGCCAGGACCCGGTCCCTCTCGGCCGGGGCGGCCAGCACTTCGCTGAGCTCGGTGATGAATGAAGCTCTACCGGTGAAGTCCGGTACACCGGCGGGCAGTTGCGCGGGTCGGGCGATCACGGGGGCGACTGCGGGCTGCGTGGCGGTAGGCGAGGCGAGTCCGGGGTCGGCGCGCAGGATGCGCTGCTGGAGCGCCGAGAGCTCGGGACGCGGGTCGACGCCCAGCGCGTCGGCAAGGAGCCGGCGGGCGTCGGCGTATACGGCGAGTGCCTCGGCCTGCCGGCCGCTGCGGTAGAGGGCGAGCATGAGGAGTTCGCGGAGCCGTTCGCGCAGCGGGTGGGCGGCGGTGAGGGCGGTCAGTTCCGAGACGGCCGCCGCGTGCTGGCCCGCTTCCAGGTCCAGATCGAGGCGGGCCTCCAGCAACTGCAGCTGCCACTCGGCGAGCCGGGTGCGTTCGGTTTCGGCGTACGGGCCGGGTACGCCGGCGAGCGGTTCGCCGTCCCACAACGAGAGCGCCCTGTGGAAAAGGACGCGGGCCAGTTCGCGATCTCCGCTGGTCCGCGCCCGCTCGGCGTCGGCGGCCAGTCCGCGGACGATGCCGACGTCGAGGGAGGTCGGGTCCGTGCGGATCGCGTAGCCCCCGGACTCGCTGACCAGCAGCCCCGGTTCGAGGACCTTGCGCAGCCGGGAGGCGTACGTACGGATCGCCGCCATCGCCTGGGACGGCGGATGCTCGCCGAAGATGGCGTCGATCAGCTCGGGCGCGGTGGCGGTGCGGCCCTCGCGCAGCAGCAGTGCGGCCAGCAGGGCACGCTGCTGGGGCGAGCCGGAGGGGATCTGTTCCTGGCCGCGCCAGGCCCTCACGGGGCCGAGTACGGCGAAGCGCAGGGTCAGCGCTGAGTCGGGCTGCTGCCCGCTCGGAACCGGGGGCCGCTGCCATGTGCCGGCGGTCCTCGGCCGCCAGCCGGACGCCGGACCGGGGGCTGGGGCTGGGGCTGGGGCTGGAGCCGGGGCCAGGGGGGCGACGGTTCCGGGACGTCCGGCACTGCTGGGTACCGGAGCGGGCGCCGACTGCGCACTGTCCAGATGGGACACGGCGGACCGGGTCAAGGGGTGGTGCGGCCCCAGGGTGGCGGACGACTTCTGGGCCGCGACCGCGAGGATTTCGGCGGCCCGCTCCATCCGCCCGCGGTCGCCCGCGGCCCGGGCCGATCCGAACTCGGCGCGCGCCAGGGTGATCAGTGCCGCCAGTGCCCTGGGGTGATCGCCGCCGAGTAGTCGGGTCAGTCGCCTGGCGGTCCCGGCGAGCGCGTCCACAAGGCGGTCGGCCTCGTCATGTCGCCCTTCCGACCGGGCTGCGATGGCGAGGACCGACTCGGCCAGCAACCGCACTTCGAGTCCGTCCTCGGACTGCTCGCCGGTCGAAAGAACGTCGAGCGCTTGCCGGGCCGCCTGGCCGGCGCCGCCCTGCGCGCCCTGCCGTAGCCTGATCGCCGCGACGTTGGCCAGGGTGCGGGCCGTCTCCTGCGGAGTGTCGCCGCTCTCGCGAGGGGCGAATACCATCGCTGTGGACAACAAAGCTGCCGCAGCGGTGAGTTCGCCCCGGTCCGCGAACGTGACGGCGAGGTCGTTGCGTCCCTTGGGGGTGAGCTCGGCGCCGGCACCCAGGAAAGTCCGGCCCACGACGTGCTCGACGACCCGACGCGACTCCTCCAGCAGTCCCAGGGTGTCCAGCACCGCGGTGAGGTAGCCGAGCTCCCGGCCGAACCCGGGGCGGTGCAAAGGCGGTACCTGGCTGAGCAGTTCGGTGACCGATCCCGGGAGCAGCCGCCTGGCGGCGCGGTCGCCGCGGAGGGCCCGCTCGGCGAGCTCGGTGGCCCTGCGCCAGCCGCCGGTCATACATCGCCGCCGGGCAGCTGCCGCTCGATGAACATCTTGGCGGTGAGGAACTTGAGCTCGCTGCCCTGCGCGGCGTCGAGTATGCCGCGCTGCGTCCACTTCTCCAGCTGGTCGAGCAACTGGTCGACGGTGGCGGCGGCCGTCGTGACCGCCGTACCGGTGTGCTCCGAAGTCCTGCTCCGGTCGGCCCTCCCGGGCCCCTCGGGCGGGGCCTCAGAGGGCCGCAGTACGTCGATCAGATGCTCGACGTCGAACTGGTCGAACCGCCGCATGGCCTCGCCTATGGTGGCGGCGAAGAGCACGTTGGTCGCACGATGACCCTCCACCCGGTCAGGTACCTGCTCCAGGAGGATGCCCACGATGAGCGGCTCCTGCTCTCCGGGCCGTCCCTTGACCACCGGTCCTCCGGAGTAGCCCGAGTAGTCGCCCAGGTGTTGATGTGTCGTCAGCTGAAGTGCTTCGATGACGGCCCCGCCCTCGCACGCGTACTCGGCTGATCCGGTGTCGACGTGCCCTCGCAGGTGCACGTCGGCGGCCGCGGGCCGATACGGTCCGTGCCAGTCGTCGCCGCCGTGCGCGACGCCCGCGCGGGGGATGGGCAGTCTGACCTCGTGGGCGGCGGCGACCGTGATCAGCGCCAGGTCCGCCTCCTTGTCCTGGCCGCAGACGTGGCCCGCCAGCCGGGAGCCGTTGGTCAGGATGATGTCCACCCTTCCGTCGGACGTGCTGAGGCTGCGCAGGCAGTGCAGGGCCGTGAGGACGTAGCGGGAGGTCAGCAGGAAGCCGCCGCCGAGGCGCTGTCGATCCTGGAACAGTTCCACCCAGTAGCCCGCGCCGCCGCTCACGCCGGATCCGGAGCCCGCTCCACGGTCAGGGTGACCTCGAACGACGCCTCTGCTGACGCCTTGGACAGGATCACTCCGGCTTCTGCCGCGAGCGTGAGGCCGAAGGTCACCTCCATGCCGGACACTTGCCAGCCGTTCTGCCGGGGGACCCGGGCGAGCGACTGCTGGGCGATGGACGAGGCCTCGACTATTGCCTGTTCGAGCTCGGCGGCACGCTCGCCGAGCGCGGCGCTCGTCCTGGTCCTGCTGGCGATCTGGCGGCTGCCTGCCGCGTCCAGAGTGACTGTCTCAACCCTGACCTCGGCCATCGAAGTGCGCTCCCGTCCTTGGGTGTTCGAGGGCGGTGGCGTTCCGTCCTGACGCGAAGCCTAGCCAACCGGACCTGCGAGGGAGGGCAAACGACGAACAAGATCCGAGCTGTTCGTGATCCTCTGGCCAACGCGGACCCCGAGATCGGGGGCAAGGGGCGGGACGGCGACGTCGACGATGGACACGGTGGTGCGGCTGCGTCGTGCTCTGTCCCCCGAACGTGGCCGCGGCGGTGCCGGGTTGTCGCATCTGGACGCCCGTGCCCGTACGGTCATCAGCGGATGCAAGCCCTTCCACCACGGACCGTGAGCACGTACCGTGAATGCGTGCAATGCAGCCGTTGCGGGGCGGAAATTGACACCGGGGCCCTCCTCCTGATCCAAGACCACGAGGTCGCGAGGACCGTCCAACTGTTCCGTGAGGAGCTGGACTTCCTCCGATGCGCGGCCGGATGCCAGAGCGACATCCCCGCCAAGGTGCTCTTCTGGGCGTCCGCCGAGCGGAGGATGATCCTCTCTCACCCGTCGCCGGAGATCGGCACTCCCGATGCCGTACGAGCGATCCTGCCCGAGCGGGTGGTGGAGGAGTGGGAGGGCGAGAGCTACCTCGCCGAGTCGCCCGGCCACTTCAGGGACCTGGTCGCCGCACTGCTGCGGCTCCGGATCAAGCCGGTGTTCGCGCTGGTCACGGAGGCCGGCGACAAGGAGTTCGATGCGCGCTGGCGGGAGCTGACCGGGGCGGTGTATTCCGCGTTGGGCGTCGCCGTGGCCGGGGTGCTGCCGAAGGTGGCGTTCGATCCCGTCGAGGCGGGCGTCGCCGGGCTGGCCATCAGTCAGGCACGGACCTGGTACAACCTCTGCGAGGCGTGGGCGCAGCGGGCACGCGGGCTGCCGAGGACCTTCGAGGAGGACCTCCGCACGTACGTGGACGGCTCGACGCCCGTCGGCGACGCGCTCACCCGGTTCTCCGCAGCGGTGGCCCGCATCTCGCGGACGGGGGCGAAGGGCGAACGTGAGTGGTTCTACTGCGCCCGCGCCGTCGAAGCCGTCCTCCACCATCGGGCCGGCCTGCCGAATCCGGCCGCCTCCGATTGGGTGACGGAGTACCTGCGCCTGGAACTGCGTCTGAAGAAGTCCTGGATCGGCACGTCGATCACCGAACGCCTCCGGCTCAGCGAGGAACACCTGCGCCCCACCGTGCCGGCCTTCGAACTCGGCCGCCTCATCGAAGCGGAGAAGGGGCTGCGCCTCCACGCCTTCGACAAGCGGCCGCGCCGGGTGTCCCGGCGGTGGAACGAGGTGGAGGAGCGCATCCACCAGGCGGCGTGCCGGGCGGGCCACCCGAACCTCGCCGGACGGATCAGTGACCATGTCGTCATCCAACTGCCCGAGGACGACTTCGCCGCCGCCCTCTCGGAAATGATCGACGAACTCGGCGCCAAAGCCCTCGGCATGGCCCGTGTCCAGATCTTCACGCGACTGGCACACCAAGGCACCGAAGCGGACTTCGACCTGGTACGCCAGAGCCTGGAGCGGAAGATCGGCCCGGTGAACACCACGGTCTTGCTCGGCGAGGCGCAGGTCTCGGCCAGGAACGCGGCAAGTGCCCTGCGCACACTGGAGCACGTGCGCGACACCGATCAGCCGGAGGACTTCCGGCGGTCGGACCTGTCCGACATCAGAGCGCTCGCACTCGGCCTCACCGGCCGCACCGAGGAGGCGCTCGCGGAAATAAGGGACCAGGACGCCTGGTTCACCCCCGACCGCTTCCTCACCGCGGTCCACCCGTTCGGGCACAAACACGAGATCGCCACCGCCGTCGTGCTCCGCGACTCCGGCCGGGTCGACCAGGCCCTGGTCCTGCTGGAGCGGCTCTGGGCGGACCTGCGACCGAGCCTGCGCCCGTACGTCGCCGTGGAGCTGGCGCCGGCGTACTTCACCACCGGCCGGTTCGGCGACGCCGTCACGCTGCTACGGCAGGCCCTGGCACACGCGCTGGAATTCTCCTCGCTCATCACGCCCGTCGTCAGGGCGCAGCTCCAGTACGCGCTCCTCCGCGACCGGCGGGAGCCCGAAGAGGCGTTGTGGGAGCTGTCCGTCAGCCTGTTCCACCTCGGCGAGCGGCGAGAGTTCACGGTGTCCGGTGCCCTGCCGTACAGCCCGGTCGCGGACCTCTACGCGGCCATGGCCCGGCTGGAGGAGCTGCGACGCGGGGCCGCTCCGGCCGCCCACGCGGCCGGAACCCTCGACGACCTGCCGCGCCTCCGGGCGCAGGCCTCGGCCCGTGAAGACTGCTTCGTCCACCTTCAGGCCGGCCGGGTCGAGGCCCTCGCCGAGGAGATCCGAGGCGGAACCCCGGACTGGGAGGGCCTCGCGCGGCTGGCCGCCGAACAGTACGGGGTCGAGCCGCCGGTCGAGTGCTTCGTGCGCCCGGCGGCCGCCGCGGTGTCGGCAGGCGCACTCGGGGACGCCCTTGCGCTGGTGGGGAAGGCCGACCGGCTCGTCGGCCGGGCGATGGAGAGGTTCTCCGACTTCGAGCAGGCCGCCGGCGTCGAGGTGGCGTACCCCGGGGACCTGCGGGAGATCCAGGGAGCTCTGCTGAACGGTGCGGGAGCGGGACCCGGTGAACTGCAGCGGACCGTGGAGGAGCTGTGGCGCGACCCGGCTCGGCGGATGCTCGCCCCCGGTGGATTCGCCGACGACCGGGCGGTCAGCGCCTTCTGCAACCGTACGGGCCTGGCCCGCACCGCCGTCCTCGAACAGGTCGAGCACGGACCGGACCGGAGGTCGCTGGTGCTGACGCTGATCGAGGCCGGGCGCGCTCCCGCCGCGGAGGTCGTCATGCCGCTGGACGACCTCGGTCCGCTCGCCGCCCGGCTCGGCACCCGGATCGCCAACTGGACCCCGAGCCGTCCCGGTGACCCTCTGGACGTACCGAAGTGGCGGAAGTTCGCCGGCACGCTCCATGCCGCGCTCTGCGAACGGCTCGGCGCCAGCGACCACGTCGTCGTCATCGAGTCACCGCAGTTGTACCGGCTGCCGTGGCACCTCGCACTCGGCCCGTCCTGGACGTGCTCGTACGCGCCGAGCTGGGGATCGCTCATGCTGCGGCCGGACACTCCGGTGGTGCGCCCGGCGGTCGGCACGGTGTGCGCGCCTCGCTTCGGAGAGTCCCCGGCCGTCGAGGCGGCCCTGACGGCATCACTGGCCGCGAGCCGGGACGAGGCGGCCGCGGCCGGGCTCGCCTTCGCCTCGGCGGACCGGGAGCACGCGGACGCCGCCGCGCTCATCCGGATCCTCGAAGACTCCGACATCTGCACACTGCTCTGCCACGGCATGGTCGACACCGGCAGCACGTCGGTGTCGCTCCTGCTCGCGGCCGAGGGACGGCGCCCGCCCGGCGACTCCGTGGCCGCCGCCCGTTCCGGACCCGCCCACCGGTTCGACTGGCGATCCGCGACGGCCGTCGCCCGGTCCCCTTCCACGATCTTCTCCGCGGCGTGTTCGAGCGGGCTCAACCACACCCGCGGCGGCCAGCAGGTGGGCCTGTTCAGCGCGCTCCGCCACCGTGGGCTGCGCACACTGGTCGCGCCACGCTGGGACATCCTCGCCGAGCAGGTACTGCCGGTGCTCAACCGTTGCCGTGCCCTCGTGCTGGCCGGCAGCCCGCCGGGCGCCGCGCTGCGCTCGTCCTGTCTCGAAGCGGAACGCTCCGGCGTGCCCGGATGGATCGCCTGGTCCATGGCTCTGGAAGGTGACTGGTAGATGACTCGGACCCTGACGTCGGCATTGTCGGAGCGGGAGGTGGACCCCGACACCGTCCACCACACCCTGCGCTACTACCTCGGTGAACGGCTGGACGACCCCACCACCGAGGAGATGCGCGCCGAACTCGCCCAGGGGTGGGGTCCGGACTTCGAGGCCGACCTGGACCAGCTCGCCGCCGACCCGCAGCTCCTGGAGAATGCCGCACTCCTCGTCCTGTCCAGTGCGTGGGAGGAGCCGGACCAGGCCGACCGGATCCTCCAGATCGCGGCCGACGCCAAGGCGAAGCTCCCGGTCATCGAGATCGGGATCATCAGCGTCGCCGCCATGTACGGTCTCTACCTCCTGCGCACCGGTGGCATCAAGCGCAGCCAGCGCACCACCATCCGGCGCAGGGACGGCTCGTTCGAGGAGCAGGAGACGGTCGACTACGCCGACCCGCTCGGGCCGATCGCCGCGCTCACGCGATTCCTCGGACGCACCCAGCCGCCACCGTAGGGCTCGCCTGGCGAGAGCCGCGGCTACCGGGCAGTGCGGTGCCGGTGAGCAGACGGCGTACCCGGTCGGGGTCGGACAGGGAGAACGGCCTGGGGCATCGGGCGGTGGCGCGGCAGGTCCCGGGCCGCCGCCGTGGCCGTCGTCAGGGCCAGGAACCATTCGTTGCGCGGCGGTGGCTGCCAGACGGGCCCCGCGACGCGGCCGCCGATCCGGAGGAGCTGGGGGAGACGGTCCGGCGCGCTGCGTGGAGCGAGGCCGAGGCCGAGGCCGAGGCCGGACCCGGCCCCGCGCCGACCGGATCAACGGGGCGCGCTGACCCGCCCGCGCCCGCCGGACCCCGAGGACGGAGAGGACCTCCTCCTTGGGCCACCGGCCCGCTGAGCGCGGTCACGGCCCAGGGTCGACGGCGTGGGCTGCCGCCGCCAGCGCCGCCTCGGCTTCCCTCACCGTCCGGCGGACGATCTCGCCGGCGGGCAGGACCTCGTGTACGAGGGCGGTCGACTGGCCGGTGAAGGGGAGGTACTCCTCCCCGCCTCCGGCGTGGATCGCGGCCATCACACGGGGCACGGTCTCCGCGGGGTCCACCTGCTCGGGGTCCTCGCGCAGGGCGTCCACCAGCGGAGTTCGCAGGCAGCGCGGCACCCCGGCACTGCCGGGGCGGTTGAACGGCGGCAGGATCCGCTCGCTGCCCACGACCTTCACCGTGTCCGTGGCCGCGGACTCGATGATCCGGTTCTTCCACGCCTGCGACACCTTCATCTCGTCCGATGCGAGGAAGCGTGTCCCCATCAGCACACCCTGCGCGCCCAGTGCCAGCGCCGCGGCCAGCCCGCGGCCGTCGGCGATCCCGCCGGCCGCGAGGACGGGTACCTCGCCCGCCATGTCGACGACGTCGGGGACCATCACCATCGTGGCGACGTCCCCGCCGTGTCCACCGGCCTCGCCGCCTTGGGCGACGATCACATCGGTTCCGGCCCGGAGCGCATCGTCGGCCTGACCGCGGCTGGAGACCTGCTGGATCCAGAGGATGCCGGCATCGTGAGCTCGGGCGATCAGGTCCGGCGGCACCGCCAGGTGGAAGGAGATCGCTGCCGGCCGCTCTTCGATCGTGGCCTGGAACGCTTCCTCGTCGAGTGGGCGGCTCGTGTGATTGATCGCGAACGGCCGGTCGGTCAGCCGCCGCAGCCGGGCCCACTGCTCCTTCAGCTCCGGCAGGGGCCGCACGGCAGTGCCCAGACTGCCCATTCCGCCTGCACGGCACACCGCGGCTGCGAGATCGACCTCGTCCCAGGGGCCGAAGGCCGCGCAGATGATCGGGGCATCGATACCGAGAAGTCGGCATACGGGCGTGGTCAGCATCAGAACCTCCAGCAGGCTCGCGGCAGTCCTGCGGCGGGCGGCCATGGCACGGGCTCCTCGGTTCCATCATTCCGTACGTCGCCGCCCCCGGCCTCGCGAAGGAACCGGGCGGGAGCCGGCAGGCGTGCGGCGCATGCGGTGTGGACGCCTCGTGAAGACGTTTGGCGGACTTTTGGAGAAATGATGGCGGCCCTCGACAGGATGAACACGTCCGCATCACCCACTGGTGTGAAGGAGGTGTCCTGATGAAGAAGATCCAGGTGCGCAAGGCCGGTCCGGTCCGCCTGACGTCCTCGGCTTGCAGCGTGTACACGAACCCCAACTGATCCCGGATCAGATGAGTCCTGGCCACTAGCAGGCCAGGGCCACGGCGCCGTCGTGCCGGTGACAGTCCGAGGCGACTCAGGCTGTCTTCCCGGTACGACGGCGCCTCCCGGGAGGCGGGTGGTGACCCGCCCGTGCCGGGCCCGGACCGGAAGCCGAGGGAGAGCCCCATGCCGGAGCACGGCATCCGCAGCAACGCCGATACGCCGCTGCCGTTCCATCCGCTGGTCTATCTGGAGGACGGCGACGAAGTCACCATCGGGCGGCCCGACACGGACTCCTACGCGATCTTCCCGCCCGACGGGGCCCACCTGGTGCGCCGCCTGGCGGAAGGGGCCACACCGGCGCAGGCCTTCGACTGGTACGCCGCCGAGTACGGCGAGCAGGTCGACGTCGAGGACATCATCGGAGCCCTGCGCGAGCTGGGATTCGTCCGAGAGGCCGGCGACGAGTCGGCGGCGGCGGCGGAGCCGGTGCGCTGGCAGAGGCTCGGCCGGGCGCTGTTCTCGCCGCTCGCCTGGGTCTGCTACGCCCTCGTCGTGGCGTGGGCGCTGTTCCGCATGATCCTGTCGCCAGACCTCGTACCGACCGCCGAGGACCTGCTGTTCAGCGACTACTACGCCGTGGTCAGCCTGGTGCTGCTGGTGGCCGCCGTCCCCCTCATCGCCGTCCACGAGGCGTTCCACGCCCTGGCGGCCCGGCGTCTCGGCGTCCGCTCACGGACCCGGCTGTCGTACCGCTTCTACTTCCTGGTGGTCGAGACGGCACTGGACGGCCTGGTCGCCGTCGAGCGCAGAAAGCGCTATCTGCCGATCGTGGCCGGAATGGTGGCCGACTGCGTCCTCCTCGGCCTGCTCATCACGGTGGCAGACGCCTCCCGCGGCCCCGGCGGGGCCGAAACGCTCACCAGCAGGGTGTGCCTCGGGCTGGCGTTCGCCGCCCTGCTGCGCCTGCTGTGGCAGTTCTTCCTCTACCTGCGCACCGACGTCTACGTGCTGATCACCACCGTGCTCGGGTGCGTGGACCTGCACACCACGTCCGTCCGCCTGCTGCGCAATCGGTTCCTGCGGTGGTGCGGGCGGACCGACCGGATGGCGGACGAGTCCCAGTGGCACCCGGTGGACCGCCGGGCGGCACGCTGGTACTCCTGGCTGATCGTGGCCGGCTACACCGTCAGCCTCGGCACCTTCGTGCTGGCGCTCGCCCCGGTCCTCGTATCGATGGTCTCCGGTGCGATCGACCGCTTCGGCGCCGGGCAGCGGTCGAGCTGGACCGAGCTCCTGGATTCCTCGGCCTTCCTCCTCCTGACCTTCGCCCAGATCGCCCTCACCATCTGGATCGCCGCCAGGGAACGCCTGCGCGCCCGACGGTCCAGGACCCACCACGTCATCGACTGACGGGTGACCCCCGTCGGCCCCCTGCGAAAGGCAGGTTCATGACCGGCCACTACTGGATATCGGCTCCCCGGCGCCGCGAGCGCGACCGGCTGCGGGCCGGCCTCGGACTGCCTTCCCCGCTCACGGTGGTGGACGCACACCGGCGCCTGCGGGGTCCCTACACCGCGGCGGGCGCGCTGCTGCGGCAGGTGGCCCCGCAGGCGCTGCGCCGGCAGCCGGAGCTGGCCGCCCGCCACTACATCGAACTCCAGGAAAGCACACCGGAGCTGTTGCCCCTGGTGCCGCCGAAGGTGAGGGCCCTGGAGCAGAACGCCCAGGCGCCGGGGGAGGCGACCAGGTATCCGGCCCGGCTGCATTCGCTGCGGGTCGCGCACGGCCTCGTGGACTTCCTGCTGGCCGCACTGGCCGAGCCCGGGGACGGTCCGCGCACGCTCGTGGTGGAGAACGTTCACCACGCCGACGTCACCGACCGTGAATTCCTCGCCGCCGCCCTGCGGCGCATCCCCGCCCAGCTGCTCACCATCGTGGTCGCCACCGACACGGACGACCTCGCCGACCCGCCCGGAATGGTCTCGGTCTCCCTCCCCTCGGAACTCGCGACGCGAACCACCCGTATCCACCGCCCGGCCACCGCACCCGGCCCCGGGCCGGACGGCGCGGAAGGCGGGGCGGAGACCCTGTTCGAGGCGGCCACCCGGTACGTGGAGGGGGACTGCGTCGACGATGACCCCGCGCTGACCGCCGCCTACCGGGCGATCAGCGACGACGAGCGCACCGCCCTGCACGACCGCAGGGCGAAGGCACTGGCCTCCCGGGCGGAGGAGGAACCCTCCCTGAAGCTGGGCGCCCTGCCGTACCACCTGCTGCGGGGCAGCGATCACGACGGCGCCGGACTCGACGCCCTGAGGTGGGCCCAGGCCCGCTGCAAGTACTTCGGCTTCTACCACGCCGCGGCCGAGATGGGCGAGGAGGGCCGCCACCGGGCGGGTCCCGGCACGCGTCCCGAACTGTGGTGGCCCTTCACCCGGGAGACGGGCGTGTGCCTGGCCGCCGCGGGGCGGCCGGAGGAGTCGGCCGCGGTGCAGGAGGAGGCCCGGGCGGCGACCGCGGCGCCCAAGCACCACATGAGCCTCGCCTATGAGACGGGCATGCTCTACGCCCGCCATTTCCCGCCCGAGTTGCGCGACGACCGGCGGGCCAGGGCCTGGGTCAACCAGGCCATCGTGATCTCGGACCTGCTGCCCGATCCCAAGGAGCGTGCCTTCTACTCGGTGTTCAACCGCAACGGACTCGCCCTGGTGGAGGTCAGGGCCGGACGGCCCGACGAGGCGTTGCGGCTGCTCGACGAGGGAATAGAGAGGCTGGACCGCGAACTGGGCATCGGCGAACGGACCTGGCACCGCGTGGGCCTGCGCTACAACCGGGCGCAGGTGAACGGCATGAGCGGCCGGCTGGAGGACGCGCTCGCCGACTACGCCTCGATCATCGACGCGGACAGCGACTTCGCGGACCACTATTTCAACCGTGGCAGCATGCTGCGCAGGCTGGGCCGCATCGAGGAGGCCGTCGCGGACTACGAGAGGGCACTGGCCCTGGAGCCGCCCTTCCCCGAGGCGCACTACAACCGCGGCGAGGCACGGCTGGAACTCGGCGACACCGAAGGAGCGCTGGCCGACTTCGACCGAACCCTGGAACTGGAGCCCGGCCATCTGGAGGCCCTGCTCGCGCGTGCGGGGCTGCTGGCCGACCGGGGGGACGACAAGGCCGCGCTGGACGACGTGACGGCCGGCCTGCGGCTCGACCCGCACCACCCGCACCTGCTCTGTCTGCGGGGACGACTCTGGGGCGAGGACGGCCGGACGGCCGAGGCGCGCGAGTCCCTGGCCGAGGCACTGCGCCTCGATCCCCAGTTGGCCGAGGCATGGGCGATCAAGGCCGAACTCGCCTACCTGGAGGGCGACCTGGCCGGGGCGCTGGCCGACTTCGACCGCGCGGTGGAACTCGAAGGCCGGCCCGAGTTCCGGTTCAACCGGGGCGTGGTGCACGAAGCGGCGGGCAGCTTCGCGCAGGCCGTGGCCGACTTCGACGCGGTCCTGGCCGTCACCGACGACTCCGAGGCGCGGAGCCGTAGGGAGACCTGCCTGCGCGCGGCCGAACGCGCTCACGTGTAGGAGGCCGGATGGACCTACGACAGCAGGTGCAGCGGGAGCAGCGGGAGCAGCAGGAGCGGAAGCAGCGGGAGCAGCAGGAACGCGAACAGGACCAGGGCCAGGACCAGGCCGGTCCGGCGGGCGGGTTCACCGAGGCGATGTCACGGCTGGTGTCCGGGGTGGCGGTCGTCTCCGCCCGGCGGGGCGACGGGCGGCCCTGTGGGCTGCTCGTGTCGTCCGTCTGCTCCTACAGTGCGGCCCCGCCGTCGGTTCTGGTGGTGCTTGCCCGCAGTTCGCGGACCTGCCGCGAGCTGGCCGCCCGGCCGGGTTCGTTCTTCGGCGTCCACCTGCTGGCACGCACCCACTCCGCCCTGGCCCAGACCTTCGCGGGCAGTTCCGAGGACAAGTTCGCCGGCGTGCCCTGGGAGTGGGACGGGCCGGTTCCCCGGCTGGCCGGCGTCCCGGTCTACGCGAAATGCCGTGCGGGCGTGCTGCTCCCGCACGGCGATCACGTGATCGTGGTGGGCGAGGTGGTCGACTGCTCGGTGGCGGAGGGCGAGCCCCTGGTGTACTTCCGCCGGCGCCTCGACTGGCGTCTCGGCGAAGCCGCGCGCGGCCTGCCCCCTGCCCGCTGACCAGAGTGCCCGCTGACCAGACGTGCCCGGGCCGGCGGCCCGGGCACCGGTCCGGGCCGGCCGTCAGCCGCCCTGCGCGGTCGGCCGGAGCGCACCCGTGGGGCGACAGCCGTCGTGCCTGGCGTTCTCCGGCCGGGCCCCGCTCAGCAGCGCCTGCTGCGCCGTGCGCAGGCCCGGGCCCGGTTCGATGCCGGTGTTCTCCACCATGGTGCGCCGGGCGCGGGCATAGGCGTTCAGCGCCTCGGCGCGGCGCCCCGCCGTGGCCAGGGCGATCATCAACTGTTCGTGGAAGTCCTCGCGCAGTGGGTGGCGTGCGCAGAGTTCCTCGAGTTCGCCGACGACCTCGCGCGCCCTCCCGCTGCAGATGTCGGCGCCGATCCGGTCGTGCACCAGGGCCAGTCGTTCTTCTTCCAGCCGCACCGTGTAGTGCTCGGGAAGGCACGCCCCTCCGAGGTCTCCGGGAGGGGTGCCCCGCCAGAGGGCCAGGGCTTGATGAAACGCCTTTGCCGCGGAGGCGCAGTCTCCCGCGGCCCGCAGGTCCCGGCCGAGCCCGGCCAAGGCGCGGAACCGGTCGAGATCCAGCTCGCCCGGCCCCACGCGCAGCAGATAGCCGTTGCCGGAGGTGAGCAGCAGCGGGTGCCGACGCGCGTCGCCGCCGTCGCGGCTGTGCTCGGGGTCCAGGACGCGCCGCAGCCCCGACACGTACATCTGTACGGCCGCCACGGCCGACTGGGGCGGCCGGCCGTCCCAGAGCTCGCCGATCAGCGTGCAGATCGGGAAGCGCCGGTTGGCGTGGAGCAGCAGCAGCGTGAGCAGGGCGCGCCGCTTGAGAGAGGTGGGCGTGCAGGGCACTCCCGCCCGGTGGACTTCCAGGGGCCCCAGGATCCGGTACGTCGGCCTGTCCGTCGCCCATGGTTCAACTTCCGGGTCCCCGCCGGGCGCGGCCGACAGGCCGGGACCGGGCCCCAGACAGCCGCTTAAGAGTGGGTCCGCCGAGGATCTTGCCGTTCTGACCAGCACTGATCTGCCACCCCCGCGCTACCGGCGCCCTCGGGCGCGCTGTCCTGTCGGTCGGCACGCGGTGGGACTCACCGGCGCTCCTGTCATGGATACGGGATCAAGCGAGCGTGTCATGGGCTCGAACAGGCCAACTTCCCAGCAGAATAGGTGAGTTATGCATCGGTAGGGGGCCTCTCCCGTCGCTCCCGATCAAACTCGGCCAAATATCCCGGCGCCTGAGCCAGGTCGAGCCTTCTCCTTGGCAGCGGGCCGCCACAGGGTTAGCGTGCCTCGATCTCCTCCCGCTGAGCACGTTCTTCCTCACTGTCGATCGATCCTCACCTGTCGATCGATCCATCGACCTGCCGTGAGAGGCCTCCATGTCCGCACGTCGTATCGCGGCGGCGACCGCCACCCTGGCCGCCGCCGCTCTCGTTTCCCCCCTGCTCCTCGCCGGGCCGGCCACCGCGGAAGCCGACGATCCGAGCCGGGCCGATCGGGGCGACGCACTGGCCAGGGAACTCGTCAGGGAGTCCACGGCCAAGGACGCCTTACGCCACCTGAGGACCTTCCAGGCGATAGCCGACTACAACGGCAGCACGCGGGTGGCCAGTTCCAAGGGCCACGAGCAGTCGGCCGCCTACGTGCAAGGGGTGCTCCAGGCCGCCGGCTACAAGGTCTCCCGCCAGGAGTTCGACTTCGTCTACACCGACGATCTCGCCGAGACCCTCACCGTGCTCTCGCCCACGCCGCGCGACATCACGCTCCAGCTGATGGCCTACACCGCCAACGGCCCCGAGGGCGGTATAACCGCGGACGTGGCCGTCGCCCCCGTGGACGCCGACAACACCCACGGCTGCGAGCCCACCGACTTCGCCGCGGGCGCCTTCACCGGCAAGATCGCCCTGATCAAGCGCGGCGGCTGCAGCTTCGCGGCCAAACAGGCCCATGCCCACGCGGCGGGCGCGCTCGGCGCCGTCGTCTACAACAACACCACGGGCAAGATCAACGGCACCATCGGCGACGCGGCCCTCGCGAGGATCCCCACCGGCGGCATCAGCCAGGAGGACGGCGAGGCGCTGGCCGCCGCGGGCCCGGTGACGGTGACGCTCGACATCCACGAGCTGCGCGAGAACCGCAAGACCTTCAACGTGGTGGCGGAGACCCGCGGCGGCGACGCGGCCGGCACCGTGTTCCTCGGCTCCCACCTGGACTCGCTCCACGACGGCCCGGGCATCAACGACAACGGCTCCGGCTCGGCCGGCATCCTCCAGGTCGCGGTCAAGCTGGCCAAGTCCCAGGACAAGGTCAGGAACAAGGTCAAGTTCGCCTGGTGGTCGGCCGAGGAGTTCGGCGTGCTGGGCTCGCAGGCGTACCTCGCCTCACTGACGGAAGAGCAGAAGAGGCAGATCAGGCTCTACCTGAACTTCGACACGATCGGCTCCCCGAACGCCGCCTACTTCCTCTACGACGGCGACGACTCGGACGGCGTCGGAGCCGGCCCCGGCCCCGAGGGCTCCGCCCAGCTGGAGAAGGGCATCACGGACTTCCTCGACTCGAAGGGCATCCCGCACGAGGGCACCGACTTCACCGGCCTCTCGGACTACGCGCCGTTCATCGCGGCCGGGATCCCGTCCGGCGGCACCTTCACCGGCGCCGAGGGCATCAAGACCGAGGCCCAGGCCGCCAGGTTCGGCGGGCAGGCGGGGGTCGCGTACGACGTGAACCACCACACGGCCGACGACGACATCACCCACATCAACATGCGGGCGCTCGACATCAACATCGACGTCATCGCCGACGCGGTCGGCCACTACGCGTACGACCTCGGCCCGCTCACCCAGCCGGCGGCATCCGTCCTGACGGACCGCAGCTCGGGCAGCGGCGGCGGCCCGCGTGACGGCTACAAGCACCTGACCGAATAAGAGGTCACATCATCCCGGTCAACGCGGGGCCGTGGCCTGCGCGATGAGGATCGCGACGTCGTCGTGGTCGTCGGGGTGTCGCAAGGAGTTCAGGAGCCACTGGCAGGTGTCGTCCAGAGGCCGGCGCGGTCCGTCGAGGGTGTCGAGCAGGGTGTCGAGGCGTTCATCGATGGGGTGGTGGCGGGTTTCGACGAGGCCGTCGGTGTAGAGGACGAGCCGGTCGCCCGGGCTCAGATCGAAGGCGGTGGTGTGGAAGGGGACGCCGCCGACGCCGAGGGGTGCGCCGGTGGGCAGGTCGAGCAGCCGGGGGTGGCGGCCGTCGGGGGCGAGGACGGGCGGGAGGTGTCCGGCGTTGGCGATGCGGCACCGGCGGGCGCGGGGGTCGTAGACGGCGTAGATGCAGGTGGCGATGTAGTGCTCCAGGCCGCGCGTGATCTTGTCGAGGTGCTGGAGTACCTGGTCCGGGTCGAGGTCGAGGTCGGCGAAGGCGCAGGTGGCGGTGCGCAGGCGGCCCATGGTGGCAGCGGCGTCGATGCCGTTGCCCATGACGTCGCCCACCACCAGTGCCGTCTTGTCGCCCTCCAGCGGGATGACGTCGTACCAGTCGCCTCCGATCTCTGTGGATGCCTGGGCGGGCTGGTAGAGGGAGGCGACCTCCAGGCCCGCGAGGGGTGGCGGATGGCCGGGCAGGAGGCTGCGCTGGAGGGTTTCGGCGGTGTTGCGGACGCTCTGGTGCCAGCGGGCGTTGTCGATGGCGACGGCAGCCCGGGCGGCAAGCTCCACGGCCAGGATTTCGTCGTCTTCGTCGAAGGGGAGCGGGTTGCGGGCGCGCAGCAGGTCCAGGGCGCCGAGGACCTCGTTGCGGGCGATCAGCGGCACGGCGAGGTAGGAATGCACGCCGGCCTCGGCGAAGGCGGCCGCGGCGTCGGAGTCTCGGGCGATGTGCTCCAGATCGTCGCCGCTGGCGTGGGCGATGACGATGGGCTGTCCGGTGTGGACGCAGCGCGTGATCAGCCGGTCCGCTCCGTACGCCGCGAGGTCGCCGACGCCCAAGGAGGCGCTGGCCGCACGCGTGGGATAGGCGGCGGCCACGGCCAGGGCGCGGAAGAGCTCCGGGCCCGGCTCGCGCGAGGGCGTGGTGCGGCGGAAGGCCAGGACGTCGTCGAGGACATCGACCGCCGCGACGTCGGCCAGGTCGGGCACGGCGACCTGGACCAATTCCTGGGCGGTGTGTTCCACCTCCAGGGTCGTGCCGACGCGGGCGGAGGCGTCGGCGATCAGGGCCAGGCGGCGCCGGGCCCGGTCCGCCTCGGTGGTGGCCCGGTGGCGTTCGCTGACGTCGACGACGGAGTTCGCGACTCCGATGACCCGGCCGCTGGGGCCGTCGAGCCGGTAGTACGACACCGACCAGGCGTGATCGTGGTCCGGGTCGGCCAGGGTGCGGCCGACGGTGTACTGGTCGATCAGCGGGGTGCCGGTGAGCAGCACCTGGCGCATCGCGGACTCGATGGTCTCCACATCGAGGAACGGCAGGATGTCCTGGGGGTGCTTGCCGATGTGGTCGGCGGCCGGGATGCCGTTGATGCGTTCCAGTGCCGGATTGACCAGCAGATAGCGCAGGTCGGTGTCCAGCAGGGCGATGCCGATGGGCGCCTGGGACACCAGGCGCTCGGACAGGGCCAGGTCCGTCTCCACCCGCGCCAACGTGCTCTGGTCGGCGGCGATGCCCAGCGCGTAGACGTCCCCGAGGTCATCCAGCAGCCGCATGTTGCGGAACTCCACCAGGCGCGTACTGCCGTCCTTGTACCGGATGGGGAACGCGCCGGCCCAGCTCGCACCGGTGCTCATCACCTCGGCGAAGAGCTTGACCACCAGGTCCTGGTGATCCTCGCGGACCAGCAGCTGCGCCGCGTACTGGCCCAGGGCTTCCTCGGCGGTGTAGCCGAACACGGAATCGGCCTGCGGGCTCCAGAACACGATCCGGCCGCGGGTGTCCAGCACGACCGCGGCCACGCTGAGCAGATCGAGCAACCCTCCCGGCGGCGTCGGCGCCGCCCGGCGGTCCCGCTCGTGGAGCGGCTCCTGGGCACCCATCCTGGATGGCTCCCTCCTGAGCGGAGCCCGCTAAGGGCGCGCGCCGGTTGGCTCTCTTCCATGCTGCCCCTTGAACCCGGGCTGCACGATCCGGCCGCGCCTGCGACGTGTCATGCGCCCGCGTACGCAGAGTGACGGTGGGGTGCCGTCAGCTCTCCTGCTTCCGCGCGTTCTGCGCGTCCTTCGCGTCGATCTCCGCGATGAGGCCCTCGATCAGGCCCTTGATCTCGTCACGGATGGGGCGGACGGCCTCCACCCCCTGTCCGGCCGGGTCCTTGAGCTGCCAGTCCAGGTACGTCTTGCCGGGGAAGTACGGGCAGGCGTCCCCGCAGCCCATGGTGATGATGTAGTCGGATGCCCGGGCGGCCTCGGGAGTCAGCACCTTCGGCTTCTGGTCCGAGATGTCGATCCCCAGCTCGGCCATCGCGGCGACGGCGGAGGGGTTGATCCGGTCTCCGGGCGCGGAGCCGGCGGAGCGGACCTCGACCCGGTCGCCCGCGAGGTGGCGCAGGAATCCGGCGGCCATCTGGGATCGGCCCGCGTTGTGGATGCAGACGAACAGCACGGATGCGAGCGGGGTGGAGGACATCGTCTCTTCCTTCAGTCCAATGACTCAGCCCGGGTTGGTATCAGCCCCGAGTGATGTGACAGTATCAGCACATGATGACGTCAGTCGACACTGATCTGATGCGGGTGCTGGCCGACCCGCTCAGGCTCCGGATCGTGACCCTCCTGGCCGACGAGACGCTCTGCACCACCCACCTCATGGAAGAGACGGGCGCCAAGCAGACGAACCTCTCCAACCACCTGAAGGTGCTGCGCGAGGCCGGGGTCGTGGACACGGAGCCGTGCGGGAGGTTCACCTACTACCGCCTGCGTCCGGAAGTCATCGCCCGGCTCGCCGGTCAGTTCGCCGACCTCGCTCGGACCGCGCGCGCCACTGCCGAGGCGAACCTCAAGCGGTCCTGCCCGTAGCCCGTAGCCCGTAGCCCGTAGCCCGTGGCCCGTAGCCCGTAGCCCGTAGTTGCTCTTTTGCCTCACCTGCCCGAGGAGTCCCCGCCTTGTCCGCTACCGAGCCCGTCGCCGCCGCAGTCGCCGCGGAGGCCGTCATAGCCGCCGACGCGCCCCAGCCCGCGCCCGGCGCGACCCCGCCCCGTACCCCGCTCATCGCCCGGGCCGCCGCCGAGCTGGTCGGCACCGCCGCGCTCGTGGCGGTCGTGGTCGGCTCCGGCATCCAGGCCACCGAGCTGACGCAGGACGTGGGCCTTCAGCTGCTGGCCAACTCCACAGCCACGGTCTTCGGCCTCGGCGTCCTCATCGCCCTGCTGGGCCCGGTGTCCGGAGCGCACTTCAACCCGGCCGTCACGCTGGCCGAGTGGTGGACGGCCCGCCGCGGCGGCGCCGGGGTCAGCGCCCGCGAGCTCGCCGTGTACGTGCCCTCCCAGATCGCGGGTGCGATCACGGGCGCGATCCTGGCGGACGCGATGTTCGGCGAGCCGCTGGTGCAGTGGTCCACGCACGACCGCTCGGCCGGGAACCTGCTGCTCGGCGAGGTGGTGGCGACCGCTGGACTGATCCTGCTGATCTTCGGCCTGGCCCGTACCGACCGGCTGCGCTTCGCACCCGTCGCGGTCGCCTCGTACATCGGCGCCGCGTACTGGTTCACCTCCTCCACGTCCTTCGCCAACCCGGCCGTCACCGTCGGCCGCGCCTTCACGGACACCTTCGCGGGCATCGCCCCCGCCTCAGTCCCCGGCTTCGTCGGCGCCCAGCTGGCCGGCGCGGTCGTGGGCCTGGCCCTGGTCGCGGTCATCTTCATGCGCGGACAGCACGAGCCCGCCGCATGACCCGGCACGCGGACGTGGTGGTGGTCGGCGGCGGCCAAGCAGGGCTCGCCGCCGGCTACCACCTGCGCCGGGCGGGCCTCGACTTCACCGTCCTCGACGCCCAGGCCACGGCGGGCGGGGCCTGGCAGCACGCGTGGGACTCGCTGCACCTGTTCTCTCCGGCCGCCTACTCCTCCCTGCCGGGCCGGCTCATGCCACCGCAGGCGGGAAAGGCGTTCCCGGACGTCTCCCACGTGCTGGAGTACCTCTGCGACTACGAGAAGCGGTACGAACTCCCCATCCAGCGTGGCGTCCGCGTCGAGGCCGTCCGTGACCAGGGCCCCCTCCTGCACGTCGAAACGGACTCCGGTGACCTCACGGCCCGCGCCGTGATCAGCGCGACCGGCACCTGGTGGCGCCCCTTACTGCCCGTCGTCTCCGGCCAGCCGGACTTCCGGGGCAGCCAGCACCACACGGTGGACTACCGCAGCCCCTGGGACTACGCGGGACAGCGCGTCATCGTGGTGGGTGGCGGCAACTCAGGCGCCCAGATCGCCGCAGACCTCGCCCCGCACGCCACCGTCCGCTGGGTCACCCGGCGCCCGGCCCGCTACCTCCCGGACGAGATCGACGGCAGCGCCCTCTTCGAACTGGCCACCCGGCGCGTCCAGTCCGGCGGTCCCCGCATCCGCGACCTCGGCGACATCGTCGTCGTCCCGCCCGTACGCGCCGCCCGGGACGCCGGCCTCATCCCGGACCACCGGATGTTCGACAGCCTGACGGCCGACCGGAGCACGCTGGGCCGACGGCGGCGTCTGGCCCTGCGACGCGATCATCTGGTGCACCGGCTTCCGCCCCGCCCTGTCGCACCTGTCTCCGCTGGGCCTGCGCACCGAGGGCGGCCGCATTCCCACCGAGGCCACGCGCGCCGTCGCGGACCCACGGATCCACCTGCTCGGCTACGGCGACTGGACGGGCCCCGCCTCCGCGACCCTGGTCGGCGTCGGCCGCACCGCCCGCGAAGCCGTCCGCGAGATCGCCCACCGCCTGCGCTGAGGCATCGACCCGCTCTCCGCGCGGCGGGCCCGGGCCGGCGCCCGGGCCCGTGTGTGTCGGCGAGGCGCTCCGACGGGGGACCTGTGTCCGTTCCCCGCGTCAGGCGACGGTGAGCGTGCCCTTCATGCGCGGGTGGATCGAGCAGATGAAGGCGTAGCTGCCGGGCTTGTCGGGAGCCGTGAAGGTCGCGGACTTGCCTGCGGCGATGTCACCGGTGTCGAACGCCTTGCCGGCATCCGTCGCCGTGACGGTGTGCGGGGCCGAGTCCTCGTTGACGACGGTGATCTTTTCTCCGGGGCGGACCTTCAGCTCTTGTGGGACGAACTTGAATCCCCGGATGGTGATGCGTGTCGCGGCGGCCGTGGTCCCATAGGACGGCGTGCCGGCCGGCGGCGCGGCCGTGCCACTGGAGGACTCCGTACAGGCGGAGAGCGTGAGCAGCAGGCACAGGGCCCCGAGGGTCGAGGCGACGGTTCGGCCGGTGTTTCGGCCGGTGTTTCGGCCGGAGTGAGCGATCAGCATGGGTCAGCCCTTCGGACGGGTGTGTACGGCCAGGCCAGGCTCGCTCGTCGGCGGTCAGGCCGCCTGTCCGGTTCCGCCATTCGCCTCATACAGCCACCGGAGGGCGTACCGCGTTCGTCGTCGTGGGCGCGGGGCGGATCAGGGGCCGTTCCGGAGCGGTCCGAAACGACCCCCTGATCATTTCCGGGTCCATGCGGGGACGGGCGGCGGCCGGGGCGCGCGCGGGGCGCTCAGACGATGCCCTCGGCTATCTCGGCCTGTTCGCGGGCGTTCCCGTACGCCGACGGGGTCCCGTACGACCGCCGGGCGGCGTACCACCATCCGCTGGCCAGGATCAGGACCACCGCCAGGGCGATCACCGCGTAGTTCATGGAGTCGATGGTGACCGGCGACTTCTGCGGCAGGCAGAACAGGACGGTGACGACGGCCACCCAGACGACGGCGATCCACCCGATCGGCTTGCTCCAGCGGCCGAGGCTCCACGGGCCGGGCTGGAAGCGGTTTCCGGCGCGCAGGCGCAGGTAGATCGGGATGGCGTAGGCCGGTGTGATGCCGATGACGTTGATGGCGGTCACGGCCCCGTACGCGGTGGGGGAGTAGAGCGACGGCAGCGCCAGCACGCCGGCGACGGCGACCGAGAGCCATACGGCCGGGACCGGTGTCTGCGTACGGCTGCTGACCTTGCGCCACAGGGAGGAGCCGGGCAGCGCGTTGTCGCGGCTGAAGGCGAAGACCATCCGGCTCGCGGCGGCGACCTCGGCGTTGCCGCAGAAGAGCTGCGCGACGATGACGACGAGGAGCAGGGCGGTGGCGCCGCCGGAGCCCAGGGCGTCGAGGAAGATCTGGGCCGGCGGGACACCGGTTTTGCTGTCCTGGACGGCCGCGTAGTCCTGGATGGCGAAGGTGAGGCCCGCGAGCAGCGCGAACCCGGCGATCCAGGAGACCCAGATGGCGCGGACGATGCCCCTGGCGGCGGAGACGGAGGCGTTGGAGGTCTCCTCCGAGAGGTGCGCGGAGGCGTCGTACCCGGAGAAGGTGTATTGGGCGAGCAGCAGGCCGACGGCCGCCACGTAGAACGGGTTGGCCCAGCCGGTGTCGTTGACGAACTCGGTGAAGACGAACGAGGGCGACTGGTGGTGGTCGGGGACGAGGGCCAGCGCGCCGACGATCACGGCGACCCCGCCCAGGTGCCACCAGACGCTGACGGAATTGAGCACGCTGACGAGGCGGACGCCGAAGAGGTTGAGCGCGGCGTGCAGCAGCAGGATGCACAGGAAGATCACGAACGTCAGGCCGGGGGTGGGCACGACGCCGAACTGGAGGTTGAGGAAGGCACCGGTGAACAGGGCGGCGCCGTAGTCGATCCCGGCGATGGCGCCGAGCAGACCGAGCAGGTTCAGCCAGCCCGTGTACCAGCCCCAGCGGCGTCCGCCGAGCCGGTCGGCCATGTAGTAGAGCGCCCCGGAGGTGGGGTAGGCGCTGGTCACCTCGGCGAGGGCGAGGCCCACGCAGAGCACGAAGAGGCCGACGCCGGCCCAGCCCCACAGCATCACGGCCGGACCGCCGGTGCCCAGGCCGAAGCCGTACAGGGTCATGCAGCCGGACAGGACGGATATGACCGAGAAGCTGATGGCGAAGTTGCCGAAGCCGCCCATCCGGCGGGCGAGGACGGGCTGGTAGCCGAGCTCCCTGAGCCGTTCCTCGTCGTCCTGCCGGGGCGGGGCCTTGCTGTCCTGGCGGACGGTCGGCGCGGTTCGGGACATGGGGAGGTACCTCCGGGGGTTCGTGAAGCGCGGGGACGGGGAGCGGGGGTGGGGAGCGGGGGTGGGGCGTACGGCCGGTGGGGCCGTGGGTCCGCGGGGGAGCGGAGGTCAGCCCCGGCCGGCCAGGCTGCGGGAGCGGGCCCGCAGGAAGACCTCCGCGGCCAGTTCCTGGTCGGCCGGGTCGCGGGTCCGGTGGGCCCACGGCAGGGTGGTCCAGTACCGGTCGATCGCGTCGAAGACCTGGGCAGCCTCGCCGAACCGGTGGGCGCCCCACAGGGCATGGGCGAGGTGGTTCAGATCGAGCGGGGAGGCGCGGCGCAGGTCGGCGTACCGGAACCAGGTGTCCAGGGCGTGACCGGCATCGCGCACGGCGTCCTCGGCGGTCCAGTGGAGGTCGAGCGCCTTCTCCTGGCCGCGCTCGCGGCGGTAGCGCTCGATGCTCAGATAGAGCGGCAGGACGTGGACGGCGGACCCGGGCGGAGCCGAACCGGCCGCCCAGTGCACGAAGTTGGCCGCCTCGGTGAGCGGCCCGGGCGTACCCGCGCACACGAACTGGAGCATCCGGTGGTACGCCTCGCGGTTGTGCGGGTCGCGCTTGTCGGCCTGCGCCAGAATGCCCCAGGGGCCGGGGGGCAGCATCAGGCCGGGCGGCGGGAGCCGGTGCTCGTCCATGGAGCGGTGTTCGTCGAGGAGGGCGAGGGCGAGCAGGCAGACCCAGGGCACGGGGTCGGCCGGGCTGAGCTCGGCGGCGTCCCGGCAGGCCGCCCACGCCTCCTGCCACAGCTCGCGCGTGCGGGGGTGGCGTGCACGGTGGGCGCGGACGGCCCGTTCGACGACGACACGGGTGTGCATGACGGACGCGGCGACGCTGCGCGGCTCCTCGGCCCGCCAGGCTTGGACCACGTCCGATCCGGCGGCGACCGCGGCGAGCACCTGGGTGCGCTGGGTCCACAGCCCCCAGCCGTCCGTCCGGTCGAGTAGGTGCGCCATCGACAGCCAGCGGCCGGTGCGCAGGTCCTGCACGGCGACACGCAGCTCGTTGTCGTGGCCGGCGGGGTGGTAGACGGGCCGGAAATCGCTGGCCGCCATCACCTCGTCCCGGTCGACGGGTGGCCGGGACGGGCGCGTCTTGCGGTGGTCGTGGTCATCGGTCCTCGCATCGCATGGCCTTCGCGCCGCCTGGTGATCGGCGATCACTATAGAGCGAGTGTGAGCATTCGTGTCATGGATCTTTTCTCATGCAACTAACAAGCCACTTAAGAGAGATGAATTCACGTCAGGTCGATCGCCGCCCGGCCGGGCGGATCTTGACGGGCGACGTCCGCTGGTGAAGGCTTCCGAGCGACGATCACGCATGTCGACAGCAGGGACGGAGTGGTGATGACGGGCCCGGTGCTCGCTGTGGACCAGGGCACGTCGGGAACCAAGGCCCTCGTCATCTGTCCCGTACGCGGGGTCATCGGCTCCGCCTCCGCCCCCGTGCGGCCCCGGTACCTGCCGGGCGGCCGCGTGGAGGTCGACCCCCGCGAGCTGCTGGACTCGGTCGTCGACGCGGGGCGCGCCGCCCTCGCGGCGGCCGGCGAGCCGGTGGCGGCGGTGGGCCTGGCCAACCAGGGCGAGACCGTACTGGCCTGGGACCCGGCCAGCGGCGAGCCGCTGACCGACGCGATCGTCTGGCAGGACCGCCGCGCCGAGCAGCTGTGCACGGAACTGGCCCCGCACGCCGAGTCGTTGCGGGAGCGGACGGGACTGCCGCTCGACCCGTATTTCGCCGCGCCGAAGATGGCCTGGATACGCCGCAGCCTGACCCGGCAGGGAGTCGTGACGACCAGCGACGTGTGGCTGGTGCACCGGCTCACCGGAGCCTTCGTCACCGATGCGGCGACCGCGGGCCGCACCCAGCTGCTCGATCTCGACACCGTCGACTGGTCGCCGGCGGCACTCGACGCCTTCGGCCTCACCGGCGAGCGGCTGCCGGACATCGTCGACGCGGACACCCACGTCGCATCCACCACCGCGTTCGGGCCCCCGCTGCCGCTGACGGGGCTGCTCGTCGACCAGCAGGCCGCGCTGCTCGCACAGCGCGTCACCGAGCCCGGCACCGCCAAGTGCACCTACGGCACCGGGGCGTTCCTCCTCGCACAGACCGGCCCGCACCCCCGCCGCAGCACCTCCGGACTGGTCGGCTGTGTCGCCTGGCGGCTCGGCGGGCAGACCAGCTACTGCCTGGACGGGCAGGTCTACACGGCCGCCTCCGCCGTGCGCTGGCTCACCGACCTCGGCGTGATCTCCGGCGCGCAGGACATCGACGCCGTGGGAGGGACCGCCCCGGACGCCGGCGGCGTCACCTTCGTCCCCGCGCTCGCCGGACTCGCCGCCCCGTGGTGGCGGGGCGACCTGCGGGGTTCGATCATCGGCCTCGGCCTCGACACGACCGCCGGGCACCTCGTGCGCGCGCTGTGCGACGGCATGGCCGCGCAGGTGGCGGAGCTCGCGGACGCGGTCGCCGCCGATCTGGGCGCACCGCTGTCCGCCCTGCGCGTCGACGGCGGGCTGACCCGGTCCGCGCTGCTCATGCAGGCACAGGCCGATCTGCTGCAGATCCCCGTCGAGGTGTCGGCGCTGCCGGACGCCACCGCGCTGGGCGTCGGGGCGGTCGCCCGGCTGGGGCTCGACCCCTCGCTCACCGTGCACGAGGCCGTCCCGGAGTGGAAGCCGTCCGCCGTCTACGAGCCGAGGGCCGGCTCCGGGCAGGCGGCGGAGCGCCGCGCACGGTTCCGGACGGCGGTGTCGGCCCTGCTCGACGGCCCGGCATGACCGTCACCACCAGCGGCCCGCTGCCCGGCGGCGACGCGTACGACGTGACCGTGGTCGGCGCGGGCGTGGTGGGCTCGGCCATCGCCCGCGAACTGGCCCGGCTGCCCCTGCGGATCGCCCTGGTCGACGCGTCCGACGACGTCGGCAACGGCACCTCCAAGGCCAACACCGCCATCCTGCACACCGGTTTCGACGCCGTGCCTGGCTCTCTGGAGTCCCGGCTCGTCCGGGAGGGGCAGCGGCTGCTCGGCTCGTACGCCGCCGACAGCGGCATCCCGCTGGAACCGCTCGGGGCCCTGCTCGTGGCCTGGGACGAACAGCAGCTCGCCGCGCTGCCGGCGCTCGCCGAGAAGGCGGTCCGCAACGGGTACCGGGCGGCGCGGATCCTCCCGGCCGGGGAAGCGCGGGCCCGCGAGCCCGAGCTCGGGCCCGGCGTACTGGGGGCGCTCCACGTGCCGGACGAGTCGATCATCTGCCCCTGGACGACCACCCTCGCGTACGCGACGCAGGCCGTGCGCGCCGGTGTCCACCTGCACCTCAACTGCCCGGTGCGCTCGGTCGCTCCGGGCGAACCGCACACGCTGGCCACCGGCCGGGGCCCGCTGCGCACCCGGCACCTGGTCAATGCGGCGGGCCTGTACGCCGACGAGATCGACCGGCTCCTCGGCCACGCCGACTTCACCGTGACGCCCCGGCGCGGCCAGCTGATCGTCTTCGACGAACTCGCCCGCGGTCTCGTACGCCACGTCCTGCTGCCGGTGCCGGACGCGCGGGGCAAGGGAGTGCTGGTGACGCCGACCGTGTACGGGAACGTGATGCTCGGGCCGACCGCCGAGAACCTGGACGACAAGACGGCCACGGGGTCGACCGCCGAAGGGCTCGCGCTGCTGCGGGAGAAGGGCCGGCGGATCCTGCCGGCGCTCCTGGACGAGGAGGTCACCGCCGTGTACGCCGGGCTGCGGGCGGCCACCGGCCAGGAGGACTACGCGATCCGGGCGCATCCCGCGCAGCGGTACGTGACGGTGGGCGGGATCCGCTCCACGGGTCTGACCGCCTCGATGGCGATCGCCGCCCACGTGGTGGAGCTGCTCGCCGACGGCGGTCTGCCGGTGGCCGGCGCACGGGAGCTGGAGCCGGTGCGGATGGCGAACCTCGGCGAGGCGTTCCCCCGGCCGTACCGCGACGCGGCGATGATCGCGGCGGACCCGGAGTACGGCCGGATCGTCTGCCACTGCGAGCGCGTGACCCGCGGGGAGATACGCGACGCGCTCGCCGGGACCGTCCCGCCCGGTTCGCTGGACGGCCTGCGGCGGCGCACGCGCGCCCGGGGCGGCCGCTGCCAGGGCTTCCACTGCGGAGCCGCCGTCCGCGCGCTGTTCGAGGAGGCCCGCCGGTGAACCGTACGGACGTGCTGGTCGACGTACTGGTCGTCGGCGCCGGCCCCGCCGGGCTGGCCCTGGCCACCCGGCTGGCGGAGGCGGGCGCCGGGCGGGTCGAGGTCCTGGAACGCGAGCAGGACGCGGGCGGGATGCCGCGCCACTGCCACCACGGCGGCTTCGGCCGGCCGCCGCGCCCCTGGCTCCGGGGCCACGAGTACGCGCTGCGGTCGGCGCAGGCGGCGGTCGCCGCCGGGGCCGCGGTACGCACCGGCGTCACCGCCACCGGCTGGGCCGGCCCGCTGTCCCTGGAGACCACGAGCCCGGCGGGCCTGGAGCGGATCACGGCCCGGGCCGTGGTCCTCGCCACGGGCGCCCGGGAGCGCCCCCGCAGCGCGCGGCTGGTTCCGGGCTCCCGCCCGCAGGGCGTGCTGACCACCGGGGAGCTGCTGCAGTCGGTCCACCGGTACGGCCTGCCCGTCGGCCGGCGGGCCGTGGTGGTGGGCTCCGAGCCGGTGGCCCGCCACGCGGTGCGCACGCTGCGGCGCGCGGGTACGGACGTGGTGGCGGTGGTCACGGAACGCCCGCGCGCCGCCGCCGTGCCGGGGGTCCCGCTGCTCACGGCGACGACGGTGGCCGAACTGCGCGGCCGGGGCCGGCTGTCGGGCGTGGTCGTCCGCCATCGGGACGGCCGGTCGGGGGTCCTTGCCTGCGACACGGTGGTCTTCACCGGCGACTGGATCCCCGATCACGAGCTGGCCCGCCGCGGCGGCGTCCCCCTGGACCCCGGCACCCGGGGCCCCTGCGTGGACGCGTCGTTCCGTACACCGACGCCGGGCGTCTTCGCGGTCGGCAACGTCCTCCACGGCATCGAACGGGCGGCCACCGCGGCCGCGGAGGGGGCCGCCGCGGCGGCCCCGGTGCTGGCCCGACTGGCGGGCGCCCCCTGGCCGGAGACCGGCCCGCCGCTGGAGGTCCGGGCCCCGCTCGTGTGGGTGACGCCGAACCGGATCACGGGCATCGCCGGGCGGCCGCTGCTGCTGCGGTCCGGGGAGTCGTTGACCGGCCCGCTGGTGACGGTGTGCCAGGACGGCCGGCCGCTGTGGCGGCGGCGGTTCGTGGGCCCGGTGTCCCCGTCCCGGTCGCTGCGGCTGCCGCCGGGGTGGACGTCCCGGGTCGACCGGGCGGGCGGTCCGGTCGTGGTGGACCTCAGGTGAGCGCGAAGTAGCGCAGCCAGAGGTAGAGGGCGGCGAGGGCGACGGTGACGGCGGTGACGACGAGGCCGTATCGGGTGAACTGCCAGAAGGTGATGGGGCGGCGGTTGCGTTCGGCGATGCCGAGGACGACGACGTTGGCGGAGGCGCCGATGGCGGTGGCGTTGCCCCCGAGGTCGGCGCCGAGGGCGAGGGCCCACCACATGACGTGGTCGGGGCCGCCGCCCAGATCGGTGACGAGCTCGTGGGTGACGGGGGCCATGGTCGCGACGTAGGGGATGTTGTCGACGATGCCGGACAGGACGGCGGAGCCGCCGAGCATCAGCATGGTGCCGCCCAGCTCGGCGCCCGCGACGGCCTTCGCGAGGGAGGCGGCGAGTTCGCCGATGACGCCCATGTTGATGAGGGCGCCGACCATGACGAACAGGCCGGCGAAGAAGGCGAGCGTGGGCCATTCGACCTCGCCGAGGACCTCACCGGTCTCGACCTTGGAGATCGCGATGAGGAGACCGGCGCCGAGGAGGGCGACGACGCTGGGCGCGTAGTGCAGCACGGTGTGCAGGACGAATCCGGCGACGACGAGAGCGAGGACGCCCAGTCCCTGGGCCAGCAGCCGGGGGTCCTTGATGGCCTCGCGTTCGCGCAGCTCCATGACCTCGGCGGCGCGCTTCTCGTCGTAGAGGAAGTACGGGGCGAACATCACCCGGCACAGCAGGACCAGGACGACCATCAGGACCGCGCAGAGCGGGGCGAGATGGACGAGGAAGTCGTTGAAGGTGAGACCGGCCCGGCTGGCGATGATGATGTTGGGCGGGTCGCCGACGAGGGTGGCGGTGCCGCCGATGTTCGAAGCGAACACCTCGGCGAGCAGGAACGGCGTCGCCGGCAGCTTCAGCCGGTCGCACACCAGCAGGGTGACCGGGGCGATCAGCAGCACGGTGGTGACGTTGTCCAGCAGGGCCGAGGCCACGCCCGTGATGACGATCAGCATGGTCATCACCCGGAAGGGCCGGGCCTTGGACTTCTTGACGGACCAGATCGCCAGGTATTCGAAGAGGCCGGTGCGCTTCAGGACGCCGACGATCACCATCATACCGAGCAGCAGGAAGATGACGTTCCAGTCGATGCCGGTCTCGTGGGAGAAGAAGGCAGACGTGTCGTCGGTGGCGCCGATGGCCAGCATCAGGGCCGCGCCGCCCAGGGCCGCGGCGACACGGTGGATCCACTCGGTGATGATCAGGACGTAGACACCGGCGAAGACGGCGATCGCCGCCCAGCTCTGCCAGCCGCTCACGCCAGCCCGCCTGCCGCCAGCAGGTGCCGCATCAGGGACGCCGCCGTGACCACACCGAGGAGGCGGCCGTGGGCGCCGTCGCGGTCGACGACCGCGACGAGGGGGACGTGGGTACGGGCCATGGCGGCGGCGATCTCCATCGTGCCCGCGTCCGGACCGACGTAGGGCGGCCTGAACGTACGGGCGGGCAGCCACTCGGCGACCGTCTTGCCCACGATGTCCTCGGCCATCGCTTCGGCGTGCCGTTCGTCGATGACCCCGGCGAGCAGCGGGTCCTGCATCACGTACTCGGGTACGAACTGTCGCACCAACTGCGAGCCGGGGACGGCCGCGTACGGAGTACCGTCGGTGTCCAGGACCAGCAGCGCGGGCAGATTCCGCTCGGCCAGCAGGCGTACCGCGTCCACGGCGTCGTCGTCGGTGGTCACGTGCGGGTAGGGCTCGGCGAGATCACGTGCGGACATGGTGCTTCTCCTGGTCGAGGGCGCCGCTCGGGGCGGGAAGGGGAGTGGGCGAAAGGGGCTCGCCCTTGTTCGCCGACCAGGCTTCCCGGCACACGACGGCGGACTTTACACGTCTCTGACGCCGCGTCGACGGTTCTCCGACGGCAGTCGGACGGGCCGGATAGTGCAGGACATCGGGTGACGCGCATGAGGCGCATGACACGCCCACGGTCGCGCCCGGCGCATTCACGCGTCGGCGGTGCGATCGTTTCGACGGGCAGGGCGTTTCGAGGCCATGGCCGCGACGGCCGAAAGCGCGACGGCCGAAAGAGGGAAGGGGAGTCGGATGAGCTGGCTGATCAACATCGTGGGAGCCGTCCTGGTGCTGTTCGTCCTGCGGGACGTGTTCCACACCTTGTGGCATCCCACGCGCCACGGCGGTCTGAGCCGACTGGTCATGACCGGGCTGTGGCGGCTGTCCGCATCGCTGACGGCACGCCGTCGGGCCTCCGGGCTGGCCGGACCCCTCGCGATGGTGGCCGTGGTCGCGGTGTGGGCCCTGACCGTGGTCGTGGGGTGGGCACTGATCTACTGGCCGCACATGCCGGAGGCGTTCCACTACACGGCCGGACTGCGGCCCGCCGATCACGCGCAGTTCCTCGACGCGCTCTACATCTCCCTGGTCAACGTCTCCACGCTCGGCCTCGGCGACATCGCGCCCGCCCGGGGATGGTTGCGCGTCCTCGCCCCGCTGGAGGCCCTCGTCGGCTTCGCCCTCCTGACCGCGACCGTGTCCTGGACCCTCGGCATCTACCCCGCTTTGGCCCGCCGCCGGGCGCTGGCGCTGCGCCTCTCCCACCTCGCCCGCACCCACCCCACGACGGAGCAGATCGACGCGGACGCGGGCGCGGCGATCCTCGACAGCCTGGCCGCCGGGATCTCGGTGGTCTCGATCGACCTCATGCAGTACGCCGAGTCGTACTACTTCTTCGACGGCGACGACCGGACGTCACTGGCGCGCCACATCGCGTACGCCGACAACCTGGCCGATCAGGCGGCGGGCGCCCGCCACGGCGATGTCCGGCTCGCGGCCGCCGTACTGCGCGCCGCCCTGGAGGACCTCGCCCTCATCCTCGACCAGCGCTTCCTCCACACCCAGGGCACGGCGCGACAGGTCTTCGACGCCTTCGCCCGCGACCACGGACGCCACGCCGGACCCTGACGGCGCGGCGTCCGTGGGAACGCGAAGACGCTTGGACGGAAGCGGCTCACTTCCGGTCGAAGAGGGCGGCCGAGGCGGTGAGGCCGTCCGAGGCGGTGCCGCAGCGGGCGGCGAGGGTCTCGATCCGCTCCCGGAAGGCATCGGCCTCCGGTCCATGCCACCCCACCGCGGCGGCGGAGGCACGAAGCCGCTCCGCGTGGTCGCGCAAGGCGCCGGCGTGGGTGCGCAAGCCCTCCGCGGCGGCGTACCGCTGCTCGCTGCGGGGGGCGGGGATCGCCGTCACAGGGTCCTCCAGGGGGCGAAGGCGTTGGTCACGCCGTCCAGGGCCGGGGCGAGTTCGGGGTGGTGGCGCAGCAGGACGTTCACCATCGTGTTCCGGTCCACCCATCGCAGGCCTTCGGCCGTGTAGATCTCGGGCCGGTAGTCGGTGGTGAAGAAGCGGTCGCTCTTCAGGCGGCGGCTCGCCATCAGGATGAAGATCCGGAAGAGGGAGTCGCTGAACCCGAACCCGGCCGGCCGCGGCTCGGCGAGATTGCCGACCAGCGTGTCGACCCGCTCCAGCCGCCCGTCGTACAGCTCCTTGACCAGCGAGGTGTCGACCGGGTGCCCGCCGGTCAGCTCCTCGAAGGAGGAGACCGGGCGCTTGCGCAGCATCTGCCGGTAGGCGTTGTAGCGGGGGATGCCGCGCTCGCGGTCGCGCAGCACGTCGACGGTCCCGAGGTCGATGTGCTCGCCGGTGAGCCGGGCCAGATTGCGCAGCGCGTCGGGGTGGTTGTGCAGCACCAGGGCCCCGGGGTGGGCGGTGCCGAAGGTGTAGAAGAGGTCGCTCATCCCGTACGTGTCGACGCAGCCGCGGGTGGTCGCCCCCTGCATCTCCTCGAAGCCGATGGTCTTGCGGACCGCGCCCGCCCGGTGGTCGCGTACGGTCACCTCGTCGGGGATCAGCGGGTGCAGCCGGTACGCCGAGACGAACTCCTCCGTCATCGAGAAGGGCGCCGCGTGGTGGTCGGTGGGCGAGCCCAGGATCCCGCTGAGCAGTTCGCCCTTGCCGACGCGCCCGTACTTCCTGGTGACCCAGCGCGGGAGCATCCCGTACCAGTTGGCGTCCATCCCCCGCTTGAGCACCGGCGTGTCGAGGATGCCGGGTGTCCACTCCACCGTGTGGATCTTCGCCATGAGGGCGGTGTTGACCAGCCGGGCGGTGTGGAAGAGCCGTTCGTCGTCCCAGGTCGGGTAGTGCGAGCGCAGGTGGTCGCAGATCGCGTTGTGCTCCTTGGCGAAGAGCGTGTGCAGCAGCGACAGCCCGGTCCAGTAGTCGCTGTTCATGCCCGTCCAGTCCAGGCACTCCCTGCCGGGCCGCGGGTCGGCGGGCAGCCGGCCGTCGGCGTCGACGATCAGCTTGCCGTGCTCACCGGTCCGCAGCGAGCGGCAGCGCTCCTCGTCGGAGCCGTAGATCTGTGAGCCGTCCCACCAGTGCGTGACCGTGTTCTCGTACGTCGGCGGGACGTCCGGTGCCGTGTGGGCGACCGGGTCGGGGCGCGTGCGGTTGATCCGCATCGGGCAGGTGCCGCCCTGCCGGGCCCAGTCGTCGTCCGCGGCGAGCGGGACGGTGAAGGGCTCGGCCTCCTCGTTGTCGCCGTGGTTGGCCCAGCCGTGGTTCTCGAACTGGATCCACGCGGCGGCCAGCAGATTGAGCGTGGGCGCGGGGACGAAGCCGCGCCGCGCCAGCAACTGCCGGCTGATCTCGCGCGGACTGGGCGACATCAGCTCCTCGTCCGGCTCCGGGAAGACCAAGTGCAGCGGCGCGTTGCGGTCGAGGCGGGTGCCGACCTTGCCCATGTCCTCGTCGTACGGGTCGTAGCCCGAGCCGTCGTACGAACGGTAGGGCGCGAGCGTGCGCGGGGGGCGACGACGGCGTTCACCGCCCGCGCCGTAGGTGTCGTGGAGGTTGTGACGGCGCAGGTCGCCGCGGAGCACCGAGAGGTTCAGCAGGCCCAGTGGGGTGGGGAGTTCGTGCCACTCGTGGGTGCGGTTGATCCGGGCGAAGGCGGCCGAGCCGAGGCGTTCGAGGAGTCCTGGCGGCGTGGGCGACGCGGCGGTGGTGCGCGGAGCCGCCGTCTGCGCGGGGACGGTCGCCGCGGACCGGGCGACCGTCTCCGTCGTCGCGGTCGCAGCGGTCGCAGCGGTCGTCTCCGGCGTCTCCGTCATCTCCGTCGGGTTCGTCGGCTCGGTGGGCTTGGTCGTGTCGGTCATCGTGGGTGTCGATCCCTCAGCGGTCGTAGAGCTGGAACAGGCGGCCGGCGGTGACGCGGCCGCGGTACGGCGCGAGTTCCGCGTCGACGTGGGCGCTCGCCTCGGGCACGTCGAACTGGAGGTTGTGCGCGTACCGTTCGGCGGCGTGGCACAGCGGGAAGGCATGCGTGTCGTCGGTCCAGGTGAACTCGGTGAACTGCGCCGGCAAGGCGTACGGCGAGACCGAGGAGCGGCCCTCCAGGCTCGGCACGACGTCGTGCTCGTTGACCAGGGAGCAGACCCGCGTCCGCGGGTCCGCGGGCCGTTTCCCGTCGATGGGCGAGCCGATGGCCACGACGTGCGTGACCCGGTAGAGGGCACAGAAGTCCCGGTCCCCGGCCAGGTTCATGGCGGTGATCCCGCCCAGGCTGTGCCCCACCAGTGCGATGTCGGTGCCGGAGGGGACGAGGGAGCGCAGCGCCCTGGTGACGGCCCGGGAATAGGGCGTGGAGGGCCTGGCCACCGAGTGCAGGGCGCCCACCAGGTCTTGCGGACTCTCGTGGCGGAGGCCGCCGGGTGCCATGCCGGCGAGCTGGACGACGTACCGCGTCATCCCGTCCGGACCGGTGACCTGCTGCACGAGCAGGGTGCCACCTGTGCCGATGGTCCCGATGTTGCGGATGTAGCCGGTGATGGTCCCGGAGGTGTCGAGCGATTCCAGCACGGCCCCGTCGCATGGCACCGGCACGGCCCGGCCCGGTCCGCGGTCCATGAGCGCCCAGAAGCGGCTGCCGATGCCGAGGAAGGGTTCCGCGACGGACAGGGTGCGGCCGGTGGCGATCTCCCAGCCGGCCTCGTCGTTGAACGGGTTCTCGTCGGTGAGCGCGTTCCACGCCGCGATGTCCGTGAAGGACGGGGCGAGCAGCGCGAAGGCGCGTTCGGCGCCCTGGTTGCCGACGATCGACCTGAAGACCCGGACCGCCTCGCGCTGGCGGTCCTCATCGATGGCCTTGATGACCCGGGCGGTGTCGGGGTCCGCCAGCAGCTCCGGGTGCTGTACGGCGGCTGCCCGGATACGGGCCTTGAGGCCGGCGACGGCGAGACTGACGGCGAGGCTCTCGCGGCTGGTGAGGACCCCCGCGACCCGGGCGGCGCGGGCCAGGGGACCACGGCCCTGGGGAGCCCAGCCGAGCCCTGCCGGGTCCGTCAGGGTGCGCAGCAGGGTGCGTCGGGTGGCCGACGGCAGGCGGGCGGTGAGGGCGACTGCGGTGGCGTGCCGGGAGGCCTCGCGTACGGCGTCGGCGGCCTCGGCGAGGTCACGGCACAGCTGGTGCAGGGAGGCCACGTCCGGCTGGGCTGTGGTGGTGGCGGTGTCTGCCGAGGCGTCCGCGTCGGTGACGGATTCGGGCATGGGTGCGTTCTCTCCAGGTCTCAACGGGCGGCGAGGCGGAGCCGGATGGCGGCCGTGTCCACCGTTCCGGGCAGCGGCCGGTGCGGGTCGACGCGCGGGCGGCCGCCGGTCAGCCGGTGGCCGCGGAGCACCTGGGCGCAGACCGCGGCGGTGAGCAGGAGGGCGAGCTGGTCGCCCGGGCAGCGGCCGCCGCCGTGGCTGAAGGGCGCCATCCGGGTGTCGCCGTCGGCTTCGGGGGACAACCAGCGGCCGGGTACGAAGAGGTCGGCTGCGGGGACGTGCCGGGGGTCGCGCTGGTGGAAGCCCATGGGGACCAGGACGCTGGTGCCGGCCGGGTAGCGGACCCCGCGCCATTCGGTTTCCGCGCGGGTGACCCGTACCAGGTCGGGTACGACCGGGTAGAGCCGCAGCGATTCCTGAACGACGGCGCGCAGCCGCGGCAGTTCGTGGCCACCGGTGGCCGCCTCCGTGTGAGCGGCGTCCTGTTCGGCCGGGTGGACGGCGAGGAGGAGCAGGGTGCGGGCGATGACCGGGGCCGCCACCTCGATGGCGAGCAGCCAGTGGTGGGTCTGGCCGAGCGGGTCGGTTCCCTCGGGGGCGGGGTGGCGCAGGGCGCGGGCGGCGAGGGCGTGCGGGGGCGCGTCGGCCGCGTACTCCTCGATGCGGGCCCCGGCCTTCGCGTAGAGGGCCGCGTTGGCCTTGTTCCGGCTCTTGCGCAGGCCCATCCAGTTGGCCTCGTCCCGCAGGGTGCGCAGCCAGCCGGCCAGTTCCTCGTCGCCGGCCGCCCGGTCGCCGAGCACCACGCGCCGGGAGATCCGGCCCATCACCCGGCGCACCCGGTCGAAGTCCAGGCCGGTACGGGAGGTGAGCGCGAGGCACTCCTCCTCCACGATGTTCTGGTACTCCGCACAGGCCGGGTGCACCGGCCGGTCCCAGGCGAGGACCTCGTCGTTGACCTTCCGCCGGTCCTCGCGGAGGTCGCCGTGCGCGCAGGTGACCCCGGTGGGCTCGAGCACGCCCAGGCTCTTGACCTTGTCCTCCGCGTCCATGGCGAGGGTTCGTACGGGCTCCGCGAAGAACTGGCGGATCTCCGCCTGGTCGAAGAGGACCAGCATCTCGCCGGAGAGCGCCCGCACCATGACCGGGGCACCGCCGTGCCGGTCGCGCATCGCGCGCAGGGTGGCCGCGGACCACGCCGACTGGTTCAGGGCGGCGTACCAGGACATGACCTTGAACCGGGGGCTGACGACGCCGCGGATGAAGACGGGCAGGGTGTGGGTGGCGACGAACCGGGCGGTCTCGGCCCGCCCGGCGCGCGCCGGGCGGGCGGTGGCCCCGGCGGGGGCGGTGCGCGTGGCGGGCGCGGCGGGGATCGTGGGCTTGGTCATGCTTCGACGACCTTTCCGGGGTTGAGCAGGTTCCTCGGGTCGAAGAGCCGCTTGAGACCGCGCTGCAACTCCAGTGAGACCGGGTCGAGTTCGCGCGTGAGCCAGTCGCGCTTGAGGGTGCCGATGCCGTGCTCCCCGGTGCTGGTGCCGCCCAGGGCCAGACCGGCGGCCATGATGTCGTCGTACGCGGTGCGGGCACGGTCGGACTCCTGCGGGTCCGACTCGTCGAAGACGACGGTCGGATGGAGGTTGCCGTCCCCCGCGTGGCCGAGGGTGAAGATCCGCAGCCGGTGGCGGCGGGCGATGTCCTCGATCGTGCCGATGAACTTGGGCAGTTCGGAACGCGGCACGGCCACGTCCTCGATGAACGCCGTGGGCTTGCCGCCGAGGGTCGCCATGAAGGAGCCGAGGGCCGGCGGGACGAGTCGGCGCGCCTCGATGATCCGGCGGGACTCCTCCGGGGTCGCGGCGGTGACGACGTTCGCGGCGCCGTTCTCCTTGCACAGGAGCTCCACCGCCCTCAGGTCGGCTGCCGCGTCGGCCGTGTCGCACTCCACGATCAGGGTGGCGGCGCTGTCGGAGCGCAGCAGCGGGTGACCGTGGTCGGCGACGGCCCGGGAGGTGGCCCGGTCGAGGAGTTCCAGCGCGGAGGGGATGTGCCCGGCGGCGGTGATCGCTGCGACGGCGTCCCCCGCCGCGGTGAGTGTGGGGAACTGGGCGAGCAGGGACAGGGCCTGCGACCGGGCGGGCCGCAGGGCGAGGGTGGCGCCGACGACGACGGCGAGGGTGCCCTCCGAGCCGACGATCAGCCGGGTCAGGTCGTAGCCCGCGACGCCCTTGGCGGTGTCGCGTCCCGTACGCATCCGCCGTCCGTCGGGGAGGACGAGGTCCAGGCCGAGCACGTAGTCGGCGGTGACGCCGTACTTCACGCAGCAGATGCCGCCCGCGCCGGTCGCGATGTTGCCGCCGATGGTGCAGCGCTCCCAGGAGGCGGGGTCGGGCGGGTAGGTCAGGCCGTGTGCGGCGACGGCGTCGTTCAGGTCCTTGGTGACGACGCCGGGCTCGCAGCGCACCAGGCGGTTGGCCGGGTCGACGGAGAGGATGCGGTCCATCTCGGTGGTGCACAGGACGACGCAGCCGTCGAGGGCGTTGGCGGCGCCGGCCAGGCCGGTCCGGGCGCCCTGCGGGACGACGGGGACGCCGAGCTCGTACGTCGTGCGCATGATGAGTTCGACCTGTCCGGCGGTGCGCGGGAAGGCGACGACGGCCGGGGCGCCGTGCTCGGAGAAGGGCGCCGCGTCACGGGAGTGGGCGGTGAGCGTCTCGGGGTCGGTGCGCAGGATCCCGGCGGGAAGTCCCGAGCGCAGGCGGTCGAGGAGCGGGGTGCAGTCGGTGGGCATTGCGGCCTTCTGAGCGTCGTACGGGAAGGGGGTGGCGAGGCGGACGCGGATGCGCGGCGCCTTACAGGGAGGGGAGCTCGATGGTGATCGGTACGTCGATGAGCACCGGGCCGTCCTGCTGGGCCGCGGAATCCCGGACCAGCTTGGTCAGTTCGCCGGCCCCGTGGGCGGTGTGGGAGCGGACTCCGTAGCCGGTGGCGATCGCGGCGATGTCGAGGCCCGGGATGTCGAGGCCGGGGGCGCCCTGCGCGTGTTCGAGCTGCGCGAACCACTGGAGGATGGCGTAGCGCGCGTTGCTCAGGACGACGAAGGTGACGGGGAGCCTGTAGGCGGCCGCGGTCCACAGGGCCTGCACGGCGTAGTGGACCGAGCCGTCGCCGATGACGGCGATCACCGGCCGGTAGGGCACTGCGAGCTGGGCGCCGACGGCCGCCGCCGCGCCGAAGCCGAGTCCGCCGCCCGCGGAGAACAGGTAGGAGCGGGGCGTGCTGATCCGGGTGGCCTCGTGGAACTGCGGGACGTTGGAGGGCGATTCGTTGACCCAGAGGGTGTCGGCGGGGGCGCCCTGGGCGATGGCCGTCATGGCGGCGAGGGGAGTCAGGACACCGTCGGGACCCTCGGTGGTCAGGACCCGCTCATGGGGCGCGGGTACGGGGCCGCCGGCCGCAAGCCGCTCGGTGAGGGCGCGTGCGGTGAGGGCCGGATCAGCGACGATCGCGTCCCCGACGGGGGCCTTGGCCGCTTCCTCGGCGTCGCGGGTCAACAGGACCAGTTCGGCGCCGTCGGGCAGGTGGGCGCCCGGGATGTAGGGGTAGTAGCGGAACACGGGCGCGCCGATGACGACGATCAGGTCGTGGCCGGACAACTGCTGGCCGAGCGGCCCGATCGCCGGGATCAGCTCGCCGCGGTACTGCGGGTGGTCGCGGGGGAAGGAGACGCGGGCCGAGACGGGCGCCGCCCAGACGGGCAGTCCGGTGCGCTCGGCGAGCGCGAGGACCGCGTCCCAGGCGCCGGAGGCGTCGACGTCGTCGCCCGCGACGAGGACGGCGGAGCGGGCGCCCGCGATACGGTCCGCGAGGCGCTGGACGGCTTCCGGGGCGGGGGCGGCGGCGTGGGTGATCCGCCGGGCGGCGGCCGCCCGGGCAGCCCGGTCCTCGGCTTCGCTCAGCTCGGCGTCCATGTCGTCCATGGGCAGGGAGAGGAAGACCGGGCCGTGCGGCGGGGTCTCGGCGAGCTGCACGGCGCGGGCCAGCGCGGGCGCCACGTCGGCGGGGCGCGGAGGCTCGTACGCCCACTTCACGGCGGGCTGCGGGAGGAGCGTGGCCTGTGGGTTGGACAGCAGGGCCTCCATGGTGAGCATGGAGCGGACCTGCTGTCCGGCGGTGACGACCATGGGCGTGCGATTCGCCCGCGCGTTGAGGATCGCGCCCATCGCGTTGCCCGTTCCGGGGCCGGTGTGCAGATTCACCAGGGCGGTGGTGCCGGAGGCGAGCGCGAAGCCGTCCGCCATACCGACGACGACGGCCTCCTGGAGGCCCAGTACGTACCGGAAGTCGTCGGGGAACTCCTTGAGCATCGGCAGCTCCGTCGAGCCGGGATTGCCGAAGACCGTGGTCATTCCGCGTGTGCGCAGAACATCCAGGACCGCTTCTCGAACCGTGCGCATGGAGAACCCTTCATGCAGCCGGGGACACTGTCGGTGATCAAGAGATCACCATGAGTGGATCTTCGCAAAGTCGCCCCCTCGCGTGCCCGGCCTGCTACGGGGACGTCACGGAACCCCCATTTCCCTTGGGTCGTGCCGGTACGTGCCGGTACGTCGCGCATCGGAAGTCGCCCACACGGGTGCATGGACGAGACGCCGGAGGTACCTGAAAGAGGCAGCGCGACACTCCCGCTCGCCGGGCATATTGTCGGCCGTGGCGTGGAACCGATCTCCGCATGACCGAAAGCGGCAGCCCCTACATCTCGAAGCCCAGGATCACCGTGCGAGGAGTGCAGCCCGGTGATCCGCCCTTCCGCACGGTGGAGGTCGACGGGGAGGTCGTCGCCCTGGCGCGGTCGATGGTGGATGTGCTCCTGGCCGCCGCGGCCATGGGCATCACGGTGCACGACCTCGACGACCCGGACGTCATCCGGTGGGTGGGCGGCGGCAAGTACACGTGGAGGCCGCACTAGGGTGGCCGTGACGGTGACGGACCTACTGGTGCGGTCGGGCCTGGCCGCCGCCGTGAGCCGGGCCCGCTCCGGTCGCTCAGAGGGCCAGCGGGACCGCGATCTCGCAGGCCGGGTCGGTCGGGCCGGTCTCGGACCAGTCCGCGAAGTAGATCTCGCGGGGCGCCGCTGACGCCGTGCGGGCCTCGCCCGCCGCCCAGGCGTAGAGGCCTTCTGCGACAAACGCGCCCGACGGGCGAACGCCAAGGGCAAACAGGCGATCCACGCAGCCACCGACCGGAGCTGGGCCGCTCACTCGACCCTTTCCAGGAACGGAACGATCGCATCGAGGAAGTGCTCGTTCCGATCGCCGGCCACCATGGTGCCCCGCGCCGGCCACGTCGACGCGTCGCGCCTGGGGAACCCTGTCGCAGAACTGCTCGGCGACGTCTTCGCGCACCACATCGCTGATCCCGCCGCGGACGAGCAGGATCGGCACGTCGGCGTGGCGCGCGGCGTCGAGGAGACGCTCCGCCATGCCGGGCGGGTCCATCCGGCCCTCGAAGCTGTCCAGCAACCGGGGGTCCCAGTGCCACACCCAGCGGTCGCCGTGGCGCCGCAGGTTGTTCCGTATCCCCTCGGGGTCGGACGGACGCGGCCGGTGCGACAGATGCGGGGACACCGCCGCAGCCGCCTCCCCCACGTCGGCGAATCCGTCCGGATGGCCGCGCATGAACGCGACGATCCGGCGAAACCCGCGGGGATCCGGTCGATGGGCGACGTCGACGAGTACCAGGGCGCGGATCGCCGCCTCCGGTGCCTCTCCGGCGGCGAGCAGCGAACCCAGGCCGCCGAGCGAGGCACCGATGAGCACCGGCCCGCCGCCGACCTCGGCGACGATCGCCCGGACATCGTCGGCGACCAGGTCGAGTACGTAGGATGTCAAGGTTGCCGTCCGCCACGAGGCGCCCGTGCTGATCGCCGCCCTCAATGGCCTCTGACCGGCAGAACGGCCTTCCGGTCCCGCTCACCAGTCCCGGCCGGCGATCAGCTCCTCTCTATCCACGTCCGTGAACCCATATGCCGACGCGACAAACCAGAACTCATCGCCGATCCACTCACGCGCAACTGTCTCGATCCCACTCCCAGCCGCGACGAACTCCGCATCCAGAAGGTTGAACTCCTCCGTCGCGGCCTGGGTGAGCGCATACAGGGCCTCCAGATCCGACGGCTGCTCAGCCTCAATCCGCTCGCACAGACGCAGCAGGATCGCCCTTCCCTGGTCGACGATGCGATCAGGGAAGTACGAGTCCTAGAACATCTGCCGCAGAAATGCGTGCCCTGCTACCTGCTGGTTTGCGATCGGCATGTGCTTCCCATCCCGGTAGAAGAACTGACGCGCCGATCATGCACGGAACCACTGACAACGCCGACGCCCATGTGTGCCAGACCGCGTGTGACCAGCACTTCCGCAGCAGGGCCTAGACGGGTTGTCACACATCGCGGGCGGCGATTTGGCCGAACGCCGGCATGCCAAGGCTGACGGCAGTGGATCGGCGGGTCGCTTCGGCGTCGAGTTGGGTGATCTTGTCCTGGGCGCCGGCGAGGCTGACGTGCAGACCTTCGACCTCGCCGAGCCAGCCCTCCCGCTCGGCCTCGGCGATCCGCGCGATGAGGTTGTCCCGGATTTCAACAAGCCGTGACCGCTGTTCCGGCTCGGGCCGCAGCATCGAGCACCGGATGCAGGCATATCCGAACTAGCCCAGCACAGCCTTGAACCGGCTGACTCCCTTCTCCACCACGGAAAGTAGTGGTGGAGAAGTTGGAGAGCTAAGTGTCGTCGGGCGTGTCGGCGCTCTCCTCCGATGGAGCCTCCACGTACAGAGAGCGATGTACCTGAAACGTCGTCACCGACACAGTTCAGGCTCTTAACCTGGCCCGATGGATACAGCTGTCGAGATAGTCAGCGCCCGGACGCGCCAGCTCTTCTGGGAGCTCAGCTCCATCATCGAGCTGAGTCCCCTGCGAGCATGCTGGACAGGTGAGGGCTTCTCTCCCGTGGAGGCCGTGCAGACTTGCTCGGGTGGAGCCCGCAAGCAGGTCTTCAGCTCCTTCGCCGAAGGCGTTGACTGGACCGACGAGAGGCAGGTACAACGGGCCCTGCGCGCGTTCGAGGGCATGCTGGATGAGTGCACCGGCTCCTACGGCTGGGACGGGACGCTGGCGAAGGTCACAGCCGCGCTGGCCCGGGACGGCTACCAGGTCAGCCCGACCCTCCAGATCCTGCCGGTCGGCGAGTGGCGGCCCGAGGTGGCGCGGCACGACGCCAGGGCGTACGCGGAATCCCTCAGGCTTCTGCGGGGTGCCCGCAACGCGATGGAGCGGTTGGGCCTCCTGACCTCCGACATGCCTGAGGAGCGGCTGCGAGACGTGCTGCTCGTCGCCCTCAACGCCTACTTTGAAGGGCAGTCCACGGGCGAGACCCTGAACGGCAAGGGCAAGACGGACATCCTGATCCGAGTCGGAGACCGCAACGTGTCGATCTCCGAGTGCAAGTTCTACACCGGGCCGAAGTCGGTCACCGACGCGCTGGACCAGCTGCTCAGGTACACGGACAACGGCGGCCGCCGGACGTCTCTGCTGATGTTCTACCGGGAGAAGGACCCGGATGCCCGGATCACCGACACTATCGCCGCGATCCGTTCCCACCCGCAGTGCGAGTCCTTCGACTCCAGCAGAGCTGACGAGGACCGGCAGTGGGGTTTCGTTGTCCGGGGCAGCGGAGATCCGGGCAGTGCTCCCCGTGCCGAGGTGGCGTTCATCCCCTTCGTCATCGCCTGACTCCGCCGGTGGTAGGGGTTGGGGGGGGGGGGGGGGGGGGGGGGGGGGGGGGGGGGAAAAAAAAAAACCGGCATCAAACCCCCCCCAC